>JAYVXB010000450.1:0-5011 GCA_043785585.1 Deltaproteobacteria bacterium | reverse complement strand
CGAGGCACACGCCCCCGAAGGTCGCGTAGGCTTCCGCTCGGGGCGATGAAGATCTGCGCGAAGTGCTCGGAGCTCTATTCGGACGACGCGGTGTTCTGTCCTTCGGACGGCGCCGAGCTGAAACGCAGCATCGATCCGTACCTCGGTCGCACGATCGCCGCGCGCTATCGTCTCATCAAGCGACTCGGCTCCGGTGGCATGTCGGTCGTGTACCTCGCGCGTCACGTGATGATCGACCGGATGAGCGCGATCAAGATCCTCCGGCAGGATCTCGGCATGAGCCCGACGCACCGCGAGCGGTTTCTCCGCGAGGCGCGCGCGGTCAATCGGATCAACCACGCCAACATCGTCGAGATCACCGACTTCGGCGAGACCGACGGCCTCGCGTACCTGGTGATGGAGTACGTGATGGGCGACTCGCTCCTCGCGCACGTCAAGCGCGGGCGCTTCGTGTGGACGCGCGCGGCGCGTGTGGCGCAGCAGATCGCGTCGGCGCTCGCGCGCGCGCACCAGACGGGGATCATCCATCGCGATCTCAAGCCGGAGAACGTGCTCCTCGTTCCGCGCAGCGAGGAAGAGATGGTCAAGCTGACGGACTTCGGTATCGCGAAGATGATCGACGCGCCGAAGCTGACGTTCTCCGAGCAGCTCTTCGGCACGCCGGGCTACATCGCGCCGGAGTACGTCGAGGGAATTCCCGCGGACGGCCGCGCGGATCTCTATTCGCTCGGTGTCGTCCTCTACGAGATGCTGACGGGGCTCCTCCCGTACGAGTCGCGCTCGCAAGCGGACTTGATGCTCGCGCCGCTCACGACCGCGCCGATCCCGCCGAGCACCCGCGTGGACGGCCTATCGCTTCCGCCGGATCTCGAGTCGCTCGTGCTTCGGATGCTCGCGCGTCGTGCCGAGGACAGGCCGCGCGACGCGTTCGAAGTCGCGGACGCGCTGGGCGACGTGCTCCGCCGCTTCGGGAGCACGTCGCGCCGTCCGCCGCCGCCGTCCGCGTCGACCGCGATTCCGGAGGCCGGCGAGTCGCGCCCGACGCTGATCGAGATGGCGCCGCGCGTGAGCGCGCTGCCGGCGTCCGGGCAAGAGCGGCTCACGGCGAACGTCGGCAAGGTGCCGACGATGAACATCGCGTCGCGGTGGCACGGTGCGATCGGCGACGTCGACGAGGCGATCGCGCGCGCGCGCCGGCGTGGCGATCGAAAGGCGGCGGACAAGGCGGCCGATCTCGCGTCGCAAGCGCGCACGCTCGTCGCGAACGTCGAGCGCGCGTCGGCCACCGTCGGCGAGCACCAAGGGCGCGCTGATCGCCTCGAAGCGCGCGGCCGCGCCTTCCGCGCGAACCTCGGTCACGCGATCGACGAGCTCGTCCACGATCGCTCGCGCGAGCGCGCGCACGCCGACGCGGTGCGGTCGCGGCAGGGGACGCTCGACGGCGATCGGGGCGCGACGGACCTCGCGCGCGAGGCCCTCCTCTGGGAGACCGCTGCGCTCGAAGAGGAGGGCGTTCGCGCGGAGCAGCTCGAACGCGATCTCTCGTTTCAGATCGCGACGCTTCAGAAGACGCTCGACGGCGAGAACGAGCAGCTCGACCGCGAGCTCGTCGAAGCGACCGGCGCGCTCGAGGGATCGCTCTCGGCGCTGCGCCTGTTGACGAGCGAGCTGGTGCGCATGCTCGACGAGGCCGCGAAGCTGGTTTCCGAGGAGAAACGCGCCTGAATCGCCCCGGAGCGATCCGCGCGAGCGCCTCGTGCGTTAGATAGACAGCGACGCATGACGAAGCTCCTCGCGGTTCCGATCGGCGTGAAAGGCGTGGCTATGGCGGCCTCGGCCGTCGCGCACGTGGCGCTCGCGTTCGTTTCGTTCTCCGGCGGACATGCGACCAGCGCGCTCGCGGCTGCGGCGGATCCGCGCTCCGACGAAGTCGAGATCGAAGTCCCCGCCGATCCGCCGCCGCCGCCCGACCCGACGGCGAAGCCCGATCCGGACGACGATCATCCGCACGCCGTGCCTCACGCCGCGCGCCCGCACACGCACGACTACCCGGTGCCGCTCAGCCACGACGCGCACCCGCACGATCCGCGTGCCGTCCACCTTCCGCTGGCACCCGCGGCGCACGATCACGATCACGATCACGAGGACGCGCCCGCAGCGCCCGTCGTCGTCGCGCCGCCGAGCGCGCCGATGCGCGTGACCATCACGGTCGGCACCGGGGGCAACGGCGCGAACGGCACCGCCGCCGGGGGTGGCGGCGGAGGATTGCCCGCGCCTTCGAGCGGCGGGACTTCGTCGGAGATCGCTGCCGAAGCGAGCGTCTCGGTCCCCGCGCGCGCGCTCGTGACCGCGCGTCCCGTGTACCCGCCTGCGGCGCGCGCGGCCGAGATCGAAGCCGACGTGGCGCTCGAGATCGTCGTCGACGCGAATGGCGCCGTCGTCTCGGCGCGCGTCGCGCGGCCCGCCGGCTACGGGCTCGACGACGCGGCGATCCAGGCGATTCGTCGCTTCCGCTTCGCACCTGCGCAGCGCGACGGACGCGCGGTCGGCGTTCGCATGCGCTGGGTGATGCAGTTTCGTTTTCAATGAGCGGTCTTCAGTGACCGAGCAGGCCGCCGAGCCGACGTCGCGGACGCGCAGGCGCAGCGGGCACCGTGCCGGTTCGCACTTCGCCACGCCCTCGCTCGCGACTCGGGCAGGGCTCGACGTCGCGTAGAGCGCGCAAGTTCACCGCGTTGATCGCGACGTGCGCGACGATCGGACCGAGGAGGCTCCCCGTGAGCTCGAAGACGACGCCGAAGAGGAGCCCCATCGCCGCAGCCCACGCCATCCATCCCCAACGCCCGCGTCCGCGCACTTGGTGGACGAGACCGAAGAGGAGCGACGAGACGATGACGCCGACGGCGGGCACCAGCAATCCGCGAAAGAGGACCTCTTCGCCGACGCCGCTCGCGACCGCGAGGGCGAAGAGCGTCGCGTCGTCTGCGTTGGAGACGACGGGCCGAAGATCCGCGTGGAGCGCGCGCGCCCACGCCGCGCGACGCATCATCACGCGCGTGGACGCCAGCGTCAGCACCGCGAGCATCGCGCCGAGCCCCAGGCTGAGCGTCGCCGAGGCGGCACCCGTCGCGCCGCTCCACGCCGGCGTCACCAGCGGGTTCTTCCCGAACCACGCGGCCACACCGGCGCATACCGCGAGCACCCCTGCGTACGCGGCGAGCGCGCGTGCGAGCGCCTTGAGCTCCGCGGCGCCAAACGACGCACGCGGCGAGAGCGAAGGACTGCTTTGGTTCATGCTCACGCCCACGATCCCTATTTCACGCCCGATTCGCCGAATCAAGTGTGCGCCCGTCGACGTCGGTGCGAGCGCGGCGCACCTCGTAATCTGGTACACTCCCTCGCCTTGGCAATGAGCCAGTCACAACCGAGCTCCGTCGACGAGCGCCCGCGCGTTCTCATCGTGGACGACGAGAAGTTCATCCGAGACATCCTCGCGGATTTCCTCGGCATGGAAGGCTACATCGTTCGCACGGCCGAAGACGGCGCCGCCGCGCTCGGCGAGCTCAACAACGCCCACTACGATCTCATCATCAGCGACCTGAAAATGCCGCGGATGGGCGGCATCGAGCTCCTCGACGCGGTTCACACCGCCGCGCCGCACGCGCTCACCGTGATCATGACCGGCTTCGGCACGGTCGAGACCGCGATCGACGCGATGAAGCGCGGCGCGTACGACTACATCCTCAAGCCGTTCAAGGTCGAAGAGGTCATCCGCGTCGTGCAGCGCGGCCTCGAAAAGCAGCGGCTCGCGGCGGAGAACCTGCGGCTTCGCGAGGCGCTGTCGCTCTACAAAGTCAGCGAGGCGATCGCCGCGAGCCTGTCGCTCGAGGAGGTCCTCGCGACGATCGGCGACACGGCGCTCCACGAGATCAAGGGCGATCTCGTCTCGACGTGGCTCGACAACGGCGAGGGGGCGTACTTCGAGCGTCAGCGCCTCGTGCAGCCGTCGCCGACGCTCGCTACAAGCGAAACTCGCCGGACGTTCGCCGACTTCGGCTCGTTCGCGCCGCCCGTGTTCATCGAGCAGTTCGCGTCGACGTCGTTTCTCCTCGAGCACGGCATCAAGGGTGCGCGCTTCTTCGCGACGCAGCCCGAGGTCCCGATCGTTTCCCTGGTCGCGATCCCGCTGCGCATGAAGACACGCCTCCTCGGATGGATCTGCGTCGCGAGCTTCACGAAGACCAAGCGCTTCAACGAAGGGCAGCGCAAGCTCCTCTCGATCGTCGGGTCGCGCGCCGCCGCCGCGATCGAGAACGCGCGCCTCTACGAGGATCTCCGCGCGACGTTCCAGCAGACGATCCAGGGCCTCGCGATCACGATCGACAAGATGGATCGCTACACCGCGGGCCACTCCGAGCGCGTCGCCCTCTACGCGATGTACCTCGCGATCCGCCTCGGTCTCCCACCGGACGTCGTCGAGATCGTGCGGCAGAGCGCGCTCATGCATGACATCGGCAAGCTCGGCTGCGTGATGAACCTCAACAAGCCTGGCAAGCTCACGCAGGACGAGTACGAGATCTTCAAGCGGCATCCTGGATTCGGAAAAGACATCCTCGATCCGATCAAGTTTCTCCATCCGCTCATCCCGGGCGTGCACCTGCACCACGAGCGCTGGGATGGCCGCGGATATCCGCTCGGCCTCAAGGGCAACGACGTTCCCCTGATGGCGCGCATCATCGCGGTCGCCGACACCTACGACGCGATGACGAGCGACCGCGCCTATCGCCGTTCGCTCCCGCACGAGGTCGCCGTTACCGAGATCGAGCGCTGCTCGACGACGCAGTTCGATCCCGAGGTCTCGCACGCGTTCTGCGAGGGCCTCGACGAGTACCGCGAGAGCGAGCTGGCGAAGGGCAACAAGGTCCCCGAATGATCGGAGCGCGCCGACGCGCTTCATCTCGCGCTCTCGCTCTCGCTCTCGCTCTCTCGGCATGCGGCGGCCAGGACATGC
>JAYVXB010000449.1:0-5029 GCA_043785585.1 Deltaproteobacteria bacterium | reverse complement strand
GCGACGGGGTCGAGCGCGCGAGTCGTAGCGTCGAGCCACCTGCGTACCGGGCGCCGCAGGCTCCCGCGATAGCGCACTTGGGCTTGGACTCCGGCGGGGCGCGAAGTGCCGTTCGGCTTCGCGCGTAGCGAGCGAGCCGTATCGAGTGCGGAGAGAATCGACGCGTAGATGATGTCGCGGGCGTGAATCGGCGACGCGATCGACTCCACCGAGAAGCCGTGGTCCTCGAGCAGTCGCGTGAGTGAGTGGGCGTCGAAGAACGAGACGTGATCGCCGGGGCACAACGGCCGGTATCCACCGCGCCAAACGCGAAGGAGAAAGTCCTCCGCGTTCGGGACTTCGAGGAGCAGCTTGCCGCGCGGAGCGAGCGCGCCGCGGATCTGCGCGAGCACGCCGGCCGGAGATGGAATGTGCTCGAGCACGTGCGTCATCGTGACGAGGTCGAAGCGCTCCGTGGCGGGGAGCACACGTTCGACCGGACCCTCCCAGATGGGGGCGTTCAACGTCGCGCGTGCGCGCGCTGCAGGCCCAGGACTGATCTCGACCCCCGCCACTTGCCAGCCGCGCGACGCGAACTGCGCAAGGAGCTCGCCCGCGTTGCAGCCGATGTCGAGCACGCGTCCCGGTGCGGGAAAGCGAGGCGCGAGAATCGCCGCGTATTCCTCGAAGCGCGCGTTGAGCGATGCGACGCTGCGCTCCGCCAGCGCCTCGTCCGACTCGTTGTAGTACTCGAGCGCGAGGTGCTCGCTTGCGTGCAGCTCCGTCGAGTAGCGATGCCCGCACGCAGCGCATCGGACGAGCTCGAATCCGAGCGCCGCAAGCCATGGCTCACGCACCGATCCACTGCACACAGGACACCGAGTGATCGCTTGCCGAGCCGACATGCGCGGAGCACACTGCGCCGTCGCGAGGGATGAATCAAGTGGGTCGACGGTCACGGACGCGAGCTTGAAGGCGCTACACGTCGTATCTGCCATCACCGAAGAGGCGAGTGGTCCTTCGCACACGGTGCCCGCGCTCTGCGAAGCGCTCGCCGGCGCGGGGACAGACGTCACGCTGCACGTGCTGGACTGGACCGGCCAGAAGCGGTCGAGCCCGGCGTACCGAACGGAGCACCACGAGCTACGTCCGAAGTTCGCGCGGCGACTCGGCGTGTCTCCGGCGATGCGCGACGCGCTGCGCGCGGACGCTCGGCGCGCGGACGTGATGCACCATCACTGTTTGTGGATGATGCCGAACCAGTACGCTGCGCAGGCGGTGGTTGGGACCCGTTGCCGCTTGGTCAACTCGCCTCGCGGCGTTCTTTCGTCATGGGCGCTCGGGCACTCGCGCGTGAAGAAGCGCCTGATGTGGTGGTTGGGCCAAGGGGAGGCGCTCCGGCGCTCCGATTGTTTTCACGCCACTGCAGACTCCGAGTGGAAAGAGATCCGCGCGCTCGGTTTCAACGCCCCGGTCGCCGTCATCCCAAACGGCGTGAGCATTCCCACCGCGACGCGCCGAGCGCGGAGCGCTTCCGGGCGCAAGCGCATCCTCTTCTTGGGACGCCTGCATCCAAAGAAAGGAATCGACATGCTCTTGCGAGCTTGGCGCTCGGTCGCGGGTAGCTTCGAGGATTGGGAGCTCACCATCGTCGGTCCGAAGAGCGACGACTACGCAACGACGGTCGAGCGAATGATCATCGATCTCCGCATCCCGCGCGTCGAGCTCACCGGCAGCCTTTATGGCGACGCCAAGCAATCGATGCTCGCGAGCGCCGATCTGTTCGTCCTGCCGACCCACTCGGAGAATTTCGGGATGGCGGTCGCGGAAGCGCTTGCGAGCGGCGTGCCCGCAATCGTGTCGAAAGGGGCTCCGTGGAGCGGCCTCGAGACCGAAGGGTGCGGTTGGTGGATCGATATCGGCGTCGAGCCGCTCGAGGCTTGTCTGCGCGAAGCGCTCGCGCGCTCGGACGCGTCGCTCCTGGAGATGGGAGCGCGCGGCCGCGCGTGGATGGTGCGCGACTTCTCGTGGGATGCAGTCGGGCAGCAGATGGCGAGCGTGTACGCGTGGCTCGTCGGTGGCGGTGATGTCCCCGCGTGGGTCAGACTCCCATGAAGGACGACCCAGCGCTCCCGACGGCGCCGTCGAGCCAGCGCATCCACGCCTCGAGCACGATGAGCGACCAAAGCGTGTGACCGGCGCTTCCGTCTCCGGCACGCAAGGACTCGCGTAGCTTCGCCACCGCGTCAGGGCGCAGCATGCCGCGCGCGCGAACGGCGCTCGGCGAGATGCACTCGTCGGCGAGCGTTGCGAGATCGCGCTTCAACCAAGCTGCGATCGGCGGATTGAAACCCACCTTCCGATGCAGCGTGACGCGTGGAGGGAGATCGCGCGCAACGGCACGCCGAAAGAGCCCCTTCTGCACGCCGAACGGCATCTTCGTCCGAAGCGGGAGTGCAGCGAGGCGCTCCACGACGACGTGATCGCAGAACGGCACGCGCACCTCCAGTCCATGCGCCATGCTCATGCGGTCACCGTACCGAAGGACGTTGTGCGGGAGGAACGACTCGAGATCGATGAGCGCTGCCGCATCCGCCATCGATCGCGAAGCATACCGAGCACGGAGGGATTCGAAGAACTCGTACTCCTCGCGAGGCGCATCGCCGGCGAGCGCGGCGTCGCGATCGACGAAGAGGGTGCGCTTGCGGTCTGCGTCCAGGTAAGAACTCCACCGGAAGTACATCGCCTCGAGCGGCAAGTCGGCGCTCTGGACGAAGCGGCGCAGGCGATCCGTCGGCACGCCGCGCGCGGTGGCGTTCGGCGACACGCGTTGGACCGCGTTTGCGAACGCGGCGCGTATGCGCGCCGGAACGCGTTGCATGAGCGATGCTGCGAGAAGGCCCTGATAACGCGGGTAGCCGCCGAGCACTTCGTCGCCCCCGTCGCCGGCGAGCGCGACCTTGACGTACTCGCGCGTCGCGCGACTGAGCGCGTACGTGAGGACGGCCGTCGGGTTGCCGAACGGCTGGCCGAAATTCGCCACGAGCTCCGGTAGGATCGACGCGACTTCGGCGTTCACCTGGATTTCACGGTGATCAGTCGCGTACCGCTTCGCAACGTCGCGCGCGAACGAGCGCTCGTCCAAGTACGCGCCTTCGTCGCCGAACGTGATGTTGAACGTCTTGAGTGTTCCAGGGTAGTGGCGCGCGGCGAGCGCGACGATCGTCGACGAGTCGATGCCGCCCGACAAGAAGACGCCGACCGGGGCGTCGGAGACGAGGTGCGCACGCGCTGAGTCTTCGAGAATCTCTCGCACTTCCGACGCAGACGGCGCGACGCTCGGCGCGGCCACCGGTGGTGACCACCAACGCTCGACTTTCGCGCCGCGTCCCGCGCGCCATCGAAGAAGGTGCCCCGGCGGCAGCTCGTGCACACCGAGGATCCCGGTGCGCGGCGGCGGGACATAGAGGTACGTGAGGTAGTCGTCGACCGCGCGCAGATCGACGCGTGGTTCGACGAGCCGCATCGCGAGGATCGCCGCGATCTCGGACGCCGCGCCGATCGTCCCCGCGCGCTCTGCCCAGAAGAGCGGCTTGATCCCGAGGCGGTCGCGCACGAGGAGAAGCTCCTCGCCGTCCCAATACGCGAACGCAAACATCCCGCGCGCGAGATCAACGGCGGACACGCCGCGCTCGCGCAGTAGCTCGAGCAGAACCTCGGTGTCCGATCGCGATCGCAGCGGAGTCTTCACGAGCGGCGCAATGTCCCGAAAGTTGTAGATCTCGCCGTTGTAAGAAAGGACGCCGCGGCCGTCGTGGGATCGCATCGGCTGCGCGCCTGATTCAGACAGATCGATAATCGCGAGCCGCGCATGCCCGAGCGCCGCGCGCCCATCGGTCGCGCGCCAGACGCCCTGTCCGTCGGGACCGCGATGCCGAATCGCGGCGAGCCCGGCTTCGATCCGCCCCCTCTCGACGGCGCGGTCACCCGCGAGCGCGACGAAGCCGCACATCAGATCTCGACCGTCGCCCCCTCGACCCACGCGCGTTCGATGGCGAACGTCGCGCGCGTCGTCGCCTCGATGCTCTCCCAGGAAATCGGGCTCGGGCGCGCCTTGTTGCACGCTTCGACGAACGCTGAGAGCTCGCCCTCGTGTCCCTTGTCCGCGCGCAGCGCGCGCGTCGTCTTCGTCTTGCCGCGCGCGGTGATGGCGAGCGTCCGCCAATTGTCGAGGACGGCGACCTTCCCCTCGTTGAAGACTTCGTAGCGCTCCTTGCTCACGCTCGCGTCGCCCATCGCGGTGTAGACGAGCGTGCCGACGCTGCCGTCCGCGAACGAGATTGTCGCGACGAGGTTGTCCGCGCGATCGTAGCCGCCGCTTTCCGCGATGGCGTGCGCGCTGGCGCGGACGGCAGGCGCGCCAGCCCAGAACGACATCAGATCGATGAAATGGCACGCCTCGCCGATGATGCGTCCGCCGCCTTCGGAGCGGTCGACGATCCAGCTACCCGGAGGAATGCGGCCTGCGTTGATGCGCGCGGTCATCACCAGGCCGGCCCGGCGCCCCGCGAACGCGTCACGCGTCGCCGTCGCGAACGGAGCGAATCGCCGATTGAAGCCGACCATGAATCGCCCCGCGGACCGACGCACGGCATCTCCGAGCGCCGCGAGCTGTTCTTCGTCGAGCGCGGCGGGCTTCTCGACGAAGACGTCGCGCCCCGTGTCGAGCGCGCGGATCGCTTGCGCTGCGTGCGCGTCGTGCCGCGTCGCGATGAGGATCATGTCGACGTCGTCCATCGCCAGGGCAGCGTCGAGATCGCTCGCGACGCGCACCGCGCCGAACTTGTCGGCTGCTGAGCGAGCGGAGAGTCCGCGTCCCGAGACCGTCGCGACGAGTCGTGCGTCGCGGATGCCGACGAGTTTCGGAAGAAGAACGCTCGTCGCGAACGATCCGGTTCCGACGACGGCGACGCCGACGCCCGGGACCTTCCGTGTACGCGCTGCTGGCGCCGAGGACGTGAAGGACGCGCCGTTCGTCGGTGCGGGCGGG
>JAYVXB010000448.1:0-5030 GCA_043785585.1 Deltaproteobacteria bacterium | reverse complement strand
TCCTCGTCGCGCGTCCGGTGCTTCAAGCGCTCACGAGCGATGAGCCGGTCGTGCTCCTCGTGGACGAGGTCGATCGCGCGGATCCGGAGTTCGAAGCGTTCCTGCTCGAGATCCTCGCCGAGCGTCAGGTGACGATCCCGGAGCTCGGCACGATCAAGGCGAAGCACGAGCCGCTCGTCGTCCTGACGACGAACGCGACGCGCGAGATGACGGACGCGCTCCGACGTCGGTGCTTGCACGCGTTTCTCGACTACCCGCCCCCGTCGCGCGAGCAAGCGATCCTCGAGCTTCGCGTGCCGGGTCTATCGAAGACGCTCGCCGCGCAGCTCGCGACCTTCGCGCAACGCCTTCGCACGATGGATCTACGCAAGGCGCCGTCGATCGCCGAGACGATCGACTGGGCGCGCGCCCTCTTGCTGCTCGGCGCCAGCGCGCTCGATCGTCAGATCGTGACGGACACGCTCGGCGCGCTTTTGAAGCACGAAGAAGATCGCGCGAAGGCCGAGTCGAAGCTCGACACCCTCATCGCGGGGTGAGCGTCACGCGACGCCTTCTTGTGTAATCGCGCGATTCATTCACGTTCAGGCGCGCGTTTAGGCAGCTTGCCGGCGTTCCCACCGGAGGATGTCTTCGAGCGCGTCGACCATCGCGACGACGATCTCTTGACGGCGTGCCGTCTTGCCGGACAGCGCGTTCGGAATCTTTCGGGTGCTGCGACGTCGGGTGCTGCTCACGGAATTCGCTCGAGTCGTCATGGTGGCTCTCCCCGAGGGGCATCTTGATCACAACGTGTGCCCTTCTGGAATACGTAATCGACTCGTCGAAGCGAAATTTTCGGCGTGTGGTAGCGGGTGCGAAGAGAGCGGGCGCCTCGAGTCGAGGATGACGCGCAGCCCCTCCGAAGGCGTCAGCGTGATCGCGCGACGCACCGCGCGCACCGGCTTTCCGGGCGCGAGGCGCATCTCGGTTCGCGTCAGCAGCGTCGCGAGGACCATCTTCATCTCGTAGAGCGCGAACGCCATCCCGACGCAGCGCCGGATCCCGCCGCCGAAGGGGAAGAACTCGTTCGGCGAGAACTTCTTGTGCATGAAGCGATCGGGATCGAAGCGAGTCGGGTTCGGGTACACCTCTGCGCGACGCTGCGCGAGGTAGATCGAGCAGACGACCGCGGAGCCCGCGGGCAGATCCCAGCCGCCGACGTTCGCCGTCTTCTGCAGCACGCGCCCGACGAGCGGAATCACCGGCTGAAGGCGCATCGTCTCGCGCACGACCGCGTCCATGTACTCGAGCTTCGCGATGCGCTCGGGACTGAGCTCGCCCGTCGCCTCGGCCGCCGCGATCTCCGCCATGAGGCGCGCCTTCACGTCGCGTCGATCGAGGATCCACCGAAGCGCCCACGCGATCGACGTCGCGGTCGTCTCGTGGCCCGCGACGAGCAGCGTCACCAGCTCGTCGCGCAGCTCGACGTCGCTCATCGGCTTGCCGTTCTCGTCGCGCGCGTCGACGAGCATCGACAGGATGTCCGTGCGCCCGCTCGTCCCCACGCGCCGTCGCTCCGCGATCGTCTCCATCAGCGTCGCGTCGACTTCCGCGCCGATCCGCTGGAATTTCCCCCACGGGCTGAGCGGTCCGAGATCCTTCTGCATCACGGGGAGAATGAGCCACGGCCACGACGCGATGTCGGTCATCCGCGTGAGCTTCTCGCAGAAGCGCTCGAAGCGCGGCCCGTCGTCGATGCCGAAAATCGTCCGCACGATGATCCGCAGCGTGATCGCTTGCAGCTCGCCGTGGAGCGCGAACGGCGTCCCCGTCGCCCACCGATCGAGCGAGGCGTTGGTCAGCTCGACCATCGTCCGCCCGTACGCCTGCATGCGCTCGCCATGAAACGGCGGCATGAGCAGGCGCCGCTCGCGCTTGTGCTCGTCGCCGTCGAGCATGAGCAGCGAGTGCTCGCCGAGGAACGGCTTGAGCGGCACGTTCGCCTTCCCCGCGTGCATCGTGTGCCCGTCGTCGGCGAAGACCTCCTTCACGGCCTCCGGATTCGAGAAGACGACGAACGTCGGCGTACCCGGCAGCTTCATCGTGAACGGATCGCCGTAGCGTTTGGCCGCGCGCTCGAGAAACCCTTGCGGCTCGTACATCCAATGAAGAACCGAGAGCACCGGGTGGGCAACGGGGCCGGGCGGCAGCGGAAGGCGCATGGCCTGTCACTTTGGGGACGCGCGCGGGCGCGGTCAATGCGCGCGGCTCGGCGCGGCGACAGCGGGGGCTCCGGCATCCTGGCGCGCGCGCGACGCGCGTGACGCTTCCGGCAAATCGGCTAGAAGATCCCCCATGACGAACTTCACCCCCGTCGCGTCGCTCATCGGCGGCGCGCTCATCGGGCTCAGCGCCAGCGCGATGCTGATGCTCAACGGAAAGGTCGCCGGCATCAGCGGCATCGTCGGCGGCACGCTCGCACCGAAGAGCGGCGACGTCGCGTGGCGCGTCCTCTTCCTCGCCGGGCTCTTCCTCGGCGGCGCCGTGTTCGCGATCCTTCGCCCCGAGGCGCTCGGCGCGAGCCCGCGGAGCCTCGGCATCGTCGCCGTCGCCGGCGTCCTCGTCGGGATCGGTACGCAGCTCGGCAGCGGATGCACGAGCGGCCACGGCGTCTGCGGTACGAGCCGACTCTCGAAGCGATCGATCGTCGCGACGCTCACGTTCATGGCCGCGGGTGCCGCGACCGTCTTTTTGCTTCGGCAGGTGTCGTCGTGAAGGCGAAGATCACCGCGTTCGTGTCCGGCATCGTCTTCGCGATCGGCCTCGGCCTCGCGGGGATGACGCAGCCGAGCAAGGTCATCGGCTTCCTCGACTTCACGGGAGCGTGGGATCCGAGCCTCGCGTTCGTGATGATGGGCGCGATCGGCGTGCACGCGTTCTTCGCGTGGCGCGTGAGGACGATGCACGCGCCGCTCTTCGCGGAGAAGTTCAACGTCCCTATGTCGAGCAAGCTCGACGGGCCGCTCATCGCGGGCGCGGCGACGTTCGGGATCGGTTGGGGGCTCGCAGGCTATTGCCCAGGGCCCGCGCTCGTCGCTGCGACCTCGTTCGCGCCGGCGACGATGGTGTTCGTCGCCGGAATGCTCGCAGGGATGTTCGCCATACGGCGCGCGAGGCTCCGAGCAGCACCCGCGCCACCGGAGTGAGCCCACGCTGCCCGCGGACGAGCAGCGCACGCGAAACTACCGCAGCTCCGCCACCTGCTCGCCGAACAGCTTTTCGATCCCGCCGAGCAGCGGATCGCCCACCTCGACGCGGAACTCCTTCCCGAGCGCGAGCACGCATTCGGCGCCGTCCTCGAGGGTGATGTGCAGCGTCACCGGGCACTCGCCGCGCGACGCGGTGAACACCTCCGCGAGCTCGCGTAGACTCTCCGGCCTCGACGTGTCGGCGTGCAATCGAATCGCGACCGCGCGTGTGTCGGCGCGGATCACGTCGGAGAGCGGGCGCGCGTCGTTCAAGAGAATCGTCGGCTCGCGCGGCCCCTCTTCTTCGTCGGCGCCCTCTTCGCGAAACGGGAAGCTCACCTTCCCGCTCACGAGCACCGGCTCTCCGCTCGTCAGCACGTGCGCGTACGTGTCGATCTCGCGACCGCGCACCTTCACGTTGACGCGACCGGTGAGATCCTCGAGCTCGAAGAACGCTATCTTCCCGCCGCCGTCCTTGAAGATGCGCTCGCGGTACCCTTCGACCATTCCGACGAGCTTCACCGGCGCCCAGTCGTCCGAGCCCGCACACTCCGATGCTTGCGTCGCGCCGAGCTTCGCGAGCCCCGCTTCGCCTTTGATGTAGCGCTCGAGCGGATGACCCGAGACGTAGAAGCCGAGCGACTGACGTTCGCGCACGAGGAGCTCGCGGCGATCCCACGGCGTCGTCGTCACGTAGTCGCCCGACGCGGAGCCGCCCGTGTACGGCTTCGCGTCCGACGGCGCCGCGGACGCGCTCGCGTCGAGGAGGCCGAAGAGGTTCGTCTGCCCCGCTTCGCGATCGCGGCTCGCCGCACGCGATCGTTCGAGCGCGATGTCGAGCGACGCGAACGCCCGCGCGCGCGTCACGCCTTGAAGGGCGAGCGTCGTATCGAACGCGCCGCACTGCACGAGCGCTTCGAAGACCCCTTTGTTCACCTTCTTCGCGTCGACCCGCGCCGCGAAGTCGAAGAGGTCCGTGTACCTTCCACCGTTCTTGCGCGCCTCGAAGAGCGTCTCGAGCGCCCCCTCGCCGACGCCGCGCACCGCGCCGAGCCCGAAGCGCACCTGCGGTCCGAGCGCGTCCTTCACCTTCTCCGCGCGCGGCACGCGCTTGTCGCCAGCCGGGTGCGTGTAGACGACCTTGAAGTCGGTGTCGCTCTCGTTGATGTCGGGAGGAAGAACGGTCACGCCCATCGCCCCCGCGTCGGCGATCGTGCGCACGACTTTTTCGATCTTGTCCTTGTCGCTGGTCATGATCGCGCAGAGAAGCTCGACCGGGAAGCGCGCCTTGAGCCACGCCGTTTGATACGTGATGAGCGCGTACGCGGCGGAGTGGCTCTTGTTGAAACCGTAGCCGGCGAAGAACTCGAGGAGCCCGAAGATGCGCGCGGCGTCCTCTTCGTCGACGCCCTTGGACTTTGCCCCTGCGAGGAAGATGTCCTTCTGCTTGGCCATCTCCTCGGGCTTCTTCTTGCCCATGGCGCGGCGCAAAAGATCGGCGCCGCCCAGCGTGTAGCCGGCGAGCAGCTGAGCGATCTGCATGACCTGCTCCTGGTAGACGACCACGCCGTACGTCGGCATGAGGAGCTCGTCGACGAGAGCGTGCATCTTCCCGATCGGCTCGCGGCCGTTCTTGCGGTTGACGAAGTTCGTCACCATCCCCGCGCCGAGCGGACCGGGGCGGTAGAGGGCCACGGCGGCGACGATGTCTTCGAAGCAGTCGGCGCGCAGATCCTTGAAGAGCTGCTGCATTCCGCTCGACTCGATCTGAAATACGCCCTTTGTTTCTCCCGATCCGAGGAG
>JAYVXB010000447.1:0-5030 GCA_043785585.1 Deltaproteobacteria bacterium | reverse complement strand
CGACGAGAGCGTGAGCGAGACGTTCGCCGGAGCGTCGGTTCCAGGGTTCGCGGACACGAACCACTTCGCCTCGACTTGACCGATGACGCTGTCGTACTGCGGCGTCGATGCCTTCGAGTTCGAGTAGAAGCTCGCGCCGTACCCCGCCATCGCGAGGAGCGCGAAACGCGGCGTGATCAGGCCGTTGAGACCGACGCGTGCGCGAACCGGCGTCGAGTTCTGGAGCCCGTTCGGGACGTTGGGATCCGTGTAGTTGATGAATCGCAACGTCGCGTCGTAGAGAATCGCGGTGCGGGGGCGGAACTTCCAGCGCCCCTTCGTCATCGCCTCGTGCGTGATGTTGTTGAACGGCTGTCCGCCCCCGTCTTCGTAGAGGGACGCGCGGACCTGGTAGCCGAAGCGCCAATCGAGCGTGCCGCCGCCGGGCGTGGCGATCACCTCGAGGCCACCGCCAACGTCGTCGCGGTTGAACGAGAGGTTCGGGTCGCCGATGACGGTTGGCTGGATGAAGCGCGTGTACGTCGCAAATACGCCGGCGCCCCACGGTCGACCAGGAAGAATGTCGAGGCGCATATCGGCGCCGACGCTCATGTTGCGCTGCTTCTTGATGAGATCGTCGCCGACCAGAAACTCGCGGTACGTACCCGAGATGCCTGCGCGGAACTTAACCGACGGCTCGTTGTCCGGCGCGTCGCCTTCGCGTCGCTGAGGGCCAAGCGTCGACAACGACAAGGACGGCGTGACGCGGAGCACTCCTGCCGCGAGCACCGGCGCAGAAGGCGCCGAATTGACGAAAGCGTTTCCGCTCGAGCGCAAGAACCAGTTCGAGTCGTAGCCTACGTCGCCCGCGATGCCGGGATGCAGCTCGAGATCGCCGGTGCGAATGCCCGCGCCCTCCGAGTAACGGCGGTCCTTCAAATACTCGGGCTGGCCATAGGACACGGCCTGCGCGCTTGCCGCCGACGGCAAAAGCAGGATGCCCAACAAGACTCCGACGCTTCCCAATCCTCGCTTCGTCATTTTCGTGCGCAGCCTACGCTGAAGGGTAGCGGCCGGTACAGCAGAGAGAGATCCCCTACGACCCTCTCTGGCCGATGTTCACCGGTTAGCTTCGGCCTATTTGCCGTTAGAAGAAACGGCGATCGGAGGAGCGGCAACGATGGTCGGATCGGTCGGCGGATAGTCCGTCAGATCCGTGCCCGGCAACGTCGGATCGACCTGAGTGATGATCTCGGTCTTTCCCGTGAAGGAGAGCTCTTCGCCGAGGCACTGGTTCGCCTCGGCGGTGTGCTGCTGCGTGCGATCGCGGAGAACGGTGATGATCGCGAACTCGTGGTTCGCGCCTTCCACGTCGTTTCGGGCGACGTTGGACGCGTGCGATGCCTTGCGCTCACGCGCCGCGCGGATCGCGACGTCGATCTGATTGAGCTTGTCGTTGAGGCAGAGCGTCTTGACGACGTCGCGCGCCTCGCGCGCAGCGCCGACCTGTCGACGCACGACGCTCGCCGACTGCTCCATGCGCGCGATCGACGCGGTCGCCTCGGCGAGCTGCTCCTGCGGGCTGAGCACCGGCTTGCGCTTCAGATCGACTTGCGCGTCACCGCCGCCCGTACCGGCCGCCGGTTGCTGTGCAGTCGCGGACCCGGCCGCGAAAACGACCAGGGCGCCCGTTACAAGCCACTTCAGCGATGAGCGAAACGGATCTAGACGCATGAGAAACCCACCCTCCAAGAGCCATTGACTCTAACGGTCACGACGTGGGGTGTCAACGATTACGGCCCAGCCCACTCACATCCGGCTACCAACAACCCATCTCGTCGAATTCATACACTATTCGAGCATTCTGTCGCGACGCTGCAAAGCGACGCACCGATGACGCGTCCTCGGCTTGACAGAGTTCGTTGCCACGGCCGAGGCATGCATTCAGGCGCCAGAAATGCGCTGAGCGGCTCCGCTTGTCCCGGAGATCTTCCGGGGGCGAAGCCGCTCGAAGCGACCTGCTTGCGACGTAGCGCCTACTGCTTGATGAAGTTCATCGGCGCGTTGATCGTCGAGCCCGTCGCGCCCGGCGCCGTGAACTTCAGGTTGCGCGCACCGGCCGCGATGCACGCGCACGTCTTCGCGTTGAGGCCGCACTGTGCGACGCTCGCGCTGGTGACGTCACCGCTCGGACCGACTTGGATCGAGATGACGACTCTTCCGGAGATGTTCGGATCTTCCTTGAGGCCCGCGTTGTAGCAAGCGCGCGCGCGCGGATGCAGGCCGCCGCGGATGACCGCGTCCATGTTCTGCACGGGAACGCTCGCGCTTCCGCCGCCGCCGGAGACGTTGCCGACGACCGGCCGCGTGGTCGGGCCGGCTTGATCGCCACCGCCAGGACCGGTGGGACCGCCCTTGATGTCCTGCAGATTGCCGCCCCCCTTGGTGCCGAGCGGACCGCCGCCGCTCGGGTTCAAGTTGAGGCCGTTGCTGTTCGCGTTGGAGACGCCGCCGCTTCCGTCCTTGAGGCCGTTCATGTTGACCGGCGCGCCGTTGTCGTCCTTGAGGACATCCTTCGACGCCGGGCCACCACCGAGCGCGGCCATGATCGCGATCTTCGCGTCCTCGGCTTGCTGCGTGAGCTGATTGGCGAGCTTCGGATCTTGCTGACCCGGTTTCGGTTGCTGCTGCCCCGGAGCCTGCTGTTGCTGCGGCGCCGGCTTCGCTTCCGGTTTGGGATCCGCAGCGGTCGCCGTTTCGGCGGGCGTCGGATCGGCCGTCTCGACCGGCGGAGGCGGCGCGATGTCGGCCTGGTGCTTGAGGAGCGCGACGACCGAATCGTCATCGCCCGCATAGAGCGGATCGGCCCACGGAAAGAGCGACGACGTGTAGAAGCTGAAGACGAGCCCGAAGTGCAGCAGCAAGCTGAACGCGGCGATCGTCGTCAGGTTCCAATCGATCTGGCTACCGACTCCGCCTTTGACGGCGAGCGGGAGCTGCGGGCGCGGCTGCACCGGCGGCGGCGCGACGAACTGAAAGAGAAACGTCGTCTCGCCGACGACGACCTTTCCACGCGCGTCCTCGGTGAGCTTGACCTGGTAGGCGTTGCCGACGCGACGCGCTTGTCCCTTGAGCGCGCCGATGTCCGTGATGCCGGTCTGCAGCGCCACGCGGCCGGTCATGCCGTCGAGGAAGTTCAGGTAGTAGTCGTTGCCGATGAGCTCGAAGAGCTTGAAGTTCGGCGGCACGTTCGCGGCCTGAATGACGAACATCGAGCGCTCGCTCGGGCCGATCGTGACGCTCGTACGCTGCTTGACGATGCGCTCTTCGATGATGCGACCGCTGGCCACGAGACCGATGCGCAGAACCTTCGGTCCCGCCGCCTGCGACATGGCCCGCATCACTGCGGTCATCTGCCCAGGGCGGCCTGATGCCGGAGCCGGTCCCGGTCCCATGTTCATGTTCGACATGCCACGTTCACCTTTCTCAAGCCCACCAGGAGCGCCCTAGCGAAATACCGCGGTACGTCGTTTTAGACCGGGCGGAATCGGAAAGGTTCCCGTGGAAAAGCCGCCCCAAGTCCTTCGAAGGTTACACGAACGGCGCGGCGGGGGAAAGCGCCTGCAATTACTGCTTGATGAACGTGAACGGGACGTTCAGCTTGCCGCCCGCAGGGCCCGGCGATTTGAAGCGCAGGCCGTTGGCGCCGCCGAGAATGCACTGACCGACGGAGGAGTCGAGGCCGCTCGAGCTCACGACGTTGGTGGACACGACTTCACCGCTCGGACCGACTTTGATGGCGATGACGACGCGACCCTGCTGGTTCGGATTCTTGAGGAGCGCTTGCTGGTAGCAGTAGCGCGCGCGACCGCCGAGACCTGCGACCGGCGACGGATCCACCGTTCCGACGGGCGGCTCCGGGTTCACGATCACGGGAGGGAGCGCCGGCGGTCTGATCGCGATCGGCGTGGGCTCGACCGTGACCGCCGACGTCGGCGCGGGGACGGGCGGGCCGAACGTGATCGGTGCATCGGGCGTCGTGATCGGCGCGTTCGGATCGCGGGGCGACCCGGGGCGGCCGACCCAAACGCCACCCGGAAGCAGCGGCGCGTTCGGATCGAGCACCGCGACGCGATGGCCATCTCCGTATGCGAGCAGGATCGCGGCACGCGCGGCTTCTGCTTCGCTCGTCGACACACCGGTGCTGACCGGCGCCGGCGCGCGCGTTCCGGTCGTCGGCGTGTTGCCTCTCGTCGGCTCGTGCGAGGTGCTCGTCGTCAACTTTTGCTCGGGCGCCGGCGCGGCCGGATCGATCGCCGGCGTCGTCTCGACGTCGATGGGCGACGGCAGGTTCCGAATCTGATCGATCACGCTCGTCGTCGACTCTTCGTCGTGCACCGGATCGGCGAAGTCGGAGTAGCTCGCGCCGACGATTCCGAAGTGAACCAGAAAGCTGAACGCCGCGATGACGGTGAGGTTCCAGTCGATGCCGAGCCCGCGTCGCATGGAGAGCGGCAGCTCCGGTTTTGCTTCGAGAGGAGCGTCGACGTGCTGAAAGACGATCGACGTGTCGCCGAGCGTGACCTTGCCGCGCGCGTCTGCGTCGAGCTCGACGACGCGCGTGCCGTTCGCGCCAAGCGTCGCGACGTCGAAGACACCCAACGCGAGCGCGATGCGCCCGTTCATGTTGGCGAGGAGATGGAGAACATAGTGATCGCCGTTCATCGCGAAGAGCGCGTGCTCCTCGGGCGCGCCGCGACCGGCGACGACGACCATGCAGCGCTCGTTCGTCCCGCACGTGACGCTCTTTCGATCGCGGACGATTTGCTCGTGGACGATCTTGCCGTCTCGCACGAGCGCGATGCGCAGAGCTCTCGGCGTCGCCGTCGGTAGCGCACGCATCGCAGCCGTCATCGGTCCCGCGTCCTGCGCGCGCCCGCGTTCGCGCGACATCCACTTCGACTGGCCCGTGCTCCCGCTGTGCGACGACGACATGACGCTCTCTCGATCTTTCGTGGTGCTCCTCCCCCGCCGGGGGAGCAGGTTGGGTT
>JAYVXB010000446.1:0-5032 GCA_043785585.1 Deltaproteobacteria bacterium | reverse complement strand
CGCGAGCGATCGCTACGATCGCCTCGCCGACACCGCGCTCGTCTTCCCGCACACGAGCGAGATCTGGCGCTTCGACGCCGATCTCTCGTACGCCCCCGCAGGCGGCGCGCTCACCGAGCGAACCGCCGCGTGCGGTCGGCTCGTCCTCGAGGACGCGCGGCCGGATCCCGAGGCGTCGAACCGGTATGGGGACGCGACGGGCGAGACGAACCGCGCGCTCGCGGACGCGCGCTACCCGCTCACGCGCGCGAGCTTTCGAACGGTGTATGGCGCCGGGCGTCTCGTCACGTTGTGGCTCGCGCGCTCGCGCGAGGAGCTCGACGGGGCGCCGAGCGTCGACGCGGCCGTCGCGAGCGTGCGCGGTGCGGCGCGTGCTGCGGAGCTCGTCGCGGCGTGCGATGCGTCGGTCGTGCATCGAGAGACCGAGACGATCGTCGTCCGCCGCGACTTGAGCCAATGACGCGGGTAGGACATTCACGCCCCGCGATCGGCTCGAATGTTCTGCGCCAGCCGGGCGCGCGTGGCGTCGTCGACGGGCGTGGCGGCGAGGCGACCGATCAGCGTCTCGACGTCGACGATCTTCCGCGCGAGTGCGTCGCGTCCGAAGCGTCGATCCTTCTCTCTCCCCGCGACGTACTTCGACACGACGAGATCGTGCGGCTCGAGGCACCAGCCCTTCGCGTTGCGCGTGTTCGCGTTGCACACGAGGACGAGGCGTTCCTTCCAACCCTCCGGCAACGTCGCGGTCCCTTCTTCGACTCCCTGCGCGTAGTAGCCGTAGGTGTCGTGGAACGTCGAGCCCTCGCCAATCGCGCCGTCGATTACGTTCCATCGTTCGGGGCGGTTCTTGGGGTACACGTCGGCTTCGGCCGACACGAGCAGCTCCGCCGGTGCGTCTGGAAAGCGCCCAAGGATCGATTGGCTGCCGATGACGATGATCTCGTCGTCGTCCGCGATGTCCGCGGAGGCGCGGATGATGTGCTCGAGGTCCGCGCGCTTCACGGCAGGTCTCGGTGCGTGGCGTAGACCTCGCGCCAAATCGTCCAGCGCTCCTTCGGTGCGAGCGCGCCCGCGAACGGCGTCGACTGTCGCAACGCGCGCGCGCGTTCGCTCGTCGACGTCATTTCGGCGACGAGCTCCGCGAGCGAGCCGTCGAGGAGCGCCCGCCATGCATTCGCGTACTCCGGATGCACGCTCCCGTCCGCGAGCCAACGCGCCACCTTCGCGCGTGCGCGAGCGAGCGTCGACGGATCCGACGCGAGCTTCGCAGCGACCGCACGATGGTACGCGAGGCTTCGTTCTTCGCCGATGCGATGCGCGTCCACGGCGTCAATTGTAGCGCGCGAGGACTTCCGCGTGTGCGCGACGGTGGCGGAGCCAGGCGGGCATCGTTTTGGCGTAAGCTGAGAATTGGAGGCAACCATGCGAAACGCGCGCGCGCTCGCGGCGATCACAGTGAGCTTGGTGCTCGGGCTCGCGAGCGGATGCTTCGATCTCTCTCCCGATCCGACGTTCTCGCTCGACGGCGGGCGCGGCGCGGACGGAACGACGACGGCCGAAGGCGGAGGCGACGGCGCGTCGGCTTCGGATGCCGTGACCGACGGCCAGAGGTCCGACGCGCAGGCGCTCGACGGCGGAGCGACCGACGCGACGATGGCGACCGATGGCGCCACCGCAGACGCTGCGACCGACGCGACGACGCTGGACTCCGCCGCCGGTGACGCAGGGGTCGACGGAGCGATGGCGGACGCGACGGTCGATTCAGCGACGCTGGACGCATCGATCCCCGACGCCGCAACGTTGGACGTGTCGATCCCCGACGCCGCAACGTTGGACGTGTCGATTCCCGACGTATCGATTCCCGACGTATCGATCCCCGACACATCAATCCTCGACGCCGCGCTCCTCGACGCGATCGCTTTGCCCGATTGACCATGCCTCGCACGCCGCTTCTCCTCCTCGCGGCGCTCTCCGCGCTCTCGATCTCGGCGTGCGCGAGCGCTCCACCGCGCGCCGCGAGCGCGCCTCCGAAAGCGTGGACCGATCCCGACGGACGCTTCACCGTCGATCTCTCCGGCACGCCGCGACCGCGCGACGTCCAAGAGCTCACCTTCATCGGCACGGTGAACTTCAAGGTCTACGCGGTCGACGCCGACTTCAGCTACCGCGTCTCCGCGTTCGCGTACCCGTGGGCGCAAGGCCAGCCCTTCGATCGCGCGGGCGAGCTCGCGCACGCGAGCGGACGCGCGATCGCGCGCATGGGAGGAAAGCCCGATCGTGAGCAATCCGTCGTCGTCGACGGCGTCGACGGCAAAGACATCTACTTCTCGTTCACGACGCACGACGGAATCCCCGGCCGCGGCCTCCAGCGGATGCTCATCTCCGAGGCGCCGCCGATGCGCTACCACGCCTTCTGCATCGGACCGGTCGACGCCGATCTGGCACCGTGCGAAGCGTTCATCCGCTCGTTTCACCCGCACGTCGCGCGGCCCGTCTCGCTTTGATGGTCGCGCGCGAACGTCTCAGACCGGCACGTACAACGTCACGCCGCGATGCACGACGGCGTTCTGAAAATCCGGCGGATGCCACTCGACGCGCGCGAGCACCATCAGCGTACCGAACGTCATCGTCGTCGCGGAGTACATCGGGTACGTGACGGGATCGTGCAGGATCGAAACGGCCCACGTCGTCATGGCGGGCGTCACCTGCGCTTGCGTCATCGGCTTGTAGCCGGTCGGGATCGGCGGGTTGTCCGTCACGTCGGGCGTGTCGATGCAGCACTCGATGCCCGCGGGTCCGGGGCATGGAGCGGCGTACGCGCTGTGGTCGGGCATCGCGGTGCATGCGGAGGCGGTCATGCACACGCCGGGCGCGCCGAAGACGGCGCACGCGTTCGGGTTGGCGGCGTCGTGCGCGTCGGTCGCGTGCGCGTCCGCAGCATCGTTGGATGCGGTGCGCGCGTCCGACGTCGCGCTGTCGATGCCGCCCGCGTCGGCGAGCGCGCCCGAGTCGACGCCGGCGTCGGACGACGACGGAGCGCCACGGCTGTCGGAATCAGCGTCGGAGCATGCCGCGACGAGGGCGACGAGCGCGGGGAGGGCCGTCGCGAAGACGCGGTTCGTCGGCCGAAGCACGCCCCCATCTTGATGCACCCCGGCTGGCGCGCAAACGGAAAGCCGGCGCGGCCGTTCGATCACGGCGCGCGCGACGCCAGGTACGCGGCGATCGCGACGATGTCCGCCTCGCTCAACCGCGCGACGGCGGCCTTCATCGGCTCGATGCGCGCGCCGCCGCGAACGCCGCGCTGGATGTCGTAGATCTGCCGCACGACGTAGCTCGGCGATCGCCCCACGATCGATGGCACGGCGCCGATCCCTTTGAGCTCGACGCCATGGCACGTCGCGCACGCGATCGCCTTGCCGGCTCCGCCCGTCCTGACCAACGCTTCACCGGTCGCGACGCTCCCGACCGGCACGTACGCGACGAACCCCGACGTCGCGTCACGCAGCTCGGTCCGCTCGAGATCCTCCGGCATCTCGAGGATGCGCGGACCGATCGGCTCCGTCGCGGCGGGCTCGGTCGGCACGAGCATCCAACCTGCGACGCGCGTCTTCGGCGCGCTCGCCGCTTCGATGACGCGAATCCACGGCTTCGCGGGCAACGATGCGAAGTAGTCGGCGGCGGTCTTCACCTCGGCATCGCTCGCGGCCTTCGCGACCGCGATCATCAGGTTCACGGGCAGGCTCGCCGGCTCCGAGCTTCTGCGCGCGCCGTTCTTGAAGTCGGCCATCTGCTGCACGATGTAGTCGGCGGGCAGGCCTGCGAGGCTCGCGTTCTCGGGGCGGCCGAGCCCGTTCGGCAAGTGACAGAAGGCGCACGCGAAGACGGCCGGCTTCGAACCGCGGGCGACGACGTCGGGCATAGGCGGGTGATCGCCGGGATGCCAGTCCGGCGCATCGTTGAGATTGCGGAGCTGCGTCAACGTGAACGCCGAGCTGCTGCCGGGCACGTGCCGCGGGGTCCCGTCGTCGACGGG
Organism: Deltaproteobacteria bacterium; assembly: GCA_043785585.1. Taxonomy (GTDB): domain Bacteria; phylum Myxococcota_A; class Polyangia; order Polyangiales; family Polyangiaceae; genus JBBQXV01. The sequence goes on along the minus strand of JAYVXB010000446.1, from coordinate 996 downwards.
CGGCTTCGTCCCCGGAGGATCGACCACGAACGCCCAAGGTGGCGGCGGAAACATCGGCGGCGGACGAGGGTCGCGGCGCCACGCGATCGTCGCGATCGCCCCTCCCACGAGAGCCACGAGTGCCAAGGCCAGGACGATGCGCTTCACGACGACGAGACTACCTCGCCGAGCAACCCGACGCGTTGACGTGCGCGATGCGAGGGTACATGCGCATTCTCATCCTTGTCCGCTGAGCAACGGCAATGGTTCGTCGTTGGAACGGATCGCCACTCGCTACTTCCGGATCACCTCGCGCGACGGATCGCGCGCCGGATCGCCGCCCGGCAGCGCGTCCGCGGCCCACGCCGCCTGCTTCCACGCGGGCACCGGCGTCGGCTCGCCGCTCTTCGGGACGAAGCGCGACCGCGCGACGAGCTGCATCTGGTGGATGTAGCGCGGGCAGTTCGGGAAGACCTCGCGCACCTTCACGCGCACGACGAGCTGCGCCTCCGGGTACGTCGCGAGGAGCGGATCCTTTTCGTCGATCGTCGCTTCGCCGTTGAGGCGCAGGCGCGTCTGCGCGGCGAAGTCGATGAAGAGCAGGCCCACCTGCCGCGTCTCGAGCACGGCGCCGAGCGACACGTACATCCCGTTGCCGTCGTAGCTCGGGAACGCGATCGTCTGCGCGTCGACGACACGCACGAAGCCGGGCTCGCCGCCTTTGTAGGAACAGCTCGCGTGACCGCGTGCGTCGACGGTCGCGAGGAAGAACATGTCGAGCCGCTCGATGAGCTCGCGATCGCCGTCCTCGATGCGATCCTTCACGAGCCGTTCGACGCGATCGGCGAGACGCCGCGCGTCAAAGCGATCTTGCAGACGCCGAGAACCGTCACCGAAGAAGTCGGACACGAGATCGAGGATACAGCGCCCGTGCGCATCGTGGATCCGCAGCGACCCACGCGCGCGAACGCGCACGCGCGAACGGTCACGGGAGGAGAATGTCGCACCTCGCGAAGG
>JAYVXB010000445.1:0-5034 GCA_043785585.1 Deltaproteobacteria bacterium | reverse complement strand
GCCGCGTCCTTCAGGATCTTGCTCGCGAGGCGAGCGTAGTGGGGCATCGTCATGGCGTTTCCTCCAACTCCGACATTCGGTGCGCGATCTCGGGATCGGCCTGGATTCGTTCGTGAAGCTCGCGGCGGCCGCGCACGAGCCGGGTTTGCGCTGCCGCGACGGTGACGCCGGTGATCTGCGCGATCTCGCGCAGGTCGTAACCGCAAACGTCGTGGAGCACGTACGCCCACGCGCGTCCTTCATCCATCGCGTCGACGTGCGCGAAGATGCGCTGCGCGACCTGCCTCATCGCCGCGCGGCGCGTGTCCGAGTGCGGCGCGGCGACCTCGATGTCGTCGAGCGCGATCCCGCTGAAGATCCGGCGCTCGGTCTGGCGGCGGCGAATGTGTTTGTAGACGACGTGCGCGGTGAGCGTCGACGTCCAAGCGTCGAGCGAGCAGTCGCCGCGGTAGCGATCGATCGTGTAGACGAGCTCGATCATCGCGAGCTGCGCGAGATCGTCACCGTCGACGTCGCCGCGGCCGAGGAGGCGGCGGATCGTGCGGTCGACTTGCGGGCGCACGCGATCGTGAAACGCGGTCGCCGACGTCGCGTCGCCTGCGCGGAGCGCAGCGAGGAGCTCGCTGTCGTCGAGCGCGGGAGCCGGCGCAGGCGCGCGCGTCGCGTCCTTCGCGGCGCCCTCGACGAGCCGAAGCGCGGGGCGTCGTCTCTCTCTCTGGCCGGACGTCATCCCCGTACAAGTACCTCAATTGGGTCGCAATCAGGCCGCGGCACACTGAAGATTACCGGCAGATTCGCTAAAATCGCGCCCTGAGGCCGAGCTCGCTCACGCCGCGAACCACCGGGACGACCGCGACTTGGTTGCCCGCGAGGACGACGCTCGTCGACCCGAACGCGGTCTCGATGCCGAACGCCGCGGAGATCCCCGCGCTCTGCGAGAAGAACCACGTCCACTCGCCGAGAACGTCCGCGCCCGCGATCCATCGCCACTGACGGTCCGGCACCGGATCGTCCTCGTCGAGGTGCGAGAGCTGAAAGCGCGAGAGGAGCAGATCCGCGCGCACGCCGAGGCCGAACGGCGCGACGAGGTGCGTCGGGACGGACCACGCGATCCCGACCGCACCGAACACGACGAGCGACGTCGCTTGCGCAGGTGGCACCTCTCCGCCGCGCGCGCCCGCGCCGAGTCGGAGCGCGAAGCCTTCGCCGAGGTTCCATCGCACACCGAGCGCGGCGCCGAGCCCGCCGCCGTAGCCGCCGACGCCGACGCTCCCGAGCGCCGCTGCCTCGACTGCGCCACGCGACGTGCGCGGTGGCCCGATCGGTTGCGCCTGCTCGACGCTCGGCGCCAGAGGAGACGGCGGAGTCCATGTCGTTGCGGGCGTCGCGGGCGTCGGCGGCGAAGGCTCTTCCGCGCGCGGTCGCTCGGGGAGCATCGACGCGATCGTGAATCCCACGGTTCGCCCGCGCTCTGCCGGAGCGTCGGCCGCGACGAACCCGAGCTCGCGATCGATCCAGCGCGTGGCCCCCTCGACGTGGAAGCGCACGTGCGCGTGCAGGTGCTGCGCGTCGTCCCAGAGAATCTCCGCGACGGCGTCGGCGTGCTGCGCGTGGCCGACATCGATCGCTTCGTCGTCGGTCGGCGTCCGCGGCACCTCGCGCACGCTGACCGTCGCGCCGGCTCCGAGCGCGATGCGTGCAGCGCTCGCCATCGCCGTCGTCGACGGATCGCGCGCGTCGGCCGCGGACACGAAGACGATGAGGACGATCGCGCCGGCGGACATGCGACGAGAGCGTAGCCCAATCGCTCGGTCTCAGACGACCCGCCACACGTCGACCCCGAGCTCGCGCGCCTTCTTCACGACGAGCGCGACGTAGATCGAATCGAAGAGGAAGATCCCGGCGTAGAGCGTCACGATGAGCGGCGCGATCGGGTAGTACCCGTCGGGCAACAGCGAGGTCCAATGCTCGTGCAACGTCGCGGGCGACCAGAAGAGCGCCATCACGAACGCGAAGAAGGTGCCGAGGAGCTTGCTCAGCGCGATGTAGACCGATTGCCCGCGCAGCGTGCCTCGTCGGAGCACCATCGCGACGAAGAGCGCCGACATCATCAGGTTCTGTCCGAACGCGGCGTACCAACCGATCGCGTCGCGCGTCTCGCGCACGAACGAGAAGAGCACCGCGGCCGCCGTCGCGAGGATCAGCACCAAGCCGACGTGAAAATACTTCGTGGCGATCGGCTGCTTGAAATCGGACCTTCCGTAGCGAAAGCACTGAAAGACGATCGCGACGTCGAGGAGCGTCCACGGCAGGATCATCGCGAGACGCGCATCGAATGCATCGTGCTTCAGAGTTTCGATGAGGAAGATGACCTCCCACGCGAGGTTCGCGCCGAGCGCCGTGAGCGGCATGCCGAACGTTCGATCCTTCGCGCCGCGACGAATGATCAGCGCGTACGCGATCGTCCAAAAGAGACTGCTCGCCGCGCCCGCGAGGAGGCCGAGCGTGTGGTTGGCGTTGATCGCGGTGAACATGACGCGGGTGCGCGCTCAGAGGCGCGTGTGAAACGGCTTGATCGCGACGAAGGCGAAATACGGTTCACCGGGGATCGCCTTCTTCGATTGCACGTCGACGAATCCAGCGTCGCGAAGCTGGTTCCCGAGCTCCTCTTCCGTCGGCAGTCGGCCGAGCCCCTCCGCGCTGCTCGTCCACACGTCGAGCATCTGCATTCCCGGCGAGCCACCCTGGCACGAGGTCGACACGATCAATCGGCCGCCCGGCTGGAGGAACGACGCGAGCTTCGCGAAGAGCGCGACGCGCTCGGCGACGGGGAAGTAGTAGATGACGTTGTAGAGCGTCACGGCGTCGAACGACTCGTCGCTCGCGCGTTGCCGCACGTCGCCCGATTCGATCGTGATGCGCTCCGCGAGACCCCAGTCGGCGATCGCGCGCGCCGTCGCCGCGGCGACCGTCGGATCCATCTCGACGCCGACCGCGCGAAGCTCGAGGTTCTGCTCCGCCGCGTAGCGAAGGTACGTTCCCGCGCCGCATCCGATCTCCAAGAGGCGCGTCGCGTTGGTCGGGAGCGCCCAGTCGATGATCTGGAAGACGAACGGCTCCATGATCCGCGACGAACGCGCGATGAGCGCGCCGTCGTGCTCGGTGAGCGTCCACGGTCGTGCGTCCCTCAGGCGCTTCGGCGACTCGACGATGAGCCGGTGATGAAACGTGACGACCTCTTGCACGAGCGCGGCGACCTCGTCGTTCGCCGGATCCGCGAGCTTGCGCGAGAGGTATCCGGCGAGGCGGTATCCATCGGGCCGCTCGGCGAGCTCTCCCAATCGGACGCCGAGGTCGAGCCACGCGCGCAGCCCCGCGTGCGAAGAAGGATCGGGCGCGAAGTCTTCCGCGAGCGCCTCGAACGATCGCGGCTCCTTCGCGAGCGTCTCGAGCAACCCACACGCCGCGGCGGACGCGACGAAGCTCATTCGATAGAACGGCGCGAAGAGGCTCGTCACGCTCCAGAGCAGGCGCAGGCGTCCGCCCTTGGTCAACGCGAGTGCGGTCTTGAGGTTCATGCGGATTGCTTCATCGGCGATGGAGTCGCGCGCGCGATGCGACGCGGGTCTTCGATCCACGACGCGACGAAGCCATCGCGCGTCGTCGTGGATCCGAAATCGATCGCCGCGAGACCGCCGAGGTTCGCGAGGAACGGTGCGAAGACGTCGCGATGAAACGTCGCGCCGAATGCGTCTTCGTCGTACGTGACGAGGACGCGGAGCGAGCCGCGAAACGTCGAGAAGACGAACGTGAGATCCGCAGGGAAAAAAAGCTGCGGAAACGTCACGTAGTCCGACACCTCCGCGTCGCCGAAGCGCGGCAGCGGGGAAGGGCACACGCCGGGGTTGGTCAGGAACACGTTCGTCTTGAAGATCGATCGCCACATCGACATGAACGAGTCGCGCGGCACGATACGGTCGACGATACGGAAGAGCGCGTCGAACCGATGCGCGTGCGTGACGAGGTCGCCGGACCGCATCCGCTCGACGTTGCGCGTGCAGTGGGCGAGCGTCTCGTCGTCCGACCACGCCGCGTCGAGATCGACCGGATAGACGAGCGCGAGGCAGTCGTAGCGATCCTTTGCTTTGCCGAGCAGCGGCCTGAGCGAGAAGAAATCCCAGACGCGAACGCTCGAGCGCGTTTCGCCGCGCGCGCGGTTGTAGTCGGTCGCCGCGCGAAGGAACGCCAGCTGGAAGAACGCGTGGATCGAGCAGCCGCGCCCGCGTGCTGCCGCACGAAGCTTCTTGGTCTCGTCGACACTGAGGACGAACCGCGCGAGGCGGCGGCGGCCCGCATGATCGCGCGGAGGCGTCACGAGCCCTCCGTACGTTGCGGCGAGATCATGCGCCGTCTGCGCGAGGCCGCGCGTGTAGTGATCGAGCCGCTCGCGGATCGACAGCGGCGCCGACGCGAGCGCGACCACATCGGACTCGGCGACGTCGTCGACCTCGAGAGGCAGCGCGTCGCCGGCGTACGCCGCGGCGATCTGCTCCGTGATTGCGTAGCAAGCTGTCGCGTCGGCGTAGACGTGCGTGTGGATCGTCTGAAAGTACGTCCGCTCGGCGGTCTCGACGACGTGGAAGCGGATCGGTCGCGCCTCGGGCGGGAGCGGTTCGTCCCAGATCAGCCCGATGAGGTACTCGTCGATGCGCGCGGGATCGTCGTCGTCGAGCGCGTGCACGCGAAGATCGAGCGGCAGCGCGCCGTCGGACGCGAGCGAAGGATCGAGAGGCCGGTTCAGGATCGGATGGCGCGCTAGCGTCGCGAGGATCGCCGCGCGGAGGCGCTCGTGATCGAGCAGCCCTTCGATGACGACGACGTCGCACGAGCTCGGGACGACGGCGTCGGCAAGCGAAGCGAAGAGCGCGTTGAGCGCGTGATGACGGACGGGAGCGTTGTCGGCGGCGGTGGTCATGTCAGGAAGGTCGCGTTGATGATCGTGAGCGCGGCGATGCCGACGCGAAGCGTGCGAAA
>JAYVXB010000444.1:0-15478 GCA_043785585.1 Deltaproteobacteria bacterium | reverse complement strand
CGCGGCGAACACGCGACGCGATTCACGCCGAGCGAAGAAGAAGGACGCGGCAAAGAGCTGACGGCGCGTCAGGCAGCCCGCCGGAGCTTCGCTTCGCCGGGCTGCTCGGATTTCTGCGGATCAGCAAGCTCGCTAACAACCCCGGAGGGGGGCCGATCCCGATGGGCGTGTTCAGAGCCGTCGCCAGACTCGCCCCGTTCTCGAATTTCTGCGTCCCGATCTTGGGCGCGATGCCCGCCTCGATGGCCCGCCCTTCGCGGTGAGCGATCGCGAGGGAGCGGACGGGAACGTCGTAGGTCACGGTGCCCGCCGGATCGATCCCGACGACGTGGCGCCACGTATCCCAGACGACGAAGCCATTGCCCACGATGACTTGGTCCGTGTGACGACCCTTTGGCTCCCCGGGACGGATCGATACCGTCCACCGTGCAGCGCCCGTCGCGGCGACGAAGGCGGTGAGCGCCGTGCTTTGAGGAACGAGGACGAGACGCTCGGGCGTATCCGTGAACACGGCGCGCCCGGAGATGGCTCCGCTCAACTTTGCTTTCCAGCGTTCCGCGCCGGTCGCGAGCGCGACGAAGGAGATGTCTTCCCCGCCCGCAAGAAGGATGCTGTCGCCATCGGCGGTCATCCCCGCCTTACCCTTCGCGTTCCAGCGCACCGACCCGTCGAGGCCAAGCGCGGTCACCTCGGGATCGCCGTCTTTGCCAATCCTCGTGAAAACGATTCCGTCTTTGTGGGGAACGACGGACAGTGCCTGCGGTTGTGCGCCCAGGACTACGGGTTTCGATGCGCGTCCGGTCTTCATGTCGACGGCGACGACGCCGTCGCCGTAGGCGTAGAGCGAATCTCCGGTGACCTCGAGGCCAACGGCGTTGATCGCCGTGACGGGTAGGCGCCACTTTTGGACGAGACCCTCGCCGTACGCGACGACGGCGCTCTCGACCGACTTGTCCTTTTGGGAAACCTCGAGGACGAAGAGATCGGCCGCTTGTGCGGCGGCGACGACCTTGCCCCCCTCGATGGATCCCGTCACGTTTCCCGACGCCCCGTCGAGCTCGGTGAGCGCCGTCTTTGCTCCGTGCTCCTCGAACGTCACGACCGTTCGTTCGCGGGTGACGACGCCGCTCGCGCATTGGCCTTTGCGGGCATGACTCCAGCGCGGCTTTCCGCTTTGAACGTCGAGGAGAACGAGGGCTCCGCATGCGCGCTCGGCGATTAGGCCGCCGTCGCGTTCCTCGGCGATCAGATCGACGAGGAAGCCCCCACTGAAGGGCTGCGCGGTCGCGATGGCCTCGGCCGAGAGCGCGGTCTCGAAGACCGGCGGCGACGTCGATGCGCGAATGAGCTCGAACGCGCGGGTCGCGGGCTCCTTGAAGTGCGCGGGCCCTGCCATGGTGAACCCACCGCAACCGGTTCCGACGAGGGCGACCGTCGCCAGAATCCGCCCAATCATCTCTGCCCCGTGAGTGCGAGGGTCGCGATGCGAAACGCCAGCTCGCCTGGCTTGGCCATCATCTCGGCGTTGTCGATCACGCCTTGGCCTGTCGCGGCCGAGTAGACAGCGATCGCCGCGCGATTGGGCTCGCCCGCGATGTCGTCGACGTCCACCCGAAAGTAGATCGGGCCGTAGTCGAGGCGCCGCCCACGGTGGAGGATCCACGGATCCTTGCCGGTCGACGCGATGTCCACCTCCAGTCCCATCTCCGCCGCGGCAGCTCCCACCGTCGCGTGCACTCTCTGCGGCGAGCACTGCACTGGCATCCAGATCTGAGCTTCCGTTCGCGGAATTCTAGCGACGTCCGACGCGCTCCGCGTCAAGCCGCAACCGAGGAACGAACACGCACTGACCATTAAGACGAGCAGACGGCGCATGGCCCACCGATAGCGAGCGTCGCTCACCGTCGCCATGGTGATTTGTTGCGCACGAAGCGCCCGCGTCGCGTGCAGATCGCGAGTGAGCCAAGCCGATGGTCGCAAGTGCACCAATCAAAGAAACGATTGCACTACGCACGTTCATCCTCAATGCAGCCGAAGCGCCGTTGAAAACCGGGGGCGGTACTCGAGCGTCTTGAAGCTCGACTCGGAGAAGGAATTGTCGTTTTCGTTCGCAATTCGAAATGCAAGTCAGCGAGTTTCTACGGAGGCCAACGCGCGGCGCGAAGGCAGGTCGAGCTTGAACAAAAGTGCCGCCACTTGATTGGCGACGGTGTGCTCCGAGCGGCCCCGCTGCGCGGCGATCTTGGCGTTGCTGAAGCCGAGGCGAACCAGGGAAAGTACTTCCAGCTCCGTCCGCGTTAGCGAGCCTGCAACCTCACGGACAGGACCGCTTCGTAACAGGTTGGCGACCATGCGCACGAGGTCCGTGCGGCTCTGCACGCCGAGCTTGAGCGCGGCACTGGCGAGTTGTTTGGACACCGTGGGAGGCTCCACCCCGAGCGCATAGGCCACTGACTTTCCGGAAAGGCCGCGCGCGCTCAGCTCTACGGCGTGAGTCTCGAGCTCGCTCAGTGCACGCAGATGACGTGCCCGGGTCGTTTCCAGCACTGCGTAGTGGCGCCCTCCTCCGGGCTCGTGTCGCTCGACCAACCCCCAGCGACCGGAGACCAAAGCACTCCACGCTTGTACGGATTCCGCTTGTTGGCGCCCCTTTCGAGTGCGGCTGCGCTCTACCACGCCAACGTGATGCGCGAGCCGCGCGCGCGTCTCGTCGTCGCGCGCACTTCCTTGCGCGTGCAGCAGGCGACCGTCGGGATGCAAGATCGCGAGCTGATCGCCCGGGCGCACGCGCAGGCGCAAACTGGACTCGATGTGCAGCGCCACCTGCACGAGGAGCTGGCGATCGTGAGGAGCGATCTGCAGTCTTGCGTCGAATGGCGCACCCAGCGTAACGGAGACGTCGTCGACCAAAGCCACGACTCCGAGAATATCGCGTGCCCCGACCAGCTCGTAGAACCCGTCCACACCGGTGGGCCGTGGCTCCGCGCCGGCGATACTCGCGGCGGTGCTGACGAATTGGGGATGGCGCCAGAAGCCATCGAGCAGCTCCGGCTCGATAGAGGGCATGAGCTTCAGCCAAAATTCGATGAGCCCCGGGAGAACGCTGGAAGCCCCCAAGATATCGAAGCCGCGTTGGGTACGACGAGCAATCCCTACGTTGAACGCACTCGACATCATGAGCGACTTGCCAGCGGCGACCAGCTGCTCGGCCCACGCTTGCAGATCTCCTCCGCCATCGTGCGCGGCTTCGATGAGGCGCACGACCTCTGCAGGCTTTGCCACGAACTTGGTCATCACGGAACCTGAACGTAGCGCACGTTCGGACGGCCACGATTGGTGATTTCTTGCCTGCGACACGCCACAAACCAGGGAAAATGTCGTCGGACACGGAGCCGGACGTCGGACTCTCACGGGCCGTTCGCGAGACTCGCTTCTCGAGTGCGGCGAGATGCTTTGAGATCGCCGGGCGCGAGACGTCGAATCGAGCAGAGAGGTCTCATCGCCGCTTCGCCGCTTCAGCGCAACATCTAACTATGGAGAGATGACCGCACCGCGAAGTAGCGTGCTCCTCATGCCGAATGCTCAATCGTGTTGGGGGCGCGTGACGGCCGCATGGGTCGGCTCGTTGGCTGCTTTCGTCTGCCTCGGCGCGTGCACGACGACCAATGTCGAGGGTGGCGGTGGCGACGGCGGCATCGTGAAAGCGACGTTCGGCTGCGAAACGACGGGGGATGGGTGCGATTGCTCGACCGCGATTCCCACCAATTCGGTCGCATGCGACCCACGGGGTGGGGTGTGCTGCAAAGAATCGGGCTGGCCGGAGAGCGGATCGTGCGCGTGCATGCCCGCCGTATCGTACACCTGCGCGTTCACCGCGAGCTCGTGTCGATGTGGTCCAGGCGTCACGCCGGGAGCGGGCGAAGGCTCGACTGGCTCGTGCAGCATCGGGTCCACCTGGAAATGCTGTTTGGGCGTGGGCGTCTGCAATTGCGGTCCTAACCTCCAGTGCTCGAGCGGCGTCAACGTCGACACCTGTGGTGGTGAGACTGCTCCCACGTGCAAGTCGGGGACGACGAAGATCCCGAGCTGCTCGGCGGTCAGCACTCCCACGAACCCCACGTGTGCCGATAAAGGCTTTTGCGGCCCGTCGACTGACCATTGCGCATGCGGACTCGCGTGCATCCATCTCGCCGTGGGTAGCTACACGTGCGGTGAAAGCTGCTCGACCGACGCCGAGTGCACGAGCAAAACCGATCCGCAAAGCGGTAAGCCCTACACCCAATGCGCGATGGCGACGTTGGCGGGCTTCTGCAGCTGACGTTGGGTATTGCGAGAGTTGCCGACCCGCGTGAAGGACGAAAAGATGGATTCCGCTCGGGGATCGCGATGCAAGCTAGCGCGCGCCGCTACGGAGAGCAGATCCGCGGTCCCGGACCTCCGCGAGCGCGAAGGCGTAATCGTCGGCGAGACCCTCGACCCAGGCGGCGCGCGTGGTCGCGCCTGCGTGACCCGCTTCATGCTCGACGCGCAGGAGGATCGAACCGCCGCGTGACGCAGCCTGGAGCGCAGCGACGAATTTCCGCGCGTGCATCGGATCGACGCGGTCGTCGCTCCCCTCCGAGTCCATGAGCACCGATGGATAGGCGGTGGCGGCGACGACGTGGTGGTACGGCGAGTAGGCGTAGAGCGCGCGAAAGTCCGGTTCGACCTCGGGTGAACCGAGCTCGCTGATCCAGAGTTTGCCCGCGCCCACGCGCGTGTAGCGGACCATGTCGGTGAGCGGTGCGCCGCAAATCGCGGCGCGGAAGAGATCCGGTCGCTGGGTGATCACGGCGGCGACGAGCTGGCCGCCCCCGGAATAGCCCTCGATCACGAGCGCTGCCGGAGTCGTGTAGCCCGCGCGCACGAGAAGCTCCGCGCCCGCGATGAAATCGTCGTACGTGTTCTGCTTGTGCCGCGCATTGCCCGCGCGGTGCCACGCCTCGCCGTATTCGCCACCGCCGCGTGGAAACACGACCGCATACGCGCCGCCGCGCTCGAGCCACGGGACGACTCGCGTATCGAACGCGGGCGGGTAGACATAGCCGAAGCTGCCATACGCGTAGAGGAGGACCGGCGTCGGCTTCGGCGCGTCCTTCCGGCGTACGATGAACATCGGCACGCGCGTGCCGTCCTTCGACTCGAAGAACCGTTGCTCGACGCCGAACCGCTCTCCATCGAACGGCAGCTTCGTTCGATAGAACGACTTGGTCGCGCCGGTCTTCACCGACGTGTCGAAGATCTCGCGCGGCGCCGTGTACGATTCGAATGCATAGTACGCCGTGTCGCCGTCCTGCTCTCCATGCAACGTCGTGACCGTGCCGAGCGAGGGAGGTGCGATCTCGCGCACGAGCGTGCCGTCGAGCTCGTGGATCTCGACGTGCGTGATCACGTCTTTCAGGTACGCGAGCACGAGCTTGCCGCCGACGATACTCGCGTCGCGCAGCGTCGCGTCGGCGCGCTCGCGGACGATCTCCTTCCACGCGCTTCGATCGGGGTGGGCGGGATCGACCACGAACACCCGGTAGCGCGAGGCGCCGTCGTTCGTGAGGACGTAGAACCGATCGCGGTAGGCGGTGATCGCGTACTCCGCGTCGCGGCCGACGGCGAGCGGGATCCAGCCGCCACTCGTCTGGGGGCCGCGCGCGTCCTTGAAGTAGAGGTCGAGCAAGCTCGCGCCGTGATCGACGATGGTGAATACCCAATGGCCGTCGCGCGAGGCGTCGACCCATAGGAAGTTGTGCGAGTCCTTCGTCGACTCGTGAACGACGACGTCCTTCCCCGGATCGGTGCCGATGCGGTGGTAGCGAAGGTCCGCGAGCCCTGCGCGATCGGCGGGTTGAAGCCGCGGATCGCTCGGCGTGTAGCGGTAATAAAGTGCGTCGGACGCGCCAGTCCAGAAGACACTGAAGAAGTTCGTGCCCGGGATGAGATCGGGGAAGTCCTTGCCGGTTCCGACGTCGAGCACGTGCGTCACCGAGTCGTCCGCGTTGCGGAGGTTGACCGAGTACGCGATCTTCTTTCCGTCCCACGACACGTTGTACGCGTAGAGCGACGGGTTACTTTCGGTGGGCCAGGTGTTCGGGTCGAGCACGACGCGCTCCTTGCCGTTGGCCTCGCGGACGTAGATCGCGTACTTCTCCTGCGTCGCGGTGCGCTTGGAGTAAAAGAGGCGACCGCCGCGGCGCTCGGGCATTCGCATCGCCTCCGCGGAGAAGAGCTCGTGCAACCGCGACGCGATGGCGTCCCGCTCCGGGAGCTTCGCCAATCGTGCGCGCGCAAAGTCGTCTTGCGCCTTGGTCCACGCCTGAACCTCGGGCGACGAGCCGTCCTCGAGCCACCGATAGGGATCGCGTACGACGGTTCCGAAGATGGTGTCCGCGGTGTCCGTGGCACGGGTCGGCGGGTAGGGACCAATCGCGGCCGCGCTCGAGGCCATCGAGGGCGATGTCGCCGCGGCGGTGGCCCGCGACGGCGGCGCGCCCGGCGCGCACGCGCTCCCTGCGACGACGAAAAGCGCGGACGTGATCAACGGCCGGAGCAGCACGCAAGCGCGGGAGATGGCAACCTCGGTGACGCCGAAGTCGCGGTCGGGGAGGGGAATGAGGATCTTTGCCATCCGTCGCCGATCGGTACAGGAGAACGCGGACGACAGTATCTGGGACTTGATGCTGTTGGAGCCGCGCGTCGCAGCGCCGCGGGAAACGTTGTGCGCGTCGCGCCGTGGCGTCAAGGCGAGTTGTCGCCGGACGCCAATGCCCGACGAACCCTCGAGAGGCCCCGTCCGCCCTTCGACCGCGCGTTCAGTGACCGAACTGTCGGCCGCCAACCACGATGGGCGGTAGCCCCGCGATGGGCGGTTGCCCCACGCCGCCGTGCGACCACGGATCGCCGTGGAAGAGCGGGTCGCCGGCGTGGCCGATCGTTCCGCCCGGCTCAGCGCCCGGGACGACGACGACCGGCGCGTGCACCATGGTCACGAAAGCGTCGACGTTGCTGAGCACGTAGACGAACGGCTCGCCCGGTTTTTGGACGACGCCGCAGGCAGGGCACTTTTCTGGGTCGAAAGCGTCCTTCAACCGGTCGACTTCGGCCTGCGAGAGCCCGGTCCCCGAGCTGTAGAAGAGGGTCGGGCAGTCGTCCTTCGTCGTCGGCCCTTTGACGCCGAGGTCGAGCGCGGTCGCGTCGACCGCAGTGCCCGCGTGGTTCACCACGAACGGCACGCCGCCCACGTTGGCCGCGAGGAAGCGCCCGCCTGCGCGCCGTCGACCATCGCCGAGCCGCGCGTAGATCTCCGACCCCACCTCGGGGCGAACGTCGAGGATGACGCCGTTTGGTAGGTTGTCGATCGAGTAGGCGCAGTCGTATGTGTCCGTGCCCGTGGGCGCGCCGTTCATCGTGACGCTCCCGAGCGTCGACCAGGTGACGAGGTCGTTTCCGGGCAGGCCAGTCTTGAGCGCGTGCTCGGGGGTGTCTCCGTACCACGCCGAGTGGCGGAGGCCGCTCGAGTCGACGACGCCGCAGCCCGCGTTGTCGAGATCCGCGTTGAACGGCGCGACGCCGATGGCGTACGCGAAGTGGCCGACCTTGATGTCGTCGACCTCGGTGTAGACGCACACGGTCTTCGGCAAGTGCATCGACGCGGTGAGGCTCCGGTTGGCCGGAGTGTTGGCGAAGCGCGTCGTCACGGCGGTGCGGAAGGTGTTGCTGCTCGTCGTCACCGAACGCACGTCGATGCTCATCCCCATCGTGCCTTGAAGCTGCCCGAACGTCATCCCGATCCCAGGGACGGGCTGGGCGAGGATGCTCTGGAGGACGTTGTTCGCGTCGCGAATCTTCGGCTGGAGGACGTCGTTGATCTGGCTCTTGATCATCTCGTTTACCTGATCGAGCGCCGCTCTCGCCTTGTCGGTGATGATCTCGCGCGCGCGCTGCTTGGCCGCGTCGATGGCGACCTTTCCGGTGATGGCGCCGAGGATGCCGCCCGCGAGCGGCCCACCGGCGACGTAGCCGATGCCCGTGCCGATCACCGCGCCCGCGCCGATCGCGAGTCCGTCGAGCCCGACGACGTCGACGTTCGACTCGTCGAGCGTGAGGTGGGCCTCCGCGCCCTCCGCCTTGATCTGTGGATAGAACGAGAGGCTCACCCCGCCGTGGATGCCGATGAGCGCGGTCACTGGGACGTCGAAGTCGATGTCCGCGAAGACCTGCGGCGAGATGTGCACGTGCGCCGTCAGGTCGACCCTCACCTGCGAGTCGAGCTGCACGTGCGCGCCGTTGTCGGTCGGCGTTCCCCACGGCGTCAGCGCCGGCTGACCGCGCGTCGGGAAACGGAAGTCGACGTCGAAGCGCACCTCCCAGTCGGCGTCGGGGCAGAAGAACGCTTCGCAGTGCTCGTGGCCGCTGATCGGATTCTTGGTGAGCTCGGCGAGGAGCTTTTTCCCCTGCGCTTCGATCTTGTCGTACGGGATCGTCGCCGACGTCGCGAAAATCGAGCTGTCGTTCATCGACTCCAGCGAATCGAGCTCGAACTGCTGCGTGTCGAAGTCGTACGGCGTCTGCACGAACAGCTCCACGCCTGCGGCGCGTGCGTCCCCGGGCGCGGCGGCTACCGATGCGACGATCCCTACGGCCGCCAGCAACATCATCGCGCTCTGTTTCTTCGATCTCATGATGCCATCCCTTCCTCAAGAGCAGAGCGGGTGCTCTGCGTTCGAGTTGGGGATGCCGGTCGCCGGCGGGTGTCGCACGGGGCGTCGAAAAAGGATCGTCCGACCGCGAAAACGAGCGGCTGCCTTTCATCGTCGTACGGATCATCTGCCGCGCCCGGCGCCCACGAAACGTTGCAGCTTCGCGAGCCACCCGCGCCCCGCGCCGTCCTCCGTCCCGTCTCGCGCCGTGACGCGCAACCGCGAGCCACGCTCGCGCGCGTACGCTTGCGCGCGCGATACGAGCGCTTCGGCCTCCGCGACGGGGAGCTCCGATACGATCGCCGACCCACACAGATGCACCATCAGCATGACGTGCGTCGCCGCCGTCGGCGAGCAGCCGAAGAACCGCTCGAGGATGTCGACGACGAGCTCCATCGTCGTGCCGTCGTCGTTGCAGAGGATGACGCTCGCCATCCGCGGCGCGCCGGCGCCTCGGTACGGATCGGCGACAGCGAGCGTGGGCTCGGCTGCGACGACGAGCGCGCGCGCGGTGCCGAGAGCGCGAAGGTCGATGCCGCTCGCGCGAAGCAGATCGCCGAGGGACGCTTCGTCGTGGAGCGCCGCTCGCAAGTCGTCGAGCGCGATCGTCACGCGAAAATCGCGAACCGCGCGATCCGCCGCGCGCGCGATCAGCGCTTGGAATGCCGCCGAAGCGATCGGGTCGCGACCATCGACCGCACGCGCGAGCTTGTCTAGGCGCGCGAGCAACGCCTCCCGGAGGGTGGCAAGCGCCTCGTCCGAAGCGGCGCTCGTCACGGACACGAGCGCCCAGAGCATGTGGTCGGGCTCGACCTGCGCGTGGGACATCCGCCGCGCAGCGTCCACGGCCACCATGAGCGAGACCCGGAGCTCCGTCGACGCGGTGGGCCGTCGCGTCGCACCCGCGTGGGCCAACGCGCGGACACCGAACCCGAACGCGACGGTCAGGCTCGTGACGATGCCGAGGAGGAGCGCGTATTCCATGCGAGCTACGCGAGCGTCATCGTACGCCAGACGCGCGCAACCGCGCGACGATCGCCGTCCGCGCCGCCTCGCAACACGCCGGCGAGCGTCACTTGTGCGATGCGAATCCCGGAACGATGAGCGGTCGTCGCGCGCGCGACGAGGGTAGCGCCGACGGACGCGCGGTTTCTTCTCACACAGCTATGCTGTCGGCGTGGAAGACGAATCACTCGAAGAGCTCTTCGCGGCAGGGCTCGTGCGCTCGCCGTTCGAACGGATCGCGGCGGCGGCCGAGCGGGTGGCGGGCGAGGCGCTCGCGAGGGAGGGCGCGGCGATCGCCGTGCTGCGTGCGGCGGACGTGGGCGCGCGCGCGGCGGGAGAGATCGCGCAGGCGCGCGCGGCGGCGGGGCAGTCGGATCCCGCGCCGGCGTGCGCGCGCGGGTGCTCGCACTGCTGCTGGCTGCGCGTGGAGATCACGTCGGCCGAGGCGGCGCTCCTCGCGACGGCGCTCCCGTCGGGCGATCCGCGGCGCGAGCGCGTCGTGGCGCGCGCGTCCGAGGTTGCGAATCTGGGGCGAGACGCGCGGCTCCGCGCGCGCGTGCCGTGCGCCTTGCTCGGCGATGACGGTGCGTGCTCGGTATACGCCGCGCGGCCTCTCGCGTGCAGGGCGGCGAGCTCGCTCGACGCAGGCGCATGCGCGCGCGCGCTCGACAGCGGCGAGGCCTCCGCGGAGCTTCCGATCGAGCCGTGGGGCTTCGCGAGCATGCGCGCCGCGTACGCCGGCCTCCGCCGCGCGCTCGCCGCCGCGGGCCTCCCCGCCGAGCGCGAAGAAATTCACGAAGCGCTCGCGCGCGCCCTGCGCGGCTAGGCCCGCCGCTCGGATTCTGCGCGGCTACACACGCCGCGCGCGTGGACGGGTGAATACCGCGCACGCGCCGCACGTCCTTCCATTCCGTATTCCGAGAGACTAACTCTGGGAGGCTCGCCTGCAGTGCGTACCTCGCAAGGAGACCTGATCGATCATGAGATATGCTGCCATTCTCACCGGCTTCGTTGGCATCGCCGCGCTCACCACCCCCGCCGCCGCCGAGGGCGGGGCCACCGCACCGCCGGGCGTCTACATTCGCTTCGTGGCGACGTCCGCCAGCGGCGCTAGCGGATTGCCTACGAGCTGCCTGAGCTCCAGCGCGATCGTCTCCGAGCAAAACCAAGGCTCTCGCTGGCCGAGCTGGCACCCGGTCCAATCGATGAAGGGCGACATCGAGCAGACTTTGAACATCGGCTCGCAGAGCACCGGCGCCGGCGCGGGGAAGGTCACCTACAACCCCTTCTCGGTCACCATGGCGCCGAGCTCGCTCGATGCGACGCTCGTGGACTACACGGCCTCCGCCAAGGTCCTCTGCGACGTGGACCTCTTGGTCGTCGGCGCTCAAGGGCCGACGCAGCTCTACAAGCTGCGCATGGCGGCCCTGAAGACGATGTCCTGGAGCGCCGACTCGCGGGGCGTCGGCTCGAGCACGTACTCGTTCGAGTACGGCGGTCTGATGGTCGTGAACCAAACGTACAAGCCGGACGGCACCCCGAATAGGAGCACGGCGAAGGCTTGGAACCGCGTCGCGAACACTTCGTTGACGCCCTCCGCGGCCGACATCGCGCTCAAACAGCTGATGCCATAACCGAAGCGCGAAGGAGGGCGCGAATTCGTGCGCGCCCGACCAGCGACCGCGGCGTCCCGCGATCGCGCTCCGCGATGTCGATCCGCGCGTGGTTCGCGCGCGCGGAGGACGCGCGCGTCGGCGCTCCCCGTGTCGCACCACCCACGTACGCGCGCTCGGCGCACGCGACGCGCTCGACGAAGATCTCGTCGGGGCGTCGCACGTCGTGTCGCGCGAGGACCGCCTGCGCGGCGCGCTCGGCGTCGGAGAGATCCCAGTTACTCTTTGCCTTCGCCATCCGCGCCGGCTTCGTCATGATGCTCGAGGAGCCCTTCGAGCGCGTCGAGCGTGCTCTCGAGCTCTTCGAGAGTCGCCTCTTCGGTCGCGCGGTTTCGGAATTGCGCGACGAGCGGCGCGGGGAGGCGCGGGTACGCTTCGCGAGCGCGATTCGTTCGAGTGCTGAGTCACGGTGAATTCGGTGTGAATCACACCGATTTCGGCGTGGATTGCACCGATTTCGCTGCGTTCGATGCCTTCTTCGACTTCGTACTCGGTTCGACTCGTTCGTACATCCTGTCATTCACGGCGGGCACGACGTCGACCAAGCCGAGGTCGATATCGCGAAAACCAAACGCCCCAACCACGCGATTTTCGCTTCGCCTGTAACGTCGTACACTTTGGCTCGACGCCGTCATCGGCGAGCGGCTGTAGCTTCGGTCAGTTGCCGATCGCGTAGAGCACGCCGTCGCTCGCGTTCACGTAGAGCACGTGGTTCGCGCCGATCGACATCGCGTAGATGAGCCCTCGCGCCATCGGCATGGACCACACGACGCTGCCGTCGACCGGCGAGTACGCGAAGAGCCCGGCCTCGCAGCCGGTGTAGACGAGGCCGTCGGCGCCGAGCGTGACGGCGTTGCACAGCGGTGTGTTCGTCGTCGTCCACTTGATCGAGCCGTCCGCTCGGATCGCGACGAGCTCGCCTTGCGCGTGCGGCACGTAGACCGTCGAGTCGTCGCCCACGGCGAACGGGCGCGGATCTCCGGGGGACCCCGCGTCGAGCGACGGCACCGTCCACGTCACCATCCCCGTCGTCGTGACCGCGCCCACCCATTTCTGCATCGCGGACGACACGCGCAAGAGGCCGTCCGGCGCGAACGCGATCTGGAACGTCGCCGTCGTGCCGAGCATCGTGAGCGGCGCGCCTTTTCCGTCGGACGAAGGCACCGCGAACAGGGTGCCGTCTTTCGAGGCGAGGTAGAGCGTTCCGCCGGGCGCGAGCATCGGCGACATGGAATCGACGGAGCCGCTGAGCTTCAAGGACCACGCCTGGCCGAGGGCCGCGTTGTGCGCGACGAGGGAGGACGTCGTATCGGTCGAGAAGATCTTGGGGCCGGGACCCACGACGAGGCTTCCGCGCGCCGCGTACGACGTGAACGTCGACCCGCCGTCGAGAGCCACCGCGAAGAGCTTGGTGCTCCCCGGCGCGTAGATCGTGCCGTCGACGCCGATCGCGGGTCCCCGCTGGAGCGTCTCTGGCGCCGCGAAGCGAGTCGTCTCGACGCCTTGGCCCGGCTCGTAGGCGTAGATGGTGGTGCCCGAGACCTTGTAGATCGTCCCGTCGGCGCCGATGAGCGGCGAGAGGTCGGCGTAGCCCGCGTGGCTCACCGACTGCCACTTGATCGACGGCTGCGGAAGCGCCTGCGGGCCAGAGTACGGACTCTGCCGGCGCTTCGCTGGGCAGTAGCCGTCCATCGGCCATGGCGCGCCGGCCTGCAGCCCGCTCATGTCGCCGCACGAGACGACCACGCCGCCATCGGGGATGGCGCCGTCGCTGCTCGCGTCGGGCGTGCCGGCGTCGGACGTCGGGAGCTGCGTCTCTGGGCAGCCGGCCCCTTTGCACGTCGTCGGATCGGCGATCGTCGCCGCCACGCATTTGCCGGCCACGCACGTGGTGTCGGGGGTGCACGGGACGCCTACGCACGTCGAGCGCATCGGCACCGGCACCGTCAGCGGCTCGTGAGCGAGGAAGCGCAGCGCGCGCCGCGCGACGATGCATCCCTCGGCGTTTGGACCGCACGCATCGGCGGCGCGATCGACGCCGACGACCACGCGGAACGCGATCTCTTCGTCGTTCTTGCCGCTCGGGACCAAGACGACGATGCCGATGTTTCCGTCGGAGTCGCACGCGCCCTTCGTCGAGCTCGCGGGTCGGTCCTCGATGCCGCCGTCACCGCCGAGCCGTCCGACGGAGATCGACGCGCCGCGCATGTGCGCGCACGGGACGTCCGTCGTCACGACGACGCTGACCTGCGTCGGCGAGAGGCACGCCGCGAATCCCGCGGCGACCGAGGACAGGACGACGAGCGCGAGAAGAGAGCGACGCACGGCCCGATGAAGTAGAGCATGGTCGGGGTCACGCCGCGAAACAGGCTTGCGCGCGCCGACGCCGCCGGCTCGATCGAGCTCAGGTGGCGTGCGCGGCGAAAAGGCCGTCGTAGTGGACTCGGCGCGCGAGGCCGCGCGGCGAGAAGTCTGCGTAGCGCCCCGACCACGTCACGGGGATCTTCGTCGAAGGGAGCTTCTGAGCGCCCGCCCGCCTCGACAGAGCGACATCCGATCTCGTCTCGACGTTCGATAACGGACACGCTACGGTAAATCACGAGAAGCTGAAGTCGATATACGCAGATCGCCGGGCAAGTCACCGGCGGTGCGGGAGGATCGACGGATTCGGCGTGCGGCTGGTGTGTGCAGGCGATTTGCGGCTGGTCCGCGGATTACGCAGCAACACCACACTCACATCATCAAGCGCAGGAGCTCAATGACACACCCCGTGTCTCTTCGAACTCTCCCAGGCGGTATCCTGGCCATCACCGCTCTCATTGGCGCGCTCATTTCCCCCGGCTGCGGTAGCTCCGATGTCAGTGCGACCGACCCGGCAGGCGATGGCGGCGTGCTCGACGCAGGCGGCGACACGAGCGCACCCGATGATGGCAGCGCGCTCGCGGATAACGGGTCGCGCAGCGATGCGATCGCCGCGACGGATGCGACGGATGCGAACGTCGCGACCGATGCGGACGATGCGAACGCTGCGAAGTACGTGACCCTCAAGACGGCGGGGTCTTTCGTGGTGCTCGCGGGCCAGACGGTCACCAACACGGGCTTCACTGTGATCAACGGCGACGTCGGCATTAGCCCCGGCACTGCCATTACCGGGTTTCCGCCTGGGATCGTGAATGGCACCATCCACTCTGCGGATGCCGTGGCGGCGCAGGCCAAGCTGGACCTCAACGACGCGCGGGACGAGGCCATCGCCATGAGCGGCGCGCCAAAGCCGCTCAGCGGCGATCTCGGCGGGATGACCCTGCGGAAGGGGCTCTACCAGTCGAGCACGCAGATGCTCATCTCCTCGGGAGATCTGACGCTCGACGCCCAGGGCGATCAGAATGCGATCTGGGTTTTCCAGATCCAAACGACCTTCGTCATCATGGTGAATCGCAAGGTCGTCCTCATCAACAACGCCAAGCCCGACAACATATTTTGGAACGTCGGCTCGTCGGCGACGATTGGCGTCGGATCGTGGATGGTCGGCAACTTCCTGACGCAAACATCCATCACGGTGCAGACCGGCGCCACGATGGATGGCCGCTTTCTCACGCAGACCGGGTCTGTGACTTTCGACTCCAACAACATCAATAGGCCCCCGCCGATCATCCATTGACGCCAAACGCAATCAAGCAACGAATCGAGGTGCCTATTGCGAATCCATTCTGCACTAGCCGTCGTGTTCTTTGCGGGAGCTCCGCTATGCATGATCGGGATCGGCGGCGCGAGCTGCGGTAGCAGTAGTCCTTCCTCCGACTTCGACAGCGGCACGATCGACAGCGGCCTCCCGGTCTTCACCATGGACGCGTCGCCGTGCGTCGGGCTCTGCCCAAAGCAGGTGCAGTGCCCGGGCGGCGGCAAGACGACGGTCAGCGGCACGGTCTGGGACCCCGGCGGCAGGATCAAACTCTACAACGTCGTCGTCTACGTTCCGAACGCGCCGGTCCGCGCGATCACGAACGGAGCGACGTGCGACAAGTGCGGCGCCGGCACTCTCTCGGGCGATCCGCTGGTGGCCACGTTGACGGA
>JAYVXB010000443.1:0-5034 GCA_043785585.1 Deltaproteobacteria bacterium | reverse complement strand
CTGCTCAAAACCGACTCGGAGGATGGCTGCTCCCGTCTCGGACGCCAGGCTCGCCGCCGATGCCGACGTGCCACGCTGCTTCAGGACTTCGGTAACCGCCGCTGCCAGCGACATCATCTTGATGAGCTCGCGTTCCTGCAGCTCGGGATGCGCGGCGATGAGTGCGCTGCGCCTACGCGAGAACGGGCGGCGCTCCTCGAAGAAGTCGTTCGTGGACTCGTAGGCCGCGAGTACCGCGCCAAGGGGCGGTTCAGACTTCGGCGCGGCGCGGACGGCGTCGACGACTTGTTTCACGAAGTGCTCCGAGCCGGCGAACAACACCTCCCGCTTGTCGCTGAAGTGGTTGAAGAAGGTGCGTTCGGTGAGCCCTGCGTGCGCAGCGATGTCTCCAACGGTGGTCTTCGCGTAGCCGCGCTCGGTGAAGAGAGCCATCGCCGCCTCCGTGAGCCGTCCGCTCGCGTTTGGTTCCCAGCGCGCCACGCCCTCGAGCGTAGCCGACTTCAGGAGCTGTCGTCTCGATTGCAGACACTGCAATCAAATGGTAAGCCTATTTCAGTTTCTGTCATCAGGAGGCACCATGCGCGTTTTCGTCACCGGAGCGAGTGGTCACATCGGTTCTGCAGTCGTCGCCGAGCTGCTTTCGGCCAAGCACCACGTCGTCGGCCTGGCGCGGTCGGAGGCATCGGCGGAGAAGATCCGGGCGGCTGGCGCCGAGGTATTGCGCGGCGACCTCGACGATCTCGCTGGCCTGGTCGCTGCCGCCAAGGGCGCCGAAGGCGTCATCCACCTCGGGTACAAACACGACCTCGCCTTTGGTGGTACGCCCGACGGGTTCGTGAAGGCCGCCGAGCATGACATGAGCGTCATCCAGACGATCGGCGAGGCGCTCGTGGGCTCGAACAAACCGTTCGTGAGCACGGCGGGGACCGCGCAGCTCGTGCTGTTCGGCGGCATCGCGCGCACGGGCACCGAGGAGGACGTGGTCGCGGGCGGCCCGCGTGTCGCGGGCGAGACCGCCGTCATTGCCCTCGGCCAGCGAGGCGTGCGGTCGTCGGTCGTTCGGCTCCCACCGACGGTTCACAGCTCGCTCGACCACCACGGATTCGTGCCGATGTTCGTCGCAGGGGCGCGCAAGAACGGATTCTCCTCGTACGTCGGCGAGGGCGCCAACGTCTGGCCGGCCGTGCATACGCTCGACGCCGCGCGGCTCTACCGGCTTGCGCTGGAGTCGGCTCCAGCGGGCACACGGCTCCACGGAGTCGCCGACGAGGGCGTGGCGTTTCGCGCGATCGCCGAGGCCATCGGTAAGGGGCTCGGTGTTCCCGCGAAGAGCGTCACCGCCGAGGAGGCACCGAAGTACCTCGGCGCGATGGCGCACTTCGCCCAGATGAACAACCCGACGTCGAGCGCGCGCACGCGAACGCTTCTCCGCTGGGAGCCGACGCACGCGGGGTTGGTCGCCGATCTCGCCGCGCGTCACTATTTCGTCGCGGCACCGTGAGCGCAGCGGCAAAGCAGCAGCTGTGCAGGGCGCGGCCGATGCGTTCTCAGTCGACGGCACCGTCCTATGTGGATGCGGTGCACCCGTAGGCGTCGGCGTCTCCGTGGGACGCTCCGGCGGCAGTGTCGCGCCGAATCCATGCAAGAAAACGATCGCGGGGCCGTCGCCGCTCCAAACCGTCACGGGCAGAAGACGACCTCGAAGCTCGTGTCCGACGGGCACGCATGGAGCCCCGCCGCATCGTCGTAGGCGTACGAGTACGCGCTCGGACACATCGAATGGATCGCTGCGACGTAGCTCGTGTGCACGACGCTCGCGGGGTCGGCGACGCTACTGCACATCGGCGACGACATGCAGTGATTCGCTACCGTGCACTGCCCTGTCCCCGGATCAATCGGCGTGGGGCAGCACAGGTGAAGGCCGGGATCGGCCCCTTCGTTTTGACCGAGCCCGTACGGCGCGGGGTAGTTCCACTTCTTGCACGGCGCCATGCACGCGATGACCGTTCCGTGCGCGTCTCGCACGCGCAGGTCCTCGTGTGCATACGCCGCGTACTGCCCTCCGCCGCTCATGTTCTCGTCGCCGGGGCACGCCGCGAGCGAGAGGCGCGAGCAATCGGACGACACGCAGCTCCCTCTCTCCGCGCCCGATCCCGCCGGCACCACCTTGAACGGAAGCGTGTACCCGTCGACCTGACTCAGGTTGTACCAAGTCTGCGCGCTCGAGCCCTTCGCCGCGAAGGAGACTTCGAACTTCGAGTCGAGCGGCGGCTGGCATCCGTTCGCGGGACACGGCTTGCCTCCCCCCTGCCCGTTATCGCCCATCGTGCAGTTGTGACCCGCCGAATCGCATCCGATCTTCGGCCAGAAGCGCGTGGCTGGCAGCGCGCCATCGGGGACGCTGACGTCGTGCGATTGACCTGTACCGAGCATGACATTCTGCGCGTCGGGGACGTTGTCGGAGTGCGCGAGCCAGATGGGCTGCGTGCAGCGATTGGTCACGCGCAATCGAGTCGTCCCGGGATTCGGCGGAGGCGGAGGCGGCGGTGGCGGCGGTGGCGGCCTCGTCGCGCCGCCGGACATCGAGCACGCGCTGCCACGGTCGTCCTTGCACATCGTGAAGACGATCTGATCCAAGGATGCGAAGCAGCTGCCGTCGGTCGCGCAGCACGAGAAGCTGCTCGGGCAGTTGCATCGCGCGAGCTGCGCGCTCGTGCACGCAGCGAGGCCCGCGGCGCCGTGCGATTCGAGCGCGAACGTCTGGTTCGCTCCGTTCGAGCAATCCCACTGCTGGAGAGGCGCGCCGTTGGCGACGCTGACGCCGGCGACGTCGAGGCACTTGCCACTGAAGGCGGACCTCAGCGCGTATCCGCCGGGGCGCGGCAGGAGCTCCCACGTCTGGTTGCTGTTCCCGGAGCAATCCCATTGCTGCACCCTCGCGCCGTTGTCGGCGCTCCAGTTGGTGACGTCGAGGCACTTGCCGCTGTTCAACGACTTGAGCTGCTTACCGTTGCCGACGGTCGTCAGGATCCATTGCTGGTTCGCCTGCGATCCATTGCAGTCCCATTGTTGAATCACCGCTCCGTCGTCCGTGGTCCAGTTGGGATCGTCGACACACTTTCCGGAGTGCGCGGCCACCAATGCATAGGTGCCAGAGACGTCGGCGGCCTGAGCGCTGGAGAGCGCGCTCTCGCTCACGCTGCTGCACGCCGCGGCGAGAGCGGTCATCGAGGCGGCGAAGAGGACGAACGGGGCGGGCTTCTTGGTCATGACGGCACCCATCGCAGGAAGCGTGCCCCACGCGCGCCCGCTGCGTTCTCCGCCGTTCGACGACGGTTCGCGGAGGATCGAGGCGGATCCAATGCGGCGCGCACCGTCGCACGGCCCACGGGGAGCGAGCGACGGCACGCGCCGCACGTCGAGAGGCGGCGACGCCTGCGCAAGGGCCCCGACGCCGCATGCTATCGTTCTAGGCGATGGGTCGTGCCGCTGCGTCTGCGATCCACTCCGCGCGGTTCTACGAAGTCTACGACGTCATCGCGACGGGCGGCATGGCGACCGTGCATCTCGGGCGGGTCGTCGGCGACGCAGGCTTCGGACGGGTCGTCGCCATCAAGCGTCTGCATCCGCAGTTCGTCGGCGACCCCGAGTTCGCCGCGATGTTCATCGACGAGGCGCGCCTCGCGTCGCGCATTCTCCACGCGAACGTCCCGTCGATGCTCGACGTCGTCGCCGAGGGGCGCGAGCTCTTGCTCATCATGGAGTACGTGCACGGCGAGTCGCTCGGGCGCCTGCTCACGGAGTCGCGCGCGGCGAAGGAGCCGGTGCCGACGACGATCGCGGTGAGCGTCCTCTCGGACGTGTTGCATGGACTGCATGCAGCTCACGAGGCGACGTCGCCGGACGGGTCACCGCTGCGGCTCGTGCACCGCGACGTGTCCCCGCAGAACGTGCTCGTCGGGACCGACGGTGTCGGTCGCGTGGTGGACTTCGGCGTCGCCAAGGCGATGGGGCGTACGCAGATGACCCGCGACGGCGCCGTCAAAGGAAAGCTCGCGTACATGGCGCCCGAGCAGCTCTCGGGGCGCGGCATCGATCGGCGAGCCGACGTCTACTCCGCGGGCGTCGTCCTGTGGGAGACGCTCACGGGGGCGCGGCTCTTCCAGGCCGATTCGGAAGGGGAGCTCATTGGCAAGGTGCTCGAGCACGTCGTCGCCCGCCCGAGGGCGCTGAACCCGAACGTCTCGCCGGCGCTCGACGACGTGACGATGCGCGCGCTCGCGCGCGATCCCGCGCGACGCTACGCGTCCGCCGACGAGATGGCGCGCGCGCTCGAGCTCACCGGCGCGCGCGCGTCGGCTTCGTCCGTGGGCGCGTGGGTGAAGGAGCGTGCGTCCAACTCGCTGGGCGTCCGGGCGGAGTTGCTCGCGCGGATCGAGAGCGGCGCGCCGGCGGACGAGCGCTCGGCGACGCGGCCGCGTCTTCCGTCGGTCGCGGACAACACCACCGAGCGCTTCCGCTTCGTCCTCCCCGCGGCCTCGAGCCCGGACGAAGCCGCCTCCGTCCCCGACGCGCAGCCGGAACGGCCCGCCAGACGACGCGCGATCGGCATCGCCGCGGGAGTCGCCGCCGCACTGCTGATGGCGTGGATCGTCGTCCGCGCGACCGCGCCGAACGCCGCCCCCCTCGTCGCCGTGCCCGTCCTCGATCCCGCGGCGCCGAGGGACCCCTCCGTCGCCGCGCCTCCGCCCGCGCCGCCGGACGTCGCGTCGGTCTCGCCACCCGTCGCGACGACGACACCCGTCGCAGATCCGTCGTCGACGTCGACGCCTCGCGCGCGCGCAATACCCCCGCGGCCGTCGCCGAGCATCGAGCCAAAGTGGTGCAAGGTCTTCGACCCGGCGAAACGAATCTTCGTCGTCAAGCCGATGACGGGCGCGCGCTGCCCGTGACGCGCGGGACGATCAGTCGTCCGCGTCCCACTCGCCCGGCACGAGCAGATCGCCGAGCCGGCCTCCGAGCGACGCGATGAGC
>JAYVXB010000442.1:0-5034 GCA_043785585.1 Deltaproteobacteria bacterium | reverse complement strand
GCGCGGCGTGGCGCGCGACGGCGAGGGTCAGCTCGCCCTTTTTGAGGTGCACTTTCTTCCGAGTGCGGCGAACGGCCAGCTCGGCAGCGTCGACGATCCGCAGACCCGCGTCGAACACTTCGACGATCTCCGCAGCGGGCGCGCTCGCCGTCAGCGCGGCACCGTCCGGCAGTCGCTTCGCCGACGCGCTCGCTTCGGGCGTCATGACGAGGAGGGCGAGGAACGCGAGGCGGCGCATGCGACGGATCGGTCGTACCAACGGCGCGCGAGAAGGTGAAGTGCCTTGCTTCAGCGTCCGACGATCGCGATCCCGAGCGCGTACGCCGCCATCGCGAGCGCCCACACGTACACGCGGCGACGCATCCCGCGCCGCCACGCCCAATAAACCGCGAGCGGCGCGACGAAGAGACCGAGCAGCGCTTCCCACCAGCGAGGGCGAGCGAGCGAACCGACGAGCACCAGGTGCGCGACGACGAACGCGAGGAGCGGAACGGCGACGAGCGCGGCGATCACGGCGAGGTCGCCATCGCATCGCGCCGGTCGGTGCGAAGGAGCGCGAGCCATCGCATCGCGCTCCCGACGACGACCATCGCGACGCACGCCAGGAGCACGACGGTCACGATCGCGTTCACCCAGCCGATCGTCCGCGTCGCAGCATCGCGTGTCATCGGCAGGTACAAGAGGCCGATGCTCTCCACGCCCGCCGTGATCGTCGTCGTCCCGACGAACGCGAGCGGCAGCACCGTCACGAGCGCGTAGCGTCGCAGCTTGCCCTCGCGAAGGATGATCGTCGTGCCGATGCACAGCGCGGTGCACGAGAGCAGCTGGTTCGCGATCCCGAACATCGGCCAGATCGTCGTGACGTTGCCGGTGAGGATCAAGTAGCTCCACCCCGCGACAATCAGACCGGTCGCGAGGACGGCGCCGGGCAGGCTCGTCGAACGTCCGAGCTCGGGGCGCACGCGGCCGATCATCTCTTGCATCAAAAAGCGTCCGATCCGCGTGCCAGTGTCGATCGTCGTCAAGATGAAGAGCGCCTCGAACATGATCGCGAAGTGGTACCAGTACGCGAGCAGCGACTGCATGAACGGCAGGCCGCTGAAGACGCGCGCCATGCCGACGGCGAGCGACACGCCGCCGCCCGTGCGCGCGGCGACGACCTCGCCCGCGCTTCGCGACAGCGCCGGCAGCTCTTTGACGTGAAGTCCCAGCCGCGCGAAGTCGGCGTCGTCGAGCGTCGTCGCGTGCTTCTCGTGCGCGTCGACGTGGAAGCCGAGCGCGGCGAGCGCGGGGTTCGACAGCGCGAGGAGCTTCGACGCGGGGAGCTTCTTGTCGGCGATCGCGTCGATGGGCTGCGCGGCGTCGAGCCCAAGGAGCTCGCGATCGTGCGGCGTGAGAGCGCCCGTTGCGGCGACGAGCTCGTCACGCGATCGCGCGAGCCCTTCCCCGTGCGTCGTGCTCGACGCGACGACCGCGATTTTTGGATCGGTGTTGATCGCGACGTAGTCCTCCGGCGGCATGACGCACGCGGCGATGAGCGCCGTGATCCCGACGAGCCCCTCCATGAGCATCGCGCCGTAGCCGATCGCGCGGCAGTTCGACTCCTTGTCGATCATCTTCGGCGTCGTGCCGCTGGCGACGAGCGCGTGAAAGCCGCTGATCGCGCCACACGCGATGGTGATGAAGACGAACGGGAAGAGCGGGCCCTTGAGGATCGGACCGCCGCCGTGGATGAACTCGGTGACCATCGGCATTTGGATCGGCGGGCGCACGATGACGATGCCGACGACGAGCGCGCCGATCGTTCCGATTTTCAGGTAGCTCGAGAGGTAGTCGCGCGGACAGAGGAGCAGCCACACCGGCAGCACGCTCGCGACGAAGCCGTACGTCGCCATCGCGAGGGTGAGCGCTTCGCGCGAGAGCTTCAGGTGCTCGCCGTAGTCCGAATCGGCGATGAATTTTCCGCCGACGAGCGCAGCGAAGAGAGCGATGACGCCGAAGAGGCTCGCCTCGCGAATCCCGCGCACGCTCCCGCCTCGGATCTTCTGGATGTGGATCCCCATCGCGAACGCGATCGGGACCGACATGCCGACGGTGAACACGCCCCACGCGCTCTCCGCGAGCGCACCGACGACGACGTTGCCGAGCCCGGCGAGCGCGATGACGACGATGAACAAGATCGCGACCGCGGTCACGAGGCCGAGCGTCGGCCCGAGCTCGTCGCGCGCGATCTCCGCGAGCGATCGCCCTTTGCGTCGCACGCTCGCGACCAAGATGACGAAGTCGTGGACCGCGCCGCCGAGGACGACGCCGAAGAGGATCCACGAGTACCCCGGCAGAAATCCGAACTGCGCGGCGAGCACCGGACCGATGAGCGGACCGGCGCCGGTGATCGCGGCGAAGTGGTGGCCGAAGAGGACCCACTTGTTCGTCGGGTGAAAGTTGTGGCCGTCGTCGAGCGTGTGCGCAGGCGTGATGCGCGTGTCGTCGAGGCAGAGGACCTTCGCGGCGAGGAACGCCGAGTAGTAGCGATAACCGATCGCGAGGACCGCGAGCGCGATCAGCATCCACCACGCGGCGTTCAATGCGCTACTCGCCGAAGTGGAGACCGATGACCGGTCCGATGAAGAACTGCGTGCCGGAGGCGAGCTGCAGCGGCGGCGTGCCGAGCGGAGGCGACGGAGTGCCGTTGCCGAGTGTTCGATTCGTGTCGCCCGACGCGAAGACCGGATCGCCGACCGGCTCGATCAGCGCGAGCGCACCGATGTGGAACTTCGCGCTGGTCGCCGAGCCGAGGAGGATGCCGACGTCGAGGACGATCATCGGCGCCGTGTACGTCGAGGACGAGCTCGTGAACGAGCTGGAGACGAAAGCGCCGTTCGCGCCTTTCTGGTTCGCTGCGGTCGCGTCGCGCTTGTAGACCATGCCTTTGTATTCGATGCCGAGCGCTGCGCCGAACGTGAAGCGGACGTTCGGGTGCTTGCTCGTGACGCGCGCACCGACGGCGCCTCCGCCGCCGTAGCGGTGGAACCGGTAGCTCTCCGTGCGCGCGATGCCGACGTTCGGTCCCGAGCCTACGTCCTTCGGGTACGTCACGCTCCCGTCGGACGAGTCGTACATCCCGAGCGCCAGCCCCTCGACGCCGAGCCACCCGAACGAATAGCCGACGCGAACGCCGAGGCCCGCGCCGATCGGCGATGACGCTTGGCAAGGCGGCGACGGGCACGACTGCGCGATCCCGTTCGTGGCGTCTCCGGGCGAGGCGACGCCGAAGAAATCCAAGTTCGAATAGATGCCGACGTACGTCGGTGCGGCTTGCGCGCCCGCGCCGCCGATCACCTTGAGATGCACGTCCTCGACGGTGCGCGTCTCGCTGACGATGAGCGCGCGCCGGTGCGTCTCGAAGCCCTTGAGCGCGATCGTCAGCTCGTGGCGCCCGACGGGGAGATCGCCCTCCCACGCGCCGCGTCCCACGACGTTGCCGTCGACCGCGATCTCGGCATCTGCGGCGTGCGCGTCGACCTGCACGTGACCGACGCGCGCGCGAAGCTCGAGCGACACGAGCACCTTCGCACGACGCGCGACCTCGACCCGCACGGGCGGCGCCATCACGGACGCGCCGCGCGCTTCGATCGTGTGCGAGCCGGGCGTCACGTCGCCCTCCCACGACGGCCCCGCACCGACGTCCTCGCCATCGACGAGGACACGCGCATCGCCCGCGCCCTTCACCGTCACCGCGACGTGACCGGTCCTCGCCTCGGTCTCGAGCGGCCCGTCGACGCTCACCGTCGCGCCCGCCGCGATCTCGACGTCCTTCGTCAGCGTCTCGAATCCAGCCTTGGCGACGACGATCTGGTGGCGCTCGAGCTTCACGCGGAGCGGCTTCGCGAGCGGCGTCGTGCCGACGTCGCGTCCGTCGAGGCGAACGGTGGCGCCCGGCTCGGCGATCGTGACGCGAATCGCGCCCGTGAGCTGCGCGAGCTCGGCGACGACCGTCTTGATCGTCGCGGTCTCCGCAGCGCTCAGCGTGGTGCCGTACTTCTCGAGGAGGTCGGTGTACGCGTCGTACGCGGCGGCGAACTCTTGGAGATCGCGGTAGCACTGCGCGACGTTCTTCTGGATGCTCGCACGCGGCGACATCTCGTTCGCGCGCACGAAGAGGGCGAGCGCTTCGCGGAACGCTTTTTCTTTGTAGAGCTTGAGGCCGCGCTCGAAGAGCTTCTTCGCTTCGGCGACGGCAGCCGCGTTCGGTGGATCGGCGGCGGCGGACGCCGTACGCGTGAGCGTGAGCGTGAGCGTGAGCGTGAGCGTGAGCGCGCGTGAGAGCGCGAGCCAAGCGCGGGGCGGCCGATGTCCGCTCATTGCGGGGAGACGTTACCAGAGAGAGCGCGTCTCGCGGGATTCGCTCACGGGCGGTTCGAGATCTGAATCGCGTTTCCGGCGGGATCCCGCCCGTCGCAGAGGTGCAGCGCTCCGAACCGTCGCACCGGGCCGAGCTTCGCGCCGCGCGCGAGAAGACTCGCGCGTGCCTTCGCGACGTCCTTCGCAGCGAACACGATCTTGTGGCCGCAGTCGACGCGCTTCCCCTTGGTCGCCCGCTTCGGCGCTCGATGCAACGCGAGTCGACATCCGCCCGCGTCGAGCTCGGCCCAGCCTTCTTCGAGCTCGTGAACGCGAAGTCCAAAGACGCGCTCGTACCAACGCGCGAGCGTTGCGACGTCTGCGGTAAAGAGGATGATCCGCCGCATCTCGAGGCGCGCCATGCGTGGACTCTACCGTGCGATGCGCGGCCGATCGATCAGAACTGCGACGAGATTCCCGCGCCACCGACCTGGCGGGCCGAGCTCTCCGGTGCGGTCTTGACGGGAGCGGTGGGGCGAAGGGCGCTCGTCGATGGGGTCGGGGTCGGGGTCGCGGTCGGGGTCGCGGTCGGGGTCGGGGTCGGGGTCGGGGTCGGGGTCGGGGTCGAGGTCGGGGTCGGGGTCGGGGTCGGGGTCGGGGTCGGGGTCGGGGTCGGGGTCGGGGTCGGGGTCG
>JAYVXB010000441.1:0-15486 GCA_043785585.1 Deltaproteobacteria bacterium | reverse complement strand
GCGACGAGCACCCTCCCGCTCGCGAAGACGTTCGGATGGGCGGCGCAAGTGCTCGGCGTCACGCAACCGGCGCTCTACGTGCGCGACGACGTGCCGGGCGCGTTCGCGGCGGTCCCATCGGTACCGCCGGCGACGATCGCGGGGCGCGCCGCGCTCACCGGGTTCACGCCGCAAGAGACGGCCTTCGTCATCGGCAAGCACCTCGCGTACTACCGAGGCGAGCACTACATCCGCAATCTGTTCTCGACGCTCGCGGAGCTCAAGGTCCTCTTCTTCGCGGCCGTGAAGATGGTGATCCCCGATTTTGCCGTGCCGAGCGAGCTGGTGCCCGCGGTGAGCACGGCGGTGCTCGAGCTCGGGAAGTACATGCAGCCGATCCAGCGCGAAGGTCTGCGCATGGTCGTGCAGCGCTACGTCGCGGACGGCGCGAAGGCGGATCTCCGCCGTTGGATGCAGACGACGGAGATCACGGCGTCGCGCGCGGGGCTCCTCCTCTGCGGCGATCTCGAGACGGCGCGGAAGTTCATCGCGACCGAGGCGCAGTTTCCCGGCGACCTGCCGCCGCAGGAGAAGCTGAAGGAGCTCATCGTCTTCTCGGTCAGCGAGCAGTACGCGGCGCTGCGCGCGGCGTTGGGTGTCGGCATCGTCGTCCCGTCCTGAAGAGGGCGCGTCAGGAAGTCGCGAGAGGCTCCGTCGATCGGGGCACAGACTTCGTGCGCCACTTCGAAGAAAGGAACAGGTGACTGAATGCAACGTACCCAACCCAACGAGACGTCGACGTAGTCGGAAGTACGTCTTGGAGTCTTGCCGCGACCCGCGCTCTCGCGTGTCGTGCGACTGGCTCTGGGCCCAGACGCAAAACAGGGCCACTAAACTTTGGCGACGATCTTGTCACTTTTACGCTGTCATCCTGAGCGATGCGAAGGACCCCTTGCCAGTCACTCTCAGACTGCAGGAGGTCCTTCGCTTCGCTCAGGATGACAAAGAAAGAGACTGCGGGGAGGCTCGTAAAGTGACATGCGTATCACTTTCTATGAGCCACCTCTCCTGCCACCTCGACGTCGACTACGACTGGACGTACGCCTCCACCCAGCCCGATCTCCGCGCGCTCTACGAAAAGGCGAAGAGCGCGCAGTGGGACGCGGCCAAGGCACTCCCGTGGTCGACGTCGGTCGATCTCGCGAAGTCGCCGTACCCCGAGTACCTCACGCCGCTCTACGGCTCGGACATCTACGCGAAGATGACCGCGCGAGAGCGGGAGCAGCTCCACGTCGAGCTCGGAGCGTGGCTCGCGTCGCAGTTCTTGCACGGCGAGAACGGCGCGCTCTTCGCCGCGTCGCAGCTCGTCATGTGCGTCCCGGATCGCGACTCGAAGGCGTACGCCGCGACGCAGGTCATCGACGAGGCACGCCACGTCGAGGTGTACGAGCGGTACGTCCGCGAGAAGGTCGGCATTCGCTACGACGTCAATCCGCACCTGAAGCGACTCCTCGATCTGACGCTGACCGATTCGCGTTGGGACGTGAAGCTGCTCGGGATGCAAATCATGGTCGAGGGGCTCGCGCTCGCGGCGTTCGGATCGATTCGGCAATCGACGACCGAGCCGCTCTTGAAGGCGCTCACGACCGCGGTCATGCGCGACGAAGCGAGGCATGTCGCGTACGGGCTCTCCGCGCTGCGCGACGCGTA
Organism: Deltaproteobacteria bacterium; assembly: GCA_043785585.1. GTDB lineage: Bacteria > Myxococcota_A > Polyangia > Polyangiales > Polyangiaceae > JBBQXV01. The sequence continues at coordinate 13,797 of JAYVXB010000441.1, read as the reverse complement.
CGCCGGGATGACCGAAGCCGAGCGCTTCGAGCGCGAAGACTTCGTCTACGAGGCCGCCGTGCTCATGATGGACCGATTTCGGTTCGAAGAGGTCTACGAGAAGATCGGCCTCCCCGCGAAGGAGTGCGTGCGCATCGGCGAAGCGAGCGTGGGGCGCGCGATGTTCGTGCAGATGCTCTTCTCGAAGATCGTTCCGGCGATCAAACGCATCGGCCTCTTGTCCGAGCGTCAGCGCGCGCGTTTTCACGCGCTCGGGATTTTGCAGCTCGAGGACGCCGCGGATCCGTTCGCGTCGTTCGACGACGGCACGCAGGTCGTGATCGGCGCGGAGGCGTTGTCGTGATCGCGCAGCGGAGACTCGCGGCGGCGTCGGGCGCCCTGCTCGCCCTCGCGGCGATGTCGCACGCGTCGAGCGCCGAAGCGGACGAACCCGCGCCTTCGCGCGCCGCGATCGGCGACGATCTTCGTTCGTATTACGCTGGCGAGCGGACCTCGGCCTACGTCGTCGGCGGGCTCGGCGTCGCCGCGATCGGTGGCGGCAGCGCGCTCGTCACGCGCGGCACCGACTTCGCGCGCGGGCTCGGATGGTCGCTTCTCGCGATCGGAACGATCGACGTCATCGGCGCGGTCTTCTACACGTTCCAAGTCGCCGCGCAGATCGATCGCTACGAGTCGTACCTCGCGCACGATCCGGCGGAGTACAAGCGCGTCGAAGGGGATCACATCACCGGCACCACGTCGCGCTTCGTCGGTTACAAGCTCGGCGAGGTCGGCCTCGTGCTCACCGGCGCCGGCATCGCGACGTACGGCTTCGCGTCGAGCCGCGACGCGTGGAAGGGCGCGGGGATCGGCGTCGCGGCGATGGCGTTGCCGGTGCTCGTGATCGATACGATCAACGGCGCGCGCGCGGCGCGGTACCGCGATCGCGTGCGCGATTTTCAGCCGACGGTGGCCGTGACGCCGGGCGTGTCGGGAGCGCCGTGGACGCTCGCCGTGGGCGGGAAGTTCTGAAACGTCGTCACGCAGCCGCACGCTCCTTTGCGCGAAGCCCGACGATCGCGACGAACGTCACGAAGCCTCGGGCGCTTGCGTGACCGGACGATCGAACGCTCCGCGTGCCCACTTCTGGGCAAGGGACGGATCGATCCCCGCTCGGAGAAATCCCGGGAAGATGACGTCGTCGAGCGTCTCGCGCACGACGGCGCGCGAGCGGCTGCGCGAGAGCATGCCGTGATCGGCGAACGCTTCTCCGGGCAGCGGTTCGTCGTCTTCGACGAGCTCGCGGAGCTTTGCGGAGTGCAACCGGAGCAGCCACTTGGGGAGCGCGCGCTTCATGTCGGTCGTGACGAACTCGGAGGCGAGGTGGGCCCATCCAGCGCGCGCGTGATCGATCTCGTCGGCGAGTATGGTGCCGAGCGCCGCGCGAACGAGCGGACTCTTCGCCTGCGCGAGCGCGGCTTCGAGGACGCCGCATGCGACCGTCTCGTTGATGCAGCACATCGCGATGACGTAGAGGGTCGCGTGCATCGGCCCCGTCGTCGGCGCGAACGGCGGGATGTGCAGCGGCGCAGGCTCGGGCCACACGGGGGCGTCGCCGCGGTACTTCGCGGCGAGCTCGACGCTGATCTCCGCGTGGTGAATCTCGTCGCGAACGGCTTGCCCGATCATCTCGTAGACGCCGCGCGAAGCGCCGTGCTCGAAGAGCTCGACGGCGAGCGCCGAAAAGCCTGCGGCCACGCGCAGCTCGAGCCCGCCCCGCTTTTGCCATATCGCTGCGAGCGTCGCGCGCCCGCTCGTCGACAAAGCTTCGATCTCCCCGTCGACGATCTCTTCGAGCGAGGTCGCGTCGGGGAGAGCCCGCGCCCACCACCGTGAACCGTTCGTGCGGCGCGGCTTTTTCTTCAGCAGCAAGGCGCCCAGCCGGCGCACGCATCCGCGCTCGTGCCGGTGTCGTGCAACGTCGAGCCGTCTCCCGCCTGTGACGAGTCCCCCGACGACGTCGCGTCCGTCGCGCTCGCGTCGTGGCTTGCGTCGCTCGCCGCCGCCGCATCGGCCTGCGTGCTGGTGCTGCTGCTGGAGCAGCCGGCCGCCGCGACCGACGCGCCCATGCCGACGACGACGACGACCTGAAAGAGCTTCTTCGTGGGGCTCGGACAATCCATGGAAAAGGAGTACCACCTGAGCCGGCCGAGGCAAGGCACGGACGCGGCGCCGCGATCCCTACATGCACACTACAGGCATGTGCCGCCGGCGATGCCCGCGACGAACGCGTTCGAGCAGAAGCTGAGCGAGCCGCCGTCTTGCGTGAACGTGCAGCACTTGTTGGCCGCGGTCTCGGTGCAGTCTGCAGCGGCGGCGCAGAGTCGTACGGTCTGCGTGCCCGTGCACGTCGTGCCGAGCATCGTCGCGCAGCTCGCGGCTGCGGTGCACGCGACGACGGGAGGATCCGTCGTGCAGTTCGGGACGGTGCCCCCGGTGATCTTGATCGTCCCGCAGCAGACCGGCGTCGCGCCGTTGCAGCCCGCAGGTGACACGCACGCGGCGCCAGCTTCCGCGCTCGACGAGTCGGACTTCGATCCGTCGATCGATCCGCCGCCATCCGCTCCCCCCTCGTGACCCGTGCCGGAGTCGTCGCTGGTCGACGCGTCGCCGGCGCCCGCGCTCGTACCGCTGTTGCTGCTGCACGCGGCGAGCAAGAGGGATCCGACGAGGGTGGGGAGAACGGCGACGGTAAGGAGGATGCGCATGGCGATCGTTGTACACTCCGCTCCCATCGGATGAAGATCGAAATGCGAAAGGTCGTCTTCGTGACCGGCGCGAGCTCCGGCTTCGGCGCGGAGATCGTGCGCAGGTTCGCGCGCGACGGTGCGCGTGTCGTCGCGGCGGCACGGCGGTTCGATCGACTCGAGGCGCTGGCCGCGGAGCTCGGCGACGGCGTGCTCCCGCTCGCGCTCGACGTCACGGATCGCGCGGCCGTAGAGAGCGCGATCGCGGATCTTCCCGCCGCGTTCGCCGACGTCGACTGCCTCGTCAACAGCGCAGGCCTCGCGCTCGGCCTCGAGCCCGCGCACCGCGCCGACCTCGACGACTGGGATCGCATGGTCGACACCAACTGCAGCGGCCTCCTCTATGCGACACGGGCGCTCTTGCCCGGGATGGTTTCGCGCGGGCGCGGCCACGTCGTCAACGTCGGCTCCGTCGCTGGCAGCTACGCGTACCCGGGCGGCAACGTCTACGGCGCGACGAAAGCGTTCGTGCATCAGTTCAGCCTCAACTTGAGGAGCGATCTCCACGGCACCGGCGTCCGCGTCACGTGCATCGAGCCCGGCATGTGCGGCGGGACCGAGTTCTCCGAGGTTCGCTTCGGCGGCGACAAAGAGAAAGCGCAGTCGGTCTACGCCGGCATGCAGCCGCTCACGGCGAACGACATCGCGGACGCGGTCGCGTGGGCGACGTCGGTGCCGGCGCACGTCAACGTCAACACGATCGAGCTCATGCCCGTCGCGCAGAGCTTCGGCGCGTTTCAGGTGCATCGCCGCGCGTGACGCGCGTCAGATGCCTTCGATGCACGACCACAGACCGTAGGGGCATCCCTTCGCCGCGCACGCCGCGATGTTCGCGCGACCCGCCGCGTTCATTCCCGAGAGCATCCCGCGGCACTCCGCGACGGACGTCTTGCAGCGCTTCGCGATCCCTTTGCACTCGACGTCGGCGGTCGCGTCGACGCACGCGCTCTTGAGCGCTTGATCGCCGCACTGGTACGTGCGGCAGCCGTCGCGCGATTGCGTGCGCGTCTGCGCGACGACGCACGCGACCGCGCGCTCGGCGATCTTCGGCTTGAAGTAGTTTTTGTACGCTTCGCACTGCTCGCAAATGAACCCCATGCTGCACATCGCTTTTTTGCAGTCGCCGGGGTTGCCGCGATCATCGCTGCACGCGCCGGTCGGGCGCGCGACCGACTGGACGCGGCACTGCGCGTCCGAGTCCTTTCCCGCGACGCCCTCGTTCGCAGCACCGACGTGACCTTCGTCGCTCGGCCCGGGCGCCGAAGAACCTTCGTCGCTCGGCGTGGGCACGGTCGCGATCGGTCGCGTTGTGCCTTCGTGCGTGGGCGCGATCGGCTTGGGCACCTCGGCCGCGATCGCCGTGTCGGCGAGTGGTGACGCGGTCGGCTGCGGAGATATCGCGACGGTGAGCGTGCTCGGGCTCGACGGCGCGCCGCACGCGGCGATCGCGGTGACCGCGAGGAGGAATCCTTTTCGATCGACGCGCATGGCGTCATCGTACATCGCACGTCGCACGAGGGACCTACGGCGTGACGCGACTCGACTGCGAAGGAGCCGGAATGCACCACTGTGGCGTCTTGGGACGCCACAGCGTGCGCGCGTTCGCCTCGCATGTGAGCGAATCCGCGTTTTTGGTGCGCGAACACGGACGCGCGGACGGTGGCACATGGGGTGCTCTAGAGCTGACGCCGACCACTTGGTCGCGGAGGGATCACCCATGCCGAAGCTCCAACGAAATACCATCAGCTGCCTCGCACTCGTCGCCGTCGGCGTCGGTTGCGGTGGCGGATACCCCGTGCCGAGTGAGCGGCTCTCGTCATCGCAAGCGGCCGTCCGCGGCGCCGAAGAAGTCGGCGTCGCCAACGAGCCCGCTGCCGCGCTTCACTTGAAGCTCGCGCAGGAGCAGGTCGCACAAGCGAAGACGCTCATCGCCGAGGGCGAGAACAAGCGCGCGGACTACGTCTTGATGCGCGCGACGACCGAAGCCGAGCTCGCGCTCAGCCTCTCGCGCGCCACCGCCGCGCGCGCAGATGCGGCCGTGCTCATCGAGCAGACCAACAAGATGCGACAGGGGCAGCAGTGATGCGCGCTCCGAACGGAAAGGCCCCCACGATGATCAACCGCGCCACTCGCTCCACCCCCTTCGTTCTCGCTCTCCTCGTTGCAACCGCAACGGGCTGCATGGGAACCGGAGCGCCGTCCCCCGAGCTCGTCGACGCGCGCGCCGCGTACACGCGCGCTCAGTCGGGTGCTGCCGCGCGGGTCGATCCCGCCGACCTCCACGAAGCGGAGACCGCGCTCAGCCGCGCAGAAAACGCGTTCCGCGACGATCCGTCCGCGCCCGAAACGCGCGATCTCGCGGTCGTTGCCGGGCTGCGGGTGCAGATCGCCGAAGCGCGCGCCGCCTCGGCCATCGCGGTGAAGGCGAAGGCGCAGGCGCAAGCCGACATGACCGCGCTCCAGGCGCAGCAAGTGACCAACGCCAAGGCGCAGACGCAGACCGCGCAAGCGCAGACGCAGAACGCGCAGATGGACGCGACGAAGACGCGCGCGCAGCTCGACGCCGAACGCGAGAAACGAATCGAGCTCGAGAAGAAGCTCTCCGATGCGCTGACGACGCTCGCGAAGATCGCCGCCATCAAGGACACCGATCGCGGCCTCGTGATCACGTTCCAAGGCGACATGCTCTTCAAGACGGGCGAGTCGACGCTCAAGGCCGAGGCGATGCTCAAGCTCGACAAGGTCGTCGAGTCGCTTCGCGGTCAAGAACGCGCGATCATCGTCGAAGGCCACACCGACAACCAGGGCGGCGCGGGGTCGTACAACCAGACCCTCTCCGAAAAGCGCGCGAACGCCGTGCGTGACTACCTCGTCTCGAAGGGGATCCCGACCGATCTCATTCGCGCGGTCGGATACGGCCCCACGAAGGGCATTGCCGACAACGGCTCGCCCGAAGGTCGCGCCGCGAATCGTCGCGTCGAGATCATCGTCGAGCCGCGGAAGTAACGCGGAAGTCACACCGGTACAGCGCAATTTTCGCCCGATTGGCGAGGCGCGCGATCCTACGTCATGCTCAGCCAGCATGGCCGAGCCCTCTCCAACTACCCCGCCCGCCGTGGTGGTGCGTGCCGGCGAAGTCGTCGGTTCGTACCGCCTCGAGCGGCGCATCGGTGCGGGGGGGATGGGAGAGGTGTGGCTCGCGCGGCACGTCAAATCGGACGGCGGCGCGGCGGTCAAGCTCATGGCGGGGCAGCACGCGCGGCGCGGCGATGCGAGGGCCATCGGCGCGCTTCGCGAACATGAAGGCGCTGGAAGAGGCGCTCGACACATGCAACGTGCACGGGCTCGCGGCGACGGTCGCGCGCCTCCCGTTCGCGCGCGGCGCCGCGCCGTTCGCCTGGGACGAAGAGAAACCGCCACGAGATCGGACGGCTCGTCGACGAGGCGCTCGACGAAGTGAGCCCGAGGCGACACGGCTCGCTGGATCTGGCCGAGACCGAGCTCCAGGCGGTCGCGGTGTGATCGACGAACTCGACAAGTCGCAAGCGTTCTGGCTATACGTGGCTCCCTCCATCGTGAGCCGATCCACGCCCACGCTCCGCGTCTCCGCCGATCGCATCGTCATCTCGCGTACCGACGCGCTCACCGACGAGTACGACGACGTCGTCGCGCCGCTCCTCGAGCTCGGCTTCGTCTACGACGGCACGCGCGTCCGCGCCGCCGACGACGCGCGCGTCTTCCACGCCTCCGCAGGAGGCATGGTCCCGCTCGATCGCGATCTCGCCGCCGAGTCCACCGCGCGCCGCTTGCTCGAACGACTCGGCGCCGTCGAGCTCGCGTGCTTCGAAGACGTCGCACCTCCTCCCGATTCGACGGCCGACTACGTCGTGCGCCTCGACGGCGGCGCGCACGGGTTCTGCGCGTTCACGGCGCAGGCGCTCCCGCAGCTCCGCGCGGCGGGGTGGCAAATCGAGATCGCGGACGACTATCCATTTCGCGTCGCGGACACGGGCGCGCCGTGGGTCGCGTCGGTCGTCCCGGACGAAGAGCGGAGCGGTTGGTTTTCGCTTGAGCTCGGGATCGAGATCGACGGCGTGGTGGTGGATCTGCTTCCGCTCGTCGTCGAGCTCCTCGGCGACGCGGAAGAGGCCGAGGGCCTTCGCGCGCTCGAGCGGCGCTTTCGCGCGACGTATGCGCTCCGAGCGAACGACACGTCGCACGTGACCGTGTCGCGCGATCGCCTGCGCGCCCTCCTGCACGTCGTCATCGAGCTCTACCAAGGGGGCGCGACGAAGCGCGGTCCGACGATCGCGTTCCCCGAGGTGCGCGCGTCGGCGCTCGCGCGCCTCGACGCGGCGTTCACGCGCGAAGGCACGCCGCTGAAGTGGCGCGATCCCGCGAAGCTCGTCGACCGCGCGCGCACGTTGAGCGACGCGCCCGCGCCGGTGAAGAAACCCGACACCGTGCGCGCCGAGCTTCGTCCGTACCAACTCGAAGGCGTCGCGTTCTTGCAGCACCTCCGCGAGATGGACGCGGGCGGCGTCCTCGCCGACGACATGGGCCTCGGCAAGACGCTGCAGACGATCGCGCACATTTGCATCGAGAAGGCAGCGGGCCGGTTGGAGTCGCCGGCGCTCGTCGTCGGACCGACGAGCCTCGTCGGCAATTGGACGCGCGAGCTCGCGAAGTTCGCGCCACACTTGAAGGTCACGGTGCTCCACGGCACCGCTCGCCACACGCGCTGGGACGAGGCGCGCACGAGCGACGTCGTCGTCACCACGTACCCGATCTTGGTGCGCGACGAAGAGCGCTTCGCGAAAGAGAAGTACCACCTGCTCGTCCTCGACGAAGCGCAGGCGATCAAGAACACACGGAGCCTCGCACATCGCGCGATGGCGAGCATCGACGCCGCGCATCGCGTCTGTCTCACCGGGACGCCGGTCGAAAATCATCTCGGCGAGCTGTGGGCGCTCTTCGACTTCTTGAACCCTGGGCTGCTCGGCGACGAGCTCGCGTTTCGTCGTTGGTACCGCCAACCGATCGAAGAGCGCCAAGACGAAGAGCGGCTCCTCGCGCTCCGCGGGCAGATCGCGCCGTACGTTCTGCGCCGCGTGAAGCGCGACGTCGCGAAGGAGCTCCCGCCGAAGACCGAGCTCTTTCGCCCCGTCGAGATCCGCGGCAAGCAGCGCGATCTCTACGAGAACATCCGCGTCGCCGCGCACGCCGACGTGCGCAAGGTGATCCGCGCGAAGGGGCTCGCGGCGTCGACGCTCCCCATCCTCGGCGCGCTGATGAAGCTCCGCCAAGTGTGCTGCGATCCGCGGCTCGTCGGAATGGACGCCTCACGCGGCGTGCGTTCGTCGGCGAAGTACGACGCGCTGATGGAGCTCCTCGAAGCGCAGCTCGCCGAGGGTCACCGCGCGCTCGTCTTCTCGCAGTTCACGAGCATGCTCGCGCTCATCGCCGAAGGCTTGAAAGAGCGCAACATCGGCTACCTCGCACTCACCGGATCGACGCGCGATCGCCAGGCCGTCGTCGACGCTTTCGAGGCGCGCCGCGCCGACGTCTTCTTGATCAGCTTGAAGGCCGGCGGCACCGGGCTCAACCTCGTCAGCGCCGACACCGTCATCCACTACGATCCGTGGTGGAACCCAGCGTCGCAAGCGCAAGCAACCGATCGCGCGTACCGCATCGGGCAAGAGCGCCCCGTCTTCGTCTACAACCTCTACGCCGCCGGCAGCGTCGAAGAGCGCGTGATGCGCCTTCAACAGCGCAAACGTTGGCTCGCGTCGACGCTCCTCGGCGACGGCGATCAGGCCAAGGGGCTCGACGAGCGCGACGTCGAGACGCTCTTCGCGCCGCTCGAGGACGAGCGCGAATGACGGCGCCGCTCGATCCGCGCTCGCGTTTCGACTGCACGTTCTAGAAATACGACGCTACGCGGCGGGAGACGTAGGCGCCGCGATGCACGCGTCTGGCGCGCGTGCGACACTCCCTTCCTTCGACGTCCGCCCGGCGAGGCGCAAGGAGTCACGGTGCAACCAAGCCATCTCGACGTTCTCATCGTTGGCGCCGGTCTGTCCGGCATCGGCGCCGCGTTTCATTTGCAGACGAACTGCCCGAACAAGACGTACGCGATCCTCGAAGGTCGCGAGCGGCTCGGCGGCACGTGGGATCTCTTTCGCTACCCGGGCATTCGGTCGGACTCGGACATGTACACGCTCGGATATTCGTTTCGCCCGTGGACCAACGCGAAGGCGATCGCGGACGGTCCGTCGATCCTCGCGTACGTCCGCGACACGGCGGAGAAGTACGGCATCGACCAGAAGATTCGCTACCGGCACGGCGTCGAGCGGGCCGAGTGGTCGAGCAAGGATTCGAAGTGGACCGTCCACGCGCGCGACGCTGCTACGGGCGAGCCGATCACGCTCACGTGCAACTTTCTCTTCATGTGCGCCGGCTACTACGACTACGAGGAGGGCTACACGCCCGACTTTCCGGGGCGCGACGCATTTCACGGGCGCGTCGTGCACCCGCAGAAGTGGTCGCCCGACATCGAGTACGAGGGCAAGCGCGTCGTCGTGATCGGGAGCGGCGCGACCGCGGTGACGCTCGTTCCCGAGCTGGCGAAGAAGGCCGCGCACGTCACGATGCTCCAGCGATCGCCGACGTACGTCGTGTCTGCGCCGGAGAAAGATCGGATCGCCGACTGGCTGCGCGAGCGCGTGTCGAGCGAGCTCGCGTACTCGATCACGCGATGGAAGAACGTCCTCTTCAGCATGGGATTCTTCGCGTACTGCCGTCGGTACCCGGCGAGCGCCAAGCGTTTCATCGTCGCGCAGGTCAAGCGGCAGATGCGCGGGAAGGGCGATCTCGCGGACTTCACGCCGTCGTACAACCCGTGGGATCAGCGGCTGTGCCTCGTGCCCGATAGCGATCTGTTCATCGCGCTCCGCGAAGGGCGCGCGTCGGTCGTCACCGATCAGATCGACACGTTCACCGAGAAGGGGATCAAGCTGAAATCGGGGCGAGAGCTCGAAGCGGATCTCGTCGTGACGGCGACCGGGTTGAAGCTGAAGTTCCTCGGCGGCCTCGAGATGATGGTCGACGGGCAACGCGTCGATCCGTCGAAGACGATGACCTACAAAGGCATGATGTGCAGCGACGTGCCAAACATGGCGCTCGCCATCGGGTACACGAATGCCTCATGGACGCTGAAGTGCGATCTCACGAGCGAGTATGTCTGTCGGCTCCTCAACTACATGGATGCGCACGGATACGCGAAGTGCGTCCCGCGGAAGAACGATCCGCGTCTGAAGGAAGAGCCGCTCCTCGATTTTTCGTCGGGCTACGTTCGGCGTTCGATCGACAAATTCCCGCGCCAAGGATCGATCGCGCCGTGGAAGCTCTACCAGAACTACGCGATCGACACGGTGCTCCTGCGGCACGCAAGGTTGAACGATCGCGCGATGGAGTTCTCGAAATCGCAGACCAAGTGATCGTTGTTCGAACCGGCGGCCACATAGTGGGGTGAGTCCCCGCCTGCTCCTAGTGGGCGCGCGGTACTAGACTGGAGACCACTTGGCCCCGTTTCGTTCGCTCCCGCTCGCCGCGATCACGCTCGCGCTCCTCGCGTCCGGCTGCACACGCGTCGCTCCTTACGAGCGCGGCCGTATCGCGCATCCGACGATGACGACGTCGGACCTCGCCGGCGCCGGCGAATCGCATGTCCGTGCCGTCCAAGAGGGGGCGGTCGGCGGCGGGTTCGAGGCGGGCGGCGGCTGTGGATGCAACTGACGACGCGGCACGCTTCGCGTTTGCTCGCGGCTGCCCTCGTCGTCACGACGCTCGGGACGGCGCGCGCGCAACCGTCGACGCAGCTCACGACGGAGCCGCCGAAGGTCGAGCTGGGCACCGCCGAGCCGTCCATTTCGAATCTCGTGTGGCGCGCATCGAGCGAGGTCGCCGCGTACGCCGATACCGATCACGTCTTCGTCCTCACACCGACGCTCGGCGTGAACGTCGCGAATCCGACCGCGGGCTGGAGCGTCGGCGGGCGGTACCTCGTCGACGTCGTGTCGGCCGCGTCGGTCGACATCGTGTCGACGGCGTCGCGCCGCTGGGAAGAGATCCGTCACGTCGGCATGGTCGACGCCGCGTACAAGCCGGGTCTCTGGGGCATCGCCGCGCACGCCGCCGTCTCGAGCGAGCCCGACTACCACGCGTACTCGGGGGGCGGCGAGATCACGCGCGACTTCCTGCAGAAGAACGTGACCGCGCTCATCGGCTACGAGCACGGGCACGACATCGGAGGACGCACGGGGACGCCGTTCTCCATCTTCTCGCGCGTGCTCAATCGCGACGCGTTCAAGGCGGGTCTCACCGTCCTGCTCGATCGCGCGACGGTCGCGTCGTTCGTCGCCGACGTGATCGTCGAGGGGGGCGATCCTTCGAAGCCGTACCGCTACGTCCCGCTCTTCGCGCCCGGGACGACCGTGCCTCTGGGAATGACGATCGACGACGTGACACGCACGCGCCTCTCTGCGCGCGTGCTCGAGCAGCTGCCGCTCACGCGCGAGCGGTTCGCGATCGCCGCGCGCATCGCGCATCGCTTCCAGGGCGCGACGCTTCGCGCCGACGAGCGCCTCTACACCGACTCGTGGGGCCTCCACGCGACGACGACCGACGCGCGCCTCCTCGTCGACCTCGGCTCGCGCGTCGAGCTCGGTCCGCACGCGCGCTTCCACGCGCAGACGTCGGTCGACTTCTGGCAGCGAGGCTACGTGCTCGCGCCGGGGAACGATTTTCCCGCGCTCCGCACCGGCGATCGGGAGCTCGGGCCGCTCCTCGGGATCACCGGCGGCGCGCGCATTCGCATCGGGCTCGGGTCCTCCGCGCAGCCAAAATCGTGGATCATCGGCTTCGACTGGAACCTGACCCATACGCAGTTTCTCGATGACATCTACATCACGCACCGACTGTCCACGATCGGCGCGCTCACTCTGGAGACGGAGCTATGAGATCCGTTTACCAAGCGTTCGCGTGCGCTATCTTCGCGGCGCTCTCGGTCGGCTCGTCGTGCGATCCGGTGCACGGCGACGCGGTCGATGCGCTCGGCGGCGAAGCAACGGGCGTCGGGCCCGGTCCGTTTCATCGCGGCGGACAGCCGTGCCTTCTCTGCCACGATGGCGCGATCGGCAATCCGACGAAGTTCAGCGTCGCGGGGACGGTCTACGACGCACCGTCGATGGCGCAGCCCGTCGCGGGCGTCACCGTCACGATGACGAGCTTGCGCGACGGCGCGTCGTACACGGCGACGACGAACGCGGCGGGGAATTTCTATGCGACGCCGACGCAGTGGGCGCCCGCGTATCCGATCAAGGTGACGATGAAGTCGGGAGACAAATCGGTCTGCATGACGACGCACATCGGGCGCGAAGGATCGTGCGCGGGGTGCCATACCCAAACGGCGTCGCAAGCGTCGCCGGGGCCCGTCGTGCTTCATCCGGACGTCGTCGTTCTCGACGCAGGACCGTGCGCGCCATGAGCAAGCGCCTTCTCGCGATCGCGATGACGCTCATCACGCTGATGATCGTCGGCGCGTGCTCCACGCCGACGAACGCGCGCTACGTCGCGAGGCCGCCGCCGAACGACGCGTCGTTCAGGGGCGTTGCGCAGGTTCTCGTCCACCACTGCGGCTCGCTCGACTGCCACGGCACGCCGCAGCGCAATCTCCGCATCTACGGAAACGAGGGGCTTCGACTCAAAACGGGGGACGTTCCCTATTTCCGACAGGACGCGGGTTCCGATGAGGCGGGCGTCCAAGGCACAAGCGACGCCGAGATCAACGAAGATTACCAATCGGTCATCGCGCTCGAGCCCGAGCTCATCAGCGCCGTCTTCGCCGAGGGCGGCGCGCGACCCGAGCGTCTCACGCTGGTGCGGAAGGCCCGCGGGCAAGAGAGCCACAAGGGCGACGCGCCGATCATCCCAGGCGACGACTCGGACACGTGCATGACGTCGTGGCTCGCAGGCAAGACGGACACCGCCGCGTGCACGCGCGGGCTCACGCCTTAGCGCGCCTTATCGCCTCGATGCGCGCATCGGCAGCTCAACGCTGACGGATGGAGACGCGCTTGATGATCTGGTTCGCGGGCTCTGCGCAATAGAGCCAATCTTGGTCGGTTGCGACCGACGGCGAGATCGTCTGCATGCCGATCGTCTTTCGTGCGCTGATCGGGATCTGCGCGACGGCGTACGGGCTGGCGCATGGCGCCCCTGTCACGAGCGAGCAGATCCAGAGCGTGATGTTGGACGAGTCGGCCGTCGACCAGACGAGCCGCGTGCCGTCGCTGAAGAGTACGTCGCGGGACAGCGCGACGTTGGGCACGAGGGTGTCGACGTGCGAGCCGTCGAGCGTCGCGCGGCGAATCGACGAGGTCTGCCCGTCCTGCCACGGGAAGTAGGCGTCGGGACCGACCGCGAGCAGATCGAAAGGAATGAGGCCCGCGCCGAGAATGCGCGGCATCGCGTTCGAGCGCTGCGCAGATACGACGGTGCCGACGCTCGACGTGCCGACGTCCTGCGGGCGATCGATCCACACGATCGACGACGAGGTCATCGCGAGCGCACGCGGCCGGACTTTGTCGACCGCCGTCGCGGTGGCCGTGCCGGGCGGAACGTTCGGAGGTGCGGTCTGGATCGTCCCGAGCGTCGCCATCTGCGCATCGCGGACCGACCAGTACACGGCGCTCGAGTCGGCGCGCACGGTCCCGAGCAGGCGCGTGAAGTCGGCGCCGCTCGCGATCTCGTCGACGGTCGCCGTCATCGATCCGATCGAAGCGCGCGCGACGCGGTAGACATGGCTCGGAAACTTCGCCCCGCCGCCGATCGTCGTCGCGAAGACCGACGAGCCGTTGACCGCCAACGAAAACACCTCCTGCGTTCCGAGACCACCAGGGAACGGAGTGAGCCCCACCGCGCCGCCGTCGAGCGCGCGCGTCTTGAAGCC
>JAYVXB010000440.1:0-15488 GCA_043785585.1 Deltaproteobacteria bacterium | reverse complement strand
CATCGCGGTCTCGGCGCACGCGACGACGGTCCCGGAGACGCAGTGGTACGTCTCGGCGACGCAGAGATCGCTCGGGAGCTGGACGTTGGGCAACGGCGGGCGCGCGAACACGTCGGCCGCGGACGGCGCGCAGAGCTGCACGAACGCCTGCGCGCGCGGGAGCGCGAGATCGACGCCATCCGCGACGCACCCGTGGTCGCATCCGCCGACGCGATCCCACGGGCACTGGCACTTCTCGGGCGGCCCGACGCACGGCTGCGCGATCACGGCGAGGCGGGACACCTCGACGATCCCGTCGATGCAGTGCGCGATGCCGTCGGGGCAGTCGATCGCGTTCATCGGAAGCGCGACCGAACCGCTCGGCACCGGCACCGGCGATTTCCCCGCCGGATCCCAACTCCACGCGCCCGCACCGCCGCAAGCGCACCCGCGCTCGCACGCGGCCAGCGCCAAACCGAGAACGAGAATCACAGGAAGACGCGAAGACGGGAAGGATCTGGGAATGAAAACTTCCCGTCTTCCCGTCTTCCTGTGAACTCTCACGACGCGGTCGGCGTGGGGGTCAGCTCTCGATGAACGACTTGAGCTGCTTGCTGCGCGACGGATGGCGGAGCTTGCGCAGCGCCTTCGCTTCGATCTGACGGATGCGCTCGCGCGTGACCTCGAAGTCTTGTCCGACTTCTTCGAGCGTGTGATCGCTCTTTTCGCCGATGCCGAAGCGCATGCGAAGGACCTTCTCTTCGCGCGGCGTCAGCGTCTTCAGGACCTTTCGCGTCTGCTCCGCGAGGTTCATGTTGATGACGGCCTCGGCCGGCGAGATGACGCTCTTGTCCTCGATGAAATCGCCCAAGTGCGAATCTTCCTCTTCGCCGATCGGCGTCTCGAGGCTGATGGGCTCCTTCGCGATTTTCAGGACCTTGCGGACCTTGTCGAGCGGCAGCTCCATCTTCTCGGCGATCTCTTCCGGCGTCGGCTCGCGGCCGTACTCCTGAACGAGATAACGCGAGGTGCGAATGAGCTTGTTGATCGTCTCGATCATGTGGACCGGGATGCGGATCGTCCGCGCCTGGTCTGCGATCGCGCGGGTGATCGCCTGACGAATCCACCACGTCGCGTACGTGCTGAACTTGTAGCCGCGCTTGTACTCGAACTTGTCGACCGCCTTCATGAGGCCGATGTTCCCCTCCTGAATGAGGTCGAGGAACTGAAGGCCGCGGTTCGTGTATTTTTTCGCGATCGAGACGACGAGACGAAGGTTCGCCTCGACGAGCTCGGCCTTCGCGCGCTCGGCGACGTACTCGCCGCCGCGGATGTCGCTGTACGTGGCGCGAAGCTCTTTCACGTCGAGCTGAAGCTCTTCTTCGACGCGCTTGAGGTTCTTCTGCGAGAGCGAGTGGCTCGTGAGCACCTCGTCCGGCGTGACGCCGTGACGGCGCTTGAACTTGCGCTCGCCCGCGACGTCGCCGCGCGCGACCCGCGCTTCTTTGCGAAGCTGGTCCATGTCGACGCCGGTGCGCTTCTCGAGGTCGGTGTTGCCGCCCTCTGCACGCTCGATCTTTTGGATGAGCGAGCGAAGCTTCATGACGACGCGGTCGATGGTCTTCTTGTTGAGGCGCATCTCTTCGAGCGTCTCGACCATCTTCAGCTTGTTGGCGTCGATCTCCCCCTCGATGCCCTTCTTGCGCGACTGCGCGCAGCTCTCGAGGGACACGCCGAGGTCTTGGCCGATCTTGTCGAGGTGCTTGACCTTGTCGATCAGGCGAAGGATGCGGCGGTCCGCCTCTTCCTCGTCGAACTCGCGGTCCTCGTCGTCGGCGTCGCGGATGATGTCCTTGACGCGGATCTTGTGCTTGCGGAGCTTGTCGCCGAGATCGATGATCTCGCGCACCGCGACGGGCGAGTTGAGAATGGCGCCGAGGATGGCGTGCTCGCCCGTCTCGATGCGCTTCGCGATCTCGACTTCGCCTTCGCGCGTGAGGAGCGAAACGCTCCCCATCTTGCGCAAGTACATGCGAACCGGATCGTTCGACTTCGAATAATACGAGTCGAGGTCCTCGCTCTCTTTCTTGGTCGGGCTGCCGTTGCCGCGATCGCGGTCGCGCGCGACGGGCTTCTTGTCGGCGTTCTCTTCTTGAACGATGCGGCTCGGCGCGATCTTCACCTGCGTCGCCGCGTCCACGATCTCGATGTCCTCGTCGCCGAGGGCGCCCATCACGTCATCCATCTGATCCGCGACCACATCGGCCGGGAGGGCGTCGTTCACCTCGTCGTAGGTGAGGAAGCCCTTGGATTTGCCCATCTCGATGAGCTGCTGAACTTCTTTGCGGTCGCGGTTCTTCGTCGTCGCCATCGCCATCTCACCTATCGCCTAAAACCGACTCTTCGAAAGCTCGCGCTTTGCCCACACGCCCTACTTCATCCCCTGACGTTGACGCTGTCGCTCCTGTGCATCGCGCGCCAAACGCATCTCGGCTTCGTCGTCCCCCAGAACCTTTTCCTGCTCGCGCGCGATCTCCACCGTCTCGCGTTCGAGAATCACATTTCGAAGTTTCGCACCGTTGTTGAGGAAGCTCTCACGCGCAAGGTCGACCGTGTCGTGCTCCGGGGCAGCGAGGCGTTCGAACGCGAAGGGATGGATCGCCTCAGGGATTTGCGCAAGAAAAACGGATGCGTTGATCGTTTTTTCTTCCTTGTTTGTCCCTTCGGAGCCCGATCGGGTCGATTCGGGACCCGTTTCGTTACTCGCTGCCAAGATTCGTGCCTTCGCAACGCCCGCCGCGACCTGCGCAGAGACCCCTTCGAGGAGGTCGAGGAACGCGGTCACGTCGGGAAAATCGAGGAGCTCCGGATACTCGATCAGCGCGCCGACCATCGCCTTGCGCTGCTCGGATCCAGGAGCGCGCGGCTGGATGCGCGCGGTGCGCCGATCGGCGTTCTGCATCACGGGGCGCGGCCCTGCGACGGCGGCGTCTTTGCGAACCTTGTCGAGGAGCGCGCGAAACGGATCCGATCGCACCGAGTCGTCGCGTCGCAGCGCGAGCCCGTGGAGATCGAGACGCCCCGCGAGGTAGTCGACGCGCATCTTGAGCGTCGCGCGCGTGAGGTGATCGTCTTCTTCGGCGAGGAGCTTCGACACGTACTCGGCGCGCGCGGATCGCTCGAACGCGTCGGCCGCGACGAACGACTCGTCGAGCGACTCTTCGATCAAGTGATCGAGCATGCCTCGCGCTTGCGAGAGAACTTGCGAGAGCGCTTCGATCCCTTTGGTGCGCGCGAAGTCGTCGGGATCGACGCCTTCGGGGAGCGTCGCGACGCGCGCGCGAATGCCCGCCTGCTTGCACGGATCGCGCGACAGGCGCGTCGCCTTTTGTCCGGCGCGATCGCCGTCGAAGAGGAGCGTCACGTTGCTGCAGAAGCGTCGCAAGAGCTTCGCCTGATCCACGGTGAACGCGGTGCCGAGCGGCGCGACGACGTGCTGCACGCCGCGCGCGTGGAGCGACACGACGTCGAAGTTGCCTTCGACGAGCACCGCGCAGTCTTCGGCGCGGATCGCGTGGCGCGCTTGGTAGAGGCCGAAGAGCGCGCTCCCCTTCGTGTAGATCGGGCTCTCCGGCGAGTTGATGTACTTCGGCGGCGGATCTTTTTTCTCGGTGCTCGGGTGTCCCGGTTGGCCCGGCTCTTCCGGGATCTCGGCGAGCGCGCGACCCGAGAACGCGATGACGCGCCCCTGCGGATCGACGACGGCGAACATGAGCCGATGGCGGAAGCGATCGTAGTGACCGCTGCCGCTCGATCGCGGGACGAGTAGGCCGACGCTCTCGGCCGCGATCGGCGAGACGCCCTGCGCCTTCAAGAACATCGCGAGCCCGTCCCACCCGGGAGGCGCGTAGCCGATGCGAAACGCTTGCAGCGCGTCGTCGGCGGTCTTGTCGTTGCCCGGCACGAGCCCGCGCCGCGCGAGCTCCGCCAGCGCGTACTCGCGCATCGGATGCTCGCGCAGCTCCGACTCCCAGTACGTCGCGGCGAGCGCGTTGACGGCGTAGAGATCGTCCTTCTGCTTTTTCTGCCGCGCCGCCGCGTCGCGCTCCGCCGGATCGTAGTTCCGCTCTTCGATGACGATCCCGGCGCGCTCGGCGAGCGCACGCACCGCTTCGGGGAACGTGTACCCGTCGTGCTTCATCAAGAAATCGATGACGCTGCCCGACTCTTTGCAGCCGAAGCAGTGGAAGAAGCCGCGGTCCGCGTTGACGTGGAAGCTTCCGGTCTTCTCTTGATGGAACGGACAAAGGCCGACGAACGAGCGCCCCCGCCGCTTCAGCGACGGCACGCTCTCTTGAATCACCGCGACGATGTTCGTTCGATCGCGGACGGCGGCGATGACTTCGGGCGGGATCATCGCGTGATGCGTTTTACCCGGCGCGCGGGTGAGGTCAAGAGATGGGACGTCGCACGGAGCGCCAAGGCGGACGTCAGGTCGTCCACGTGAGGCGGACGACGAGCGAGTCGGGCCCCTCGGAGCCGTGCGTTTGTCGCACCTCACCCTTCCCTCGCGCTTGCGTCAGCGATGCGATGAAGCGGTAGACCTCCGCGGTCGCGCGACGCGCGAGCGGGTGACGCGTGAACGGATGATCGCGGAGGAGGATCGTCGCGCCGTTGCCCTTCGCGACCGCCGTGAGCGTCCCGTGCGTGTGCTGGTAACGCCACATCTCGGGCGCGCGATGGATGATCTGCTCCGGCGACTGCAAACGAATGAAGAATCGACGCATGCGTCCGAAGCCGAGCTCGATCCCCTTGTCGAGGAACGAGTGAAACGTCGCATCGTCCCGCGCCGCGGGCCCTTCCCACACCGCCTCTTCCCACGCGATCGTGTGGCGCACCGCGTACCAGGACACCGGGAGCACGATCGAGTCGACCGTCGCCGCGCGCGCGTCGTCCGGCAGACGCGCGGCCACCGTGCGCAGCCCCTCCTCGCCCCATAGCGCGAGCGCCGCCGCACGAAAGCCGTGCAGACCGATGCCGCGCGAGAGCGGCTCGGACGGATTTTGCGGCGCGTCCATTTTCACCAGAGCGAAAAATCGATGCCGACCTTCGCGCGCCATCCACGAAGCTCGTCGAAGCGGTCCGCGTCGATCGGGAGCACGTAGCCTCCGGTCACGTTGACGAAGACGTTCGGCGACGAGAAGACGTGCACGCCCAAGAACGGCACGACCATCCAGATCCCGCGCAGCTCTTTTTGGAAGAGTCCGCCGGTCTCCATCCCGAAATACGGCAAGAAGACGCGCCGCTGCGGGTTTCGCTCGATCGAGAGATCGAGACCGAGCGTCGGGAGGAACGCCGACGCCTTGTCCGTGCGCGTGGAGAAGAGGACGTCGAAGTCGACGTAGAAGCGCCCATGGCTCGGGCCGCGGTTCTCGTTGCGCGCGATCCACGCGTAGAGAAGAAATTCGGCGGACACGCCGTGAAAGCTCCCCCACTCGGACGAGCGGTTCGGCCCGTACGCCGAGTACTGGAGCCCCGGCATGAAGAACGACTTCCACTCTTCGACGACGACGATCGTCATGTCGTGCGACGCGCCGCGCGAGCCGTCGCTCACGCTGACGGTCATCTCGTGCGTCCCGACGTCCTCGTCGTGCGGCGTCCAGCGAAGCTCGGCGTAGCTCCCCATCGGGACGAGCGTCGCCCCCGGAGGCGCGCCCGCGACGGAGTACGTGAGCTGCTGGTTGTTCGGCGAGGTCGCGCGGATCGGGATGCGAACCTGCTCCTTCACGCGCGCGTCGTACGACTGCGGGGCATCGATCGTGAGCGGGGGCGGCGACGGATCGTCGGTCGCGACGGGCTGACGCGGCGGCGGGCGCGGCATCCTCGGCGATTCGGCGAACGCGGCATCGGGCACGACGACGACGACGGTTGCGGCGAGAACGGCGACGCGCGCCGCGAAAGAGCGAGGAGGGCGGATCATGCCCCTCCGTTGTAGCCGCCGCGAGGCCGCGCGTGAACTGAAGGGCGCGAGCTGGCAAGTGGAGGAGACAAGGCCGTCCGCACGTCTTCGCCACCTCGGGATGACACCGCGGTCACCTCATGGTAAACGCGCGCCGCTTCTCAGCGCGTGCTTCCGGCCCCATATCGCGGGGGCACATCAGTTCAACGTTTCGCCCGTTTCGCCCCGTCCTCGCCCTCCTCAAGGAGCCTTCGTCCGCCATGTCGCTCTCGCAATCGCCCATCGCCGCTCCGTCCAGCGCAAACGTCAACGGCAAGGTCGTCCAAGTCATCGGGCCCGTCGTCGACGTCGAGTTTCCCGACGGCAAGCTCCCGAAGATCTTGAATGCGCTGAAGCTGTCGAACCCTGGCATCTCGAAGACGAAGGACAACCTGACGCTCGAGGTCGCGCAGCACCTCGGCGAGAACACCGTCCGCGCGATCGCCATGGACACCACCGACGGCCTCGTCCGC
The DNA here is from genome assembly GCA_043785585.1 of Deltaproteobacteria bacterium. Taxonomy (GTDB): domain Bacteria; phylum Myxococcota_A; class Polyangia; order Polyangiales; family Polyangiaceae; genus JBBQXV01. The sequence goes on along the minus strand of JAYVXB010000440.1, from coordinate 9,038 downwards.
GGCATGGACGTCCGCGACACCGGCGCGCCGATCGCGATGCCTGTCGGCAAAGAGTGCCTCGGGCGCATCCTCAACGTCATCGGCGAGCCGGTCGACGAGGGTCCGCCGATCGTCACGAAGATGACGATGCCGATCCACCGCGCACCGCCGACGTTTCAAGAGCAGTCGACCAAGGTCGAGATCTTCGAGACGGGGATCAAGGTCATCGACCTCCTCGCGCCATACCGCAAAGGCGGGAAAATCGGCCTCTTCGGCGGCGCCGGCGTCGGCAAGACCGTCCTCATCATGGAGCTCATCAACAACGTCGCCAAAGCGCACGGCGGCGTGAGCTGCTTCGCGGGCGTCGGCGAGCGCACGCGCGAAGGAAACGATCTCTACCTCGAGATGATGGAGTCGACGCTCGATTCGGGCGAGCCGGTCATCTCGAAGGCGGCGCTCATCTACGGTCAGATGAACGAGCCGCCGGGGGCGCGCGCGCGCGTCGCGTTGTCGGCGCTCACGGTCGCGGAGTACTTCCGCGACGAAGAGAAGCAGGACGTTCTCCTGTTCGTCGACAACATCTTCCGCTTCACGCAGGCCGGCTCCGAAGTGTCGGCGCTCCTCGGTCGTATCCCGAGCGCCGTCGGTTACCAGCCGACGCTCTCCACCGAGATGGGCGCGCTCCAAGAGCGCATCACGTCGACGAGCAAGGGATCCATCACGAGCGTCCAGGCGATCTACGTCCCCGCCGACGACTTGACCGATCCCGCGCCCGCGACGACCTTTGCGCACTTGGACGCGACGACGGTCCTCTCGCGCGACATCGCGTCGCTCGGCATCTACCCGGCCGTCGATCCGCTCGACTCGACGTCGACGATGCTCGATCCGCAGGTCATCGGCGACAGGCACTACGGCGTCGCGCGCAAGGTCCAGGGCACGCTCCAGAAGTACAAGGACCTCCAGGACATCATCGCGATCCTCGGCATGGACGAGCTCAGCGAGGACGACAAGCTCGTCGTCAAGCGCGCGCGCAAGATCCAGCGCTTCATGTCGCAGCCGTTCTTCGTTGCGGCGCAGTTCACGGGTCTCCCGGGCAAGCTCGTGCCGCTCAAAGAGACGATCGACGCGTTCGAAGAGATCTGCGCCGGCAAGTTCGACGACGACGCCGAGTTCCCCGAGCAGGCGTTTTATCTCGTCGGCAACATCGAGGACATGAAGGCGAAGGCGCGCGAGCTCACGTCGAAGAAGGGCTGAGCGAGATGGCGACGAGCACGACGGCCGAAGTAGCGACGAACAAAATCCTGCTCGAGATCGTGACGCCGCGCGGACGCGCGCTGAGCGAAACGGTCGACGAGGTGACGGCGCCGAGCGTCGCCGGCGAGTTCGGCGTGATGCCGGGGCACCTGCCGCTGCTGGCGGCGCTTCGCACCGGCCTCGTCAGCTACCGGATCGGCAACGACACCAAGCGCGTCGCGGTCGGCACCGGCTTCGCCGAGGCGGGCGCGAACAAGCTCTTGATCCTCACGGACGAATACGTCGAGCGCGAGAAGATCGATCCGGTGCTCGTCCGCAAAGAGCTCGCCGAGGTGCAGGCGCAGATCGCGAAGGCGGAGAACGCGGCGTACGTGATGGAAGGCAAGGCGTCGCCGGAGCTCGAGCAGCTCAACGCGCTCATCCGCAGAGAGAACTGGCTCGCCGCGCAGCTCGAGCTCTACGGCGATCCGCCGCCCGCGACGATGCGACCGTTCGAGACGTACGGTCCACCGGTCACGCCGCCGGACGACGATGGCACGGACGCGGGCGACGCACCCTCCGCAGCGCCTGCCGTCAAACCAGAGAAGAAGTAAGAAAGCGCGCGCATGCAGCGTTGGATCACGCTTCTCCTCGGCGCGGCCGTGGTCGTGTTGGCGGCGGTGCTGGTGTTCAAAGGCTTTTCGCCGCCGAAGCCGGTGCCGTACGCCGGCGCGGCCGACGGCGGCGACGCGGGCCTGGTCGACGCGGCGGCCGACGGGGCACCGGGTCTCGGCGAGCTTCCGGGCGAAGGCGGGCTGTTGCTTTCGGATTTCGGATCGCCCGGGATCGACATGCGGTTCATCGACGCCGGCGCGTTCGGCAAGATGCCCGACGGCACGCCCGTCCCTCCCCTCCCGGCGACGACGCCGAAGACGGTGCGCGTCGGCGTCGTGCTCATCAGCTATTTCGGCGCGCAGCCCGGTCCGCTCGGCGACAAGCCGAACCCGCGCACGAAGGCCGCCGCGAAAGAGCTCGCCGACAAGCTCGCCGCCGATGCGCAGACCGATTTTCGCGGAGCGGTGCAGCGCGGCGATCCCGGTTCGCAAGACGACATCGGGCGCATGAAGGTCGGCTTTCTCGAGCCGGCCGCCGACTACATCGTATTTACGCTCCCCGTGGGCGCGGTCAGCCCGGCGTTCGACACGCCGCGCGGCTTCTGGATCGTCAAGCGGCACGAATAGACCTGGAAAACAGAGGAGAGATTCGAATGTCCACGATCGACGTCAAGCGCGCGCATTCGCTTCCGAAGGAAGAAGCGAGAAAACGCGCGGAGGATCTCGCCCGCACGATGGCGGAGAAGTTCAACCTCGAATGGAAGTGGCAGGGGGATTCGATCCTCTTCGACGCGCCGCGCGGGGCTGCCAAAGGCACCAAAGGCGAAGTGTCGGTGACGGACAAGGAAGTCCGCGTCCAGATCGATCTCCCGTTTCTACTGCGCGTGATGAAGGGGACCGTCGAGTCGAAGGTCAACGAGAAGCTGAACGCCCTTCTCTGAACACCCTTCTCGAAGCCGGACGGACTCACCTCCCGCAATTCCTTCCTTTTTTTCTTGGGCACGGCGTAGTCTGAGAAGGATAGCGTTGTATTCGCTGCGGTGAGTCGACCGCTCCGACGAGCGTGCGAGCGTCCCCATACGCGCATGTCCCACTCCCCGATCACGCCCCCCACCTCCGTTTCGCCCCCCGATCCGATCGGCGCCGCGTCCAAAGCGCCTCCGCCGTCCGTCGACGCCCTGAACGCGATCGAGGGGACCGTGAAGCGGCTTCGCGCCGAGCTCACGGGGACGCACGACAAGTCGCGTCAGGCGCGCCTGCTGATGGAGATCGGCGAGATCGAAGAGCGCGCGGGGGACGAGCCGGGGGCGGCGCGCGATTACCTCGCGGCGTTCAACGCGGCGCCCGACTTTCGCGAGCCGCTCGAAGGGCTCGTCCGACTGCTCGAGCGTCGCCGATCGCTGAAGAACCTGGGCAAGCTCGTCGATGCGCTCGCGCGTGCGGCGGTGAGCCCGGAAGAGAAGGCGCGCGCGCTGCTGATGAAGGCGTCGTACCTCGAGGACGTCGCGGGGGATCTGGACGCGGCGCGCGACGCGGTGCGCGAGGCCGCTCTCACGGAGGCTCCGCCGGCGGACACGGCGACGGCGTGGCTCGCGCTCGAGCTCCTCGCGGCGAAGAAGTCCGACGCGGTCGCGCGCGACGAGGCGCTCTCCGAGCGCGCGAAGCTCGCGGGCGATCCGACGTGGCGCGGTCTCCTGCTCGTGGACGTGGCGCGCCTCGCGGCGGATCTCGGCGATGTCGATCGCGCGCTCGGGTTGCTCGCCGACGCGGGGAAGAACGGATCGGCGGCGACGTTCGCGGCGGCGCTGGCGACCGAGCGTCTCGCGCGGCGCGAGCCTGGGATCGTCGGCTCCGACGAGGCGCGCGCGCGCGCGGATGCGTACGCGTCGTCGCTCGAACGGCAGGGCGAGCTCATCGAAGAAGCCGTCGCGTCCGCGGAGCGCGGCGATGCGCTCGGCGTTCCGTACTGGGTTCGAAAGCCGACGATGATCGCCGACGCCTGGCTTCGCGCAGCCGAAGCGCGGCGCGCGAGCGGCGAGCTCGGGAAGGCGGGCGCCGTCCTCGACCGCGCGCGCGAGCGGCTCTCGTCGGTGGATCCGCCAGACTCCTTGCTCGACGCCGCCCTCGGCAGCGCGCGGATTCGAATCGCCGAGCTGATGGGCGACACCGCGCTCTCCGCGCAGCTCGCCGAGCAGCGCATGCTCAAAGAGCAGGACGGCGGCGTCGTCGCGGCGCTCGCGATGCGCGTCGCCGAGCACGCGGCGAGCGAAGGCAATGGGACGCGCGCGCTCGAGGCCCTCTCCCGCGCGATCACCGCAGACCCGGCGTGCCTCCCGGCGCGCGCGCTGCAGCTCGACTTGCTCGCTGACGGCGGCGACACGACGACGTTCGCGGCGCAGCTCGAGTCGTTCGCGGATCACCTCGCCACGGACGAAGCGCGCGGGCGCGCGTTCGTTCTCGCAGCGTACATCTGGGCGATGCGCGCGGGCGACGTCTCGGGTGCGAAAGCGGCGCTCAGCCAAGCGTCGATGTACGGCGTCGCGCCGGGCACCGTGATGCGTTTGTCGCGCGCGATGGCCAGCGTGCGTGGCGACGCGGCCTGGTACGAGGACGCGACGAAGCGCCTCGTCGCGAGCGGCGCGGTCGAAGGCGAAGCGGTCGTCTTGTGGCTCGAGCTGTACCGGGCGCGCGCGGCACGCGGCGACGTCGAAGGCGCGGCGAAGGCGCTCCGCGAGATCGGCAACGCGCCGAACGGAGCGTGGCTCGGGCGCGTGCTCGAGGCGTTCGTCCCGCAGAAGATCGATCCCGAAGAGACGCAAGTGAAGGGCGACTCCGACCGGCGGCGCGCTTCCCTCGACGAGCTCTCCGGCATCGAGCAAGACGCGGACATCGCGCGCGGCCTCGCGCTCCTCGCGGCGATGCGCGCGCACGCGGGCGGCGACATCGAAGGCGCGCGACGCCGCCTCGGCGAGCTCGCGTCGAAGGAGCCGGGCGATCCGATCGTCGCGACGTACCTCTCGGAGATCGAGCGCGCGAACGGACAGCACGCGGCCGCGGCGAACGTCGCGTCGGCAGCGGCGGATGCGACGCCCGACGCGGAGCTCGCGGCGGCGCTTCATCTCGAGGCGGGCTTCGAGCGCTGGCGCGACGGCGATCGGCGCGGCGCGATGGAGTCGTTCGAAGAGTCGGCGAAGGGCGCGCCCGAGGCGGCGAAGATCGTCCTCGCGTGGGCGTCGCGCGGGATCGACGTCGACGCGGTCGAAGGGCGCCGGCGTGCGCTCGATCGCACGCTCGAAGGGGGCGGAGACTCGCGCGTCGTCGCGCTCGAGCGCTTCGCGACCGAGGTCGGCGGCGGCGATCCGGACGACGCGGCCGCGGCGCTCGGCACGCTCGAGAGCGAAGCGATCGGCGATCTCGCGGTCGCGGGCTCGCTCGCGCGGCTCGTCTGGTCGCAAGGCGGCGCGGACACGGCGGCGCACGATCGCGCCATCGCGCGCATCGGCGTGCTCGGCGCGAAGGCCGCGGCGTTCGCGGCGGCGGAGCAGGCGCGCGCGGCGCGCGAGAGCGGCGACGCAGAGGCGACGGCGAAGGCGGCGCGCGGCTGGTTCGAAGCGGGCGGCGGCCTGGTTGCGGCCGTCGAGTGGCTCGCGGCGACGCTCTCGGCGTCCGACGAAACGCAGCTCGGCGAAGAGCGCGCGGCGCGGCAAGCGATCGCGCGCCTCCTGACGGGCGAAGCGCGCGAAGCGATGGCGGCGAGCGCCGCGCTCGTCGATCCGCGCGATGCCGCACGACAGCCGCTCGTCGTCGGCGACTCCCCCGCGACGCACCTCGCGAACCTCGAGCTCGCGCCGGCGGGCTGCGATCCCAGGCGACGCGCGACCGCGCTCGTCGAGATCGGCGCTGCCCTCGGCGACGACGCGCAGACCGACGCGCTCGGCCTCGCCGCATGGTCCGCGCTCGCCGCGGGCGACACCGCCGCCGCGCTCGCGGCGTGGGAAAAAGTCGTCTCCGTCCGCGCCGAGGACCTCGCTGCGTGGGAGGGGCTGCGAACCTGCGGCGAGATCACGAAGGACGGCGATCTCCGCGCACGCGCGGCCGCGGAGCTCGGCGCGCGGTGCAGCGACGCGAGGCGCGGCGCGGCGCTCTGGGAAGAAGCCGCGCTCCTCTGGCTCGACCTCGGGCAAGGCGATCGCGCGGAGGCGGCGCTCGACGCGAGCTTCGATCGCGATCCGACACGCCCCGTCGCCTTCGACAAATTGTTCCGCCGCGTGCGCGAGCGAAAAGACGGCGACAAGCTCCTCGGGCTCGTGTCGCGCCGCCTCGACGTGTCCGACGAGCCGGCCGAGATCGCGAAGCTCTTCTGGGAGCAGGCGCGCGTGCTTCGCGAGAAGGGGGAGCAAGACGCCGCGCTGAAGGCGCTCGAGCACGTCGTGATGCTCGAGCCGGATCACATCGGCGCGCTCGCGCTCACCGGCGAGATCGCGCTGAAGCGCGGGCTCTACGACGAAGCGGCGACCGCGCTCTCGCGCCTCGCGACGCTCGACGCCGCGCCCGCAAAAAACCGAGTGACCGCCGGCGTCGCCGCGGTCGACATCTTCGAGAACAAGCTCGATCGCTACGACAAAGCACTCGAGGTCCTCGTCGCGCTCCACAAAGCCAAGCTCTCCACCCTCCCCGTCCGCGAGCGCCTCGCGCGCGCGGCGGCGCGCACCGGATCGTGGGTCGACGCGACGGCGATCCTCGAGGAGCTGATGCACGAGCGACCCGAGGTCGATGGTCGGATCGAAGCGGCGCGCCTCGCGATGGCGATCCACCGCGATCGCCTGAACGACACGAGCGGCGCGCGCGCCGCCATCGTCAAGATCCTCCAAGAGGCGCCGACGGACGGCGAGGCGCTCGACATGCTGCTTTCGACCGAGCACAAGCCCGAGGTCAAAGAGAAGCTGCTGAAAAACGCGCGCGTCGAGCTCTTGTCGAAGGTCGCGGCGCGGCCGACGGACGGCACGTCGGTGCGACGCCTCGCGAAGGTGGCGCGCGCGCTCGGCGACGACGGCATCCAGCACGCAGCGCTTTCGGTCACAGCGGTGCTCAGCTCTTCGGATCCGGCGACGGAGTCCGCGCTCGCGCAGCTCGCGGCGAAGAAGCCGCGCGTCCCGCAGATCGCCGTCACGCAGGCGCTCTTCCGCGCGATCCTCGCGCCGGGCGACGAAGGGCCGGTCGCGGATCTGTTCGTCATCCTCGGACCGACGCTCGCCGAAGCGCTCGGACCGTCGCTCCAAGCGTGCGGCGTGACGAAGAAAGACAAAGTCGATCCGCGGAGCGGCCTGGCGCTACGAAACGAGATCGCGTCGTGGGCCGGATCGTTCGGGATCGCGCAGTTCGATCTCTACGTCGGCGGAAAGGATCCGCTCGGCGTGCAAGGCATCCCCGGCGAGACGCCCGCGATCGTCGTCGGCGCCGGCGTCAACGCGCCGCTCGCGCCGGCCACCCGCGCGCGCGTCGCTCGCGAGCTCCTCGCGATCGTCCGCGGCACCACCGTCACGCGATCGCGCGACGACATCACGATCGCCGCGATCGTCGTCGCCGCTTGCCACATCGCCGAGGTGAAGGTCGATCACCCGCCGTACGCGGTGCTCGCGGAAGTCGAGAAGCTCGTCTCGAAAGCGATCGCGCGCAAGACGAAGAAGCTCCTGCCCGACGTCTGCAAGGCGATCATCGCGAGCGGCGCCGACGCGCGCGCCTGGAGCAAGCGCGCGCTCATGTCACAGAATCGCATCGCGGTCATCGCGTCGGGCGACGTCGGGACGGTGCTCCTCGACGTGCTCGGCGAGTCGCCCGAGCGCCTCGCGCAGGTCGCGAAGACCGATCCGCGGGCAGAAGAGTTGATGCGCTTCGTACTGTCGCCTGCGTACCTCGAGATCAGGCGCTCCTTCGGCCTCGAGGGGGCGTCATGACCGACGACAAGAAGAAGCCGGAGGACGAGGGGATCGACTGGGACTCCGCGCTCGACGAGTGGGAGTCGAAGACGTTCGTCCCCGAGGTCGCGAAGGACACCACGACCGACAAGCCGGCCACCCTCGCGGGCAACATCCCGAGGCCACTCTACCGGCCGCCGACGCCGGCCGCCGGAATGCCGCCGTCCTCCGGGCCGCGCTCGCAGAAGCCGACGCTGTCGGAGTACACGCACGAGCCGGCGATCGAAGACTACGTGCCGGAGGACGAAGACGACGACGGCTCGGGCGCGACGGTCATCGCCGCCATCCCGCGCGAGCTCTTGCGCGGCGCGGGCAAAGCCGAAGAGTCGGGGCCGAAGTCGGTCGGCGGCGGTCTCGGCCAGCTCTTCTCGAAGACCGGCGAGAACCGGATCGTCGAGGGGGGCGAGGGGGTCGACGTCGACATCGCCGAGCAGCCGATCGGCAAAGTCACGTCGCGTCCGCCGCCGATGACGGCGACCCACGAGGAGGGCGATCCCTCGATCATCACGAGCGCGAAACACCTGGGCGTCGAGCTGAAAGAAAAGAAGCCCGCGGAGCCGCTGCGGAGGCCGTCGCAGATCGATCAAGAAGAGCGCGTCCGCGAAGGCGAGATGTTCGATCCGTTCGAGGAGCCGGACACGGTGATCCGCGAGCCGAAGGGGCCGCCCGCCGCGCAGCCTGCCCGAGGCGCGCCGCGCCCCGCCGCGTCCCCTGCCGCGCCCAAGGTTCGTCCGCCGCCTCCGCCGCGTCCGATGGCGCTGACACCGGCGGTCGATTTTTCGGAGCGTGATCCGTTCGCCGGCGCACCTCCGAAGGCCGAGTCGGATCCGTTCGCCCCGCCCTTGAAGGCGGATGCGATCGCCGACGCGCCTCCGCTCGGAAGCGGGAGCGTCGAAGTCTCGATGGTCGACACGGCCGAATCGCGCGCGGCAACCGCTGCGGCGTCGACCGACGAAGCGCTCGACGCGCTGCTCGGTGGCGGAGACGACGGCGACGAGCCTCCGTCCGACGGACCCGCGCTCCTCGCGCCGCAAGATCGAAAATACGATCCGAACGAAGAGACGTCGATCCTCGCCAAGGCCGCCGTCATGGAACAGATCGCCGCCCAGCGCCGCGGGTCGCGGCCGAGCGCGGCGGAGATCGACCTCGTCGGTGTCGGCGACGTCGATGACGACGAAGAGGACGAGGAAGAGGACGACGAGGCCACGCGCGTGCGCATGCGCGGCGAGGCGCCGAT
>JAYVXB010000439.1:0-15506 GCA_043785585.1 Deltaproteobacteria bacterium | reverse complement strand
TCGCCGTCGCACGCCTCGCATCGCCCGACGGCGACGTTGAACGAGAAGTGGGCCGCCATCAGCCCACGACGCGCGGCATCGGGCTCGGCGGCGAAGCGCGCGCGGATGCGATCCCACGCCTTCGTGTACGTCGCCGCGTTTCCGCGCGCCGTGCGTCCGAGCGGCGACTGATCGACGAGCGTCGCGCGCGCGATCGCGTCGGCGCCTTCGATCGAAGCGTGCGGTCCCGGTTTGTCGACCGTCATGTCGCCCGCGGCGCGCGCGACGGCGCGGTAGACGATCTCTTCGGCGAGCGTCGATTTGCCCGAACCGCTCGGACCGGTGACGGCGCACACGACGCCGAGCGGAATCGTCACGTCGATCGCGTGCAGGTTGTTCGCGCGCGCGCCGCGTACGACCAGATGCTTCTTCGCCGTGCGTCGCGCGCGCGCTGCGTCACCGACGCGCGCCCACGCGCGCCCCGTAGGGAGGTCCGCGCGCGACTCGAGCTCGGCCGGCGTGCCGTCGAACAGAATGCGCCCGCCGTTCGCGCCCGCGCCCGGACCGAGCTCGATCGCGCGATCGCACGCGCGCACGACGATCGGCTCGTGCTCGATCACGAGCACGGTGTTCCCCGCGCGCGACAGCTCGCGCATCGCGTTCGCGAGCTGCGGCACGTCCGACGGATGCAGCCCCACCGTCGGCTCGTCGAGGACGAAGAGCGATCCCGTCAGCGACGCACCGAGCGCCGTCGTGAGCCCCGCGCGCTGCGCCTCGCCGCCGCTCAACGTCCGCGCTTGCCGATCGAGCGTGAGATACCCGAGCCCGACGTCCTCGAGGTACCCGAGTCGCGACCCGAGCTGCTCCTTCACGCGACGCCCCTGCGGATCGCGCGCCGCCACCGACTCGATTCGCGCGCGTGCGTCGGTCACCGTCAGCGCGTGCCACTCCGCCATGTTGAGCCCGGCGATCCGGTACGTGAGCGACGTCGCGTTCAGACGCGAGCCGTGGCACGACGAGCACAGGTTGTACTCGCGGTAGCGAGACAAGAGGACGCGCACGTGCATCTTGTACGTCCGCGTCTCGAGCCACTTGAACCACGCGCGCACGCCTGGGTACTTCCCGCCCTTCCACGTGCCTTCGCCGTCGAGCACCATCGCGCGCTGCTCGTCCGTGAGCGTGCTCCACGGCGCGGTCATCGGGATCTTCCGCTTCTTGCAGAACGTCTCGAGGACGCCGCGCTCCCACTCCGCGCTCGCGCCGGCCCACGCTCGAATGGCACCTTGCGCGATCGACTTTCGCGGATCCGGGATCACTTTGTCCCAATCGACCTGGATCATCCGACCGAAGCCGTGGCACGCCTCGCACGCGCCGAGCGGCGAGTTGAACGAGAACAGCGACGGCCGCGCCGGCTCGAAAGCGCGCGCGCACGAAGGGCAACGAAGCCCGCGCACGATCGTGATCTTCGCCTGATCGCCGCCACTCTCCTCCGCGCGGAGCTCGGCTCGCCCCGCGCCGCGTGACCACGCGACCTCGATCGCTTCTTCGAGCCGTCGACGATCCTTCGCGCTCACCGCGACGCGATCGACGACGACCTCGACGCGCACGTCCGGCGCGGCGGCTTCACTCGGGCGCACGTCGTCGATTTCGCGGAGCGTGCCGCCGACGAACAGTCGCCGATAGCCGTCCTTCGCGAGCGACTCGCGCAGCTCGAGGAACTGCTCGGCGTCGTCGACGCGCACGGGATAGCTCACGACGCCGCGCGCGCCGGCGAATCGCTCCGCGAGCGACGTCGACGCGTCGCGCGGCGTCGTGCTCACTGCTTGCTTGTTGCAGTCGGGGCACGTCGGCAACGCTTCGCGCGCGAAGAGTGCCGCGAGGTACGGCTCGAGATCCGCCATCGTCGCGAGCGTCGAGCGGCTCGACTTGATCGGCGCGCGTCGATCGACCGCGACCGTCGCCGCGACGGGATCGAGCGAGTCCATCGGTGGCCGCTCGAGGCGCTCGAGGAACTGCCGCGCGTACGGCGAGAAGCTCTCGACGAAGCGGCGCTGCCCTTCGGCGTAGAGCGTGTCGAGTGCGAGCGACGATTTGCCGGCGCCGCTCGGTCCTGTGAGCGCGACGAGCTGCCCGGGCGGAAGCTCGAGGTCGATGCTCTGGAGGTTGTGCGTGCGTGCACCGCGTAGGCGGATGGGGAGCATCGGGCGAAGCACTATGAGTGGTTTTCGCAAAAGCGGAAGCCTCGCCGGTGCGCGCCGTCGTCATTCCTGACGTTGCGTCGTCAGCTATGCTGAAGCTCATGGGTACGACGGATCCGCCGAAGGAGCCGGCAGCGACCGCGTCGGCGTGGCTCGACTTCGATCGTCCGATCGAGACGGTGCGCGCGATCTTCTTCGACGTCGACAACGCCATCCGCGCGAAGATCCATCGCGGGTTGCGGCTGAAGTGGCTCCCGAAAGACGCCAAGGGCGAGCGCCGGATCCAGCAGACGATGCGAGTCCTCGATCGCATGGTGACGGAAGAGATCGTCATCGAAGAAGGGCCCGGCGGCACGTGGGTGAAGCGCTTCATCGAAGGACCGAACGTCGGGACGCACTTCGCCGCGCACTTCGACGCGAATGGCGCGTCGGCGTCGCAGGTGCAGCTGCGCGCGTACGTCGGGAAGAACGGATTCGCGCTCGGCCTCGGCAAGCTCTCGCCCGTCGGGCTGGAAAAGGCCCTTAAGAAATTGCTTGGAGAATACAAGCGTGCGCTCGAAGGCTACGAGCCGGGGCGCGCGCGCGGCGCGGTCACGACGGTGCTCTCGACGTGGACCGACATGACCGACGCGATGAAGACGCTCGACAAAGCCGCGCGGAAGGCGAGCATCTCGACGTTGCTCGAGACGGCGTGGTCGATCGCGGCGATCGACGAGACGCCCGACACCGCCGAGCGCGACGCGATGCAAGCGATCGTCGGCGTGCTCTGGCACACCGCGATCGAAAAGACCGCGGAAGATCGAATGGTCCAGGCGGCGTGCGACGCGATCGGCAAGGAAGGCGTCGCCAAGCGATGCGACGTGCTCGGCGGGCGATTGAAGGCGCTCGGGTTCGCGGAGCTCGGCGTCGCGCTCGCGGTGTTGGTGGCCGAAGTGAGTCGCGGGCTCGACTCGGGCGAGCTCGAAGCGCTGCGACGATTGAGCGGCGCCGCGGGCCTCGACGACACGTGGCTCACCGCGATGATCAAGCGCGTCGACGGTCAGCTCTCCGGCGGCGACAGCCCGTCGCGCATGAGCGTGTTCATCTGACATCGCGCGCGTGACGTGCCAGTAGACCTTGGCCGCTCGATCGGTCAGCCTAGCGTTCATGAAGGACGCAGGTGCACGAGGACCTGCAGCGCCGAAGCCGCCGGCAACGGTCACGCCTGCGACGCGAGGAGGCTCGCCGCCCGCTCCGCCCGTCGCGCCCGCGCGCCCGGCCGTCGCTTCCGCGCAGCGCGTCGCGCCTCATGCGCCGCTGACGCATGCGCAGCAGACGCCGACACCGAGCCTCGCGCAAACGAAGCTCATACCGAAGGCGCCGCCGGTCGCCGCTGTCGCTGCGATGGTCGCCGCTGCGGTTGCGCCGGTCGCCCCCGTAGCCGCGCCCGTCGCCGCGTCCTCGCCTCCGCCATCCGACGAGGGTTGGGACGAAGAGCCGACGCGCGTCGAAGACGACGAGCTTCCGACGGGCATGTTGCAAGCGGCCAAGGCCTTGCCCGCCGTGAGCCAAGCGACGCCCGCCGTGAGCCAAGCGACGCCCGCCTCGAGCCAAGACGCACGACCGATCGTGAAAGCGGCGGTCGATGAAGCGGTCACGCCGTTGCTTCGGATGGTGCTCGACCTTCAACGACGAATCGAGCAGCTCGAGCAGCGTCCTGCGGCGTCCGCCGCTGCGGCACCACCTGCGGCCGCACTGCCGAAGCAGGTCGATCCTTGGGCGTCCGCGATGGCGCGCCCCGTTTCGGCGCCGCCGCCCGCGATGCCTGCACCTGCGCCCGCACCTCCGCCCGCTCCGGCACGCGCGGCCGTCGCGCGCTCGCCGTGGGCGCTCCCCGAAGGTCCAACGGGCCCGACGCTCGACGTCGCGCAGATCAATCGCGACGTCCCGCTCGACTTCGACATGCCGTTCGACGGCGCGCGCCGTCGCAAGCGGATGGCGATCGGTTGCGTGATGGTGTTCGTCCTGTCGCTCGGTGGGCTCCTCGCGATCCTCGTGAGCAGCTACATGCGCTGAAGGCTCGTTCTCCTCGTTCGGGAGGCCCACACGCTTTCGCGTGCGGTCACTTCACGCCCATCACTTCCACCCAGAACGTCGCGCCCTTTCCGTTCTCCGGATCCGCGAGCCCGATCGTCCCGCCGTGCGACGCCGCGATCCGCTTCGCGAGCGCCAGGCCGAGCCCCGTCCCACCGCTCCGCACCGTGACGAGCGGTTCGAAGATCCGCGTCGCGACCTCGGCGGGCACGCCCGGTCCGTCGTCGGACACTTCGATCCGCACGCGCCCGTCCGTCGATGCTCTCGCGCGCGTCGTGATCCGCGGCGGGCGCGGCAGGCTCGCTCCGATCGCATTTTCGTAGAGCACGTGGAGCAGTCGCGCCGCGAGTCCCACATGCACACGCACGCGGAGATCGCGCGGCTCGACGTCGTCTTCCCACGTCGCACCGTCGACGAGATCGTCGCGTGCTGCCGCGAGCACGTCCGCGAGGAACGTCGGCTCCGCGTGCAGAGCGTCGCCCCGGGCCAGCCCCATGAGATCGTCCACGATTCCATGCGCGAGGCGCGCGTTTCGTTCGATCTTCACGACGTGCGGCAGGCTCCCCGCCGGATCCTGGCGCGCGAGGTAAGCGCTCGCAGAAATCACCTGCAAGGCGTTCCGCAGCTCGTGCGCGACCTCCGCCGCGATCTCGCCGATCGCAACGAGGCGTTCGCGCGCGCCCGCGTCGTCGTCCCCCGTCCCTCCGCCAGCCACATCTCTACGCTATCGGCGTATCGACGCATCGTCGCCCCCGAATCGAGCAAAAATCGAGGGAGACGCCGTTCCCCTTTGCCGGAAGACCCTGGGAAAGCGTAGCTTAAGCGCGAGCGTCCTCTACGCATGCCCGTCGCCCAACCTGAGACGAAGATCGTCGCCGGAGCCCTGCTCATCGGTAAGTATCGCGTTATCCGCGAGATAGGCCGCGGGGGCATGGCCGCGGTGTACGAGGCGGAGCACATCGCTCTCGGCAAAAAGGTCGCCGTCAAGGTGCTCGCGTCGGAGCTGTCGAACTCGGCGGTCGTCATCGAACGCTTCTTCCGCGAGGCGCGCGCGGCCGCGAGCGTCAAGAGCCCGTACATCGTCGAGGTCTACGACTCGGGGCGTCTCGAGGATGGCCGTCCGTTCATCGCGATGGAGTACCTCGAGGGCGAGTCGCTCTACGATCGCATGGCGCGTGTGCGGCTGATCGATCCGCAGACCACGGTCCGCGTGATCTCTCAGTGCGCGAAGGGGCTCGTGAAGGCGCACGCGGCGGGGATCGTGCATCGCGATCTCAAGCCCGAGAACATCCACCTGACGAAGAACGAAGAGGGCGAGGAGATCGCAAAGATCCTCGACTTCGGTCTCGCGAAATTTTACGCGCCCGTTCGCACCGACGAGAAGACGGCACGCCTCACGCGCGAGGGCGCCGTGTTCGGAACGCCCGCGTACATGTCGCCCGAGCAGGTGAAGGGGCAGGGGACGGTCGATCATCGCGCGGACTTGTGGGCGCTCGGATGCATGGCGTTCGAGTGCCTCACGGGGCGTCCGGTGTGGAACACGGATCAAGGCGTCGCGATGACGTTCGCGGCGATCGCGGCGGCAGCGCCGCCGGTGCCGTCGAAGATGCGTCCGGATTTGCCGCCGGCGTTCGACGAATGGTTCAAGAAGGCGCTCGAGCGCGACGTCACGAAGCGATTCCAAACCGCGAAAGAGCTGTCGGACAGTCTCGCGAAGGCGTTCAACACGTCGCAAATATCGCTCATCAACGTCGGCGATCTCGAGCGCGTCGCCGCCGAGGCCGAAGAGCTGCCGAGCGACAGCGTGCAGGTCTACGAGTCCGCGAAGCCCCCCGCGATCGAAGTGACAGCCGCGCCGCGTTCATCGCCGAGCTCGCAACGGGGCAGCGCCAACAGCGCAATCCCGCTTCTCGTGGCCGCGCGTCCGCCGGGCCTCAGCGCGACGGATCTTCCGCCGACCGCGGGGCCCGAGGCGCCGCTTTCGACACGTCCGCCGCCGCGTCCGAGCGGCGCTGGGCGATTCGTCGTGCCGGTCATCGCCGTCGTCGCGATCGCGGGCGTCGTCTACTTGGGTTGGACGCGCCTCATGGGGCCCAAGGTTCCGCAGCCCGCGTCGTCGGGGAGCGCGTCGGCATCGAACGTCCCGCCCGCCTCGGCGATTCCAGATCCGACTCCGCCCGTTGCGCCCGAAGAGCCGAAATGGGCGGTGACGATCTCCGAAGGCCAACGCCTCCTCACCGCGGGCGACTCCGACGGCGCGTTGAAGAAGTTCGCGGAAGCGCAAGCGCAGGGTGGCGGCGCGGTCGCGAAGGCGTTCATCGAGCAAGTGAAGATCGGCGCGTCGACGACCGGACCGTGCAAGCTCGTCGCGTTCTCGCATCCGCGCTTCGGCTACGAGCGCCCCGCGGGTCGGCCCAGCGTCGCGCTCGGCGTGAAGGGCGCCGTCGTCGTCTGGACCGACGATCACGAACAATCGAAGCACGATCACGCGTACTCCGTCGTCATCGACAACACCGGGCATCCGCTCTCGAAGCCGCGCGATCTCACGCCAGAGTCCGACTTCGTCATGCGTCCGTCGCTCCAGACCGTCGACGACAAGGTCGCGCTCCTCTACTGGGATCGCAGCGGCAACTCGGGCGGCGTTCGCGTGCGGTGGCTCGATCAAGACGGACGCATCGACGCGCCGAGCGTGCTCGTGAGCGCGCCGAAGGGCGGCGACTACTGGCCGTCGATGGATCGCGGGCCGGACGGATTCTGGGTCGCGTGGCAAGACGAGCGCGATCCGCAGAAAGGGAACGATCTCTTTCTCCGTCACCTCGACGCCGATCTCAAACCGATCGGCCCCGAGGTCCGCGCGACCGACTACGTTGCGCCGCCCGCGCCCGACAAGGGGAAGGCGGCGACGTTGCGCTTCCCCGGCCTCGCGATTGGCGGCAACACGCTCTTCGTCACGTACGCGCTCGATCGCGACAAGTCGCACCACATCGTTCGCATGCGTCTCCCGCTCGCGATGCCCGAGCTCAAAGGGAGCGGGCTCGACGACAAAGCGGCGACCGCACCCGTGCCAGGCGGCGGCCACGAGAAGCCGCGCGATCGCGAGCTCGGCGACGCGACGATCGTGAACGACGATCGCGTGGACGGCGACTTGCCGACGATGGCGTGCGGCAAAGAGGGATGCTTCATCGTGTGGCAATCGATCGGCCGAGCGCAAGGGGCGCAGGCCGCGCTCATCGATCCGGTGAAAGGTCTCGTCGTGTGGCGGAAGAAATTCGCGCCCAAGGGATCGCACCCGGCGCTCGGCGTGCACGCCGACGGTCAGGTCGAGGTCGCGTTCTACGAAGAGGGAAAGATCCGCGTGGCGGCGCTCTCGCGCGACGGCGTCGGCACGACGACGACGTTCGGCAAGGTGTCCGGCGATCAGCCGCGTCCGTGGATCTCGGGCGGGCGCCTCAAGGGAGAGTGGTACGTCTCCTGGCAGGACATCGAGGGCGGGCACACCGAGGCGTACGTCGCGCGTCTCTCCTGCCGCAACTGATGACCGACGAGCAGGCCGAGGCGCGCGTTGGTCCCTCGTCTCCGTCTCTCGACAAGCGCGTCCTCGCGGAGGCGATCGCAGCGTCGGTGATCGTGACGGGCGCGGTGACGCTCGCGTCGATGTTCGTGCCGGAGAAGTACGTGGCGACGGCGGTGGGCTTCTTGTTCCTCGCCGCGACGTGGTGGCTCGTATGGAGGCGCGACGACGCGACGGTCGTGCGCGCGGGCTTGGCGCTCGGCGGGCTCGTGATGCCGGGACGCGCGCCGCTCTCGCGAACCGCGCGAGACGCCGGCGTCGCGATCGCGTGGGCGGCGGTGTTCGGCATCGCGGTGTTCGTGCCGTTCTGGCTGGGTTGGCGGTGGTGGTGGTCGCCCAAGCTTCCGTTCGCGCTGCGCGTGATCCCGCTCGACGCGCTGAACGAAGCGTTCGGGCAGATCGTCGTGATCGCGCTGCCCGAAGAGGCGTTCTACCGCGGGTACCTCCAGTCGCGGTTCGACGATGCGTGGACGCCGCGGCTGCGCGTCGCGGGCGCGGTATTGGGGCCGGGGGTGATCCTCGCGAGCGTCGTCTTCGCGGTCGGGCACATGGCGACGATCCACGTGCCTGCGCGCCTCGCCGTGTTCTTCCCCGCGTTGCTGTTCGGATGGCTCCGCGCGCGCACGGGCGGCATCGGAGCGGCGGTCGTGTTTCATGCATTGTGCAACTTGTTCTCCGAGGCGCTCGGTCGCGGGTACGGCATCTACTGAGCTGCTACGCTTCACGCATGCGCGCGACGTTCTCTACCGTTCTCCTCGTAGCCGTGCTCGGCGGCGCCACGACGCTTTCGCTCTTCGGATCGGGGTGCGGGAGCGATGGCGGCGCGTCGCAATTCGACGCCGGAGACGACGCGACGACCGACGCGCTCGGCGACGGCGGTACCCCCGACGACGTCATCGGCATCAACGAAAGTGGCCCGCTCGGTCCGTTCCCCGATTTCCCCGCGACGCCGATCATCGACGCGCCCGACGGCGGCGTCGCGGCGCCGGGCAACGCGCCGACGCTCTTCGGCGCGCCGACGCAAGGCGCGCAGACCGGCGGACCGTGCCTCATCGAGCCGGAGATCGGCTCGCTGTACCCGAACAACTGGCTGCGTCCGCGCTTCAAGTGGATCGCCGCCGGCGGCGAAAACCTCTTCGAGCTTCGCCTCCACGTCGCGAATCAAACTAGCGATCTCGTCGTCTACACAGCATCGACGGACTGGACGATGCCGAAGGCGATGTGGGACGCGCTTCGTAGGCACTCCGCCGACGTCGACATGACGCTCTCGGTGCGCGGAGGCGTCCTCGCGGGAACGATGCTCACCGGCGAGGCGCTCGGATCGACCGGAGGAATCGGCATCGCGCCGGTCGATGCGCCGGGCACGATCGTCTACTGGACGACGAGCGGCGGATCGTCGCTCAAAGGATTCTCGGTCGGCGACGAAACCGTCGGCCCCGTGCTCACGCCGACGCAGGTGCAAGAGAAGAGCACGACGTGCATCGGGTGCCACACGTCGACGCCGGACGGAAAGTACGTCGGCTTCTCGACGATCGACAACAGCTGGGCCAACGCGATCGCGTCGATCGAGATGGGGACGGTTGGCGCGGCGCCGATGTTTCTCGGCGCGGGTGGCAAGGTGGCGATCGAGCGCCAAGAGATCGGGATCGGGTCGTTCTCCAAAGCGCATTGGGCGGCGGGTGATCGCGTCGAGGTCGTCCAGCACGATCCCGGTGGCGGCGCCGTGCTCGAGTGGATCGATCTCGAAGCGGCGAATGCCGCGACGGCGAGCGGAGTCATCGCGCGGAACGGCGACGCACGCCAAGCCGGCGCGCCGACGTGGAGCCACGACGGAAACACGATCGTCTACGTCTCCACCAACCACGTGTGCACGGGTCGCCTCGGCGATTGCGTGGGCGGTCCCGGCGACAATGGCGCGGTCAGCGATTTGTATTCGGTCCCCTACAACAGCCGCGCGGGCGGCACGGCGACGGCGATTCCCGGGGCGTCGGACCCAAACCTCGCCGAGTACTATCCGGTCTTCTCGCCGGACGATCGGCTCCTCGCGTTCAATCGCATCGCGAACGATCTCCTCGTCTACAACGCGCCGACGGCCGAGGTCTTCGTCGTCCCGAGCGCGGGCGGTACGGCGACGCGCATCGTCGCCAACGATCCGCCGGCGTGCTCGGGCAAGACGAGCCCCGGCGTGACGAACAGCTGGCCGAAGTGGGCGCCGAGCGTCGCGGAGTCGAAGGGGCGAACGTACTACTGGGTCGTTTTCAGCTCGACGCGATCGCCCGCTGGCAATCCGCAGCTCTACGTGAGCCCGGTCGTCGTCGACGCGATGGGGAAGGTGACGACGTACCACGCGCTCTATCTCTGGAATCAGCCGGCGGGCGAGAACAACCACACGCCCGCGTGGGACTTCTTCAAGATCCCGCCCCCGCCCCCGCCCAAGTAGCGACAGGCCCCTCCGCGATCTCTTCATCATCGGAGGGAAGATACAATCCGACACTGGCGTACGTTTGCAGCAGTGCTAGATAGCGCCGCTCCCACGTTATCCCCCATCATCCTACTGAGGGAACTCCAGTGAAATTCATCCATTTCGTCGTTTCTGCGCCGCTCGTCGGGCTCGCGCTCTGGTCCGGTGGCTGCGTGTCGCAGTCCCAAGAAGGTTCGAGCGGCACCGAGAAGGAGCCCGATCTCATTGGCAGCAATGAGAACCCCGCGCTTCTCATTCCCGGCGCGTCGTCGCGGCTCGCGGACAACATCGCTGCCTCGGACGTCGGCGCGACGTTCGGCACCGATGACGCGCACGTCCCGTACCCCGATACGTACTGGCCGTTCACGAGCGAAGGGATCGACGCGCGCTGGGCTTCGGGGCCGTCTCCGCTCGAGAAGTACATGAGCGTCGTCGACCCGGCGAACACCGCGAGCGCCAAATCGTGGGAGCACTCGAACCACGGCAACGGAGTGAGCGGCGTGCAAGGTTGGTTCGGCCACTGCCCAGGATGGACGGGCGCCGCGATGGCGACGATGCCGATCCTGCATCCCGTCTACGCGAAGTCGGATGGCAACGGGGGCGTCGCCGCCTGCACGGCGGGCAGCGCGGGCTGCACGAAGTTCGAGATCGGCGACGTCAACGCGCTCGCCGCCGAAGTCTACGTCGATGGCGACTCGCGCTTCATCGGCGCGCGCTGCGACACGAAGCCGAGCGACATCCAGCGCGACGCCGACGGGCGCATCGTGCGCAACGGAACGGGCTGTCACGGTCTGAACCCTGGATCGCTCCTCGTCGTCCTCGGTCAGGAGATGCGGCGCTTGCACAAGCCGCTCGCGATCGACGCGCAGAACACGTTCAACACCGACCAAATCTGGAACCAGCCCGCGTACCGCTACAACGTCTACCGCTACGAGACCCTCACGACGGCGCAGGCCGCGAACCTCGTCGCGCACGGGACGCGCACGGGCGACCGGACGAGCTACGCGTGGAACGCGCAGGCGAACGGTTTCGTCTTCGTCGACATTGGCATTAAGTGGGTGAGCGAGAACGGCCCGAACACGTCGGTCGTCTCGGGCACGCAGTCGACGCGCGAGACGCGCTTCGTCGCGGTCATCGAGCTCGATGCGGCGCCGTCGAACGCGTCGGCGCGCATCATCGGCGGTGAGTACCTGGACGATTCGTCGGTCGGCGCCGACAGGCTCACGGTGCCGCCGTTCGTGTGGATGATCCAAGGCATCGGTCCGGAGACGCTGTCGACGAGCGTCACCGGGAACAACCACAACCCGTACGTGAAGCCGAGCCGCGTCATGCAGCTCGTCACGCTCGGTACGACCGGTGGTGGCAATACGGGTAGCGGCGCGGATGCGTGCGCGCAACTCAGCGACTGCGGGGCGTGCACTGCCGCCGCGGCGTGCGGCTGGTGCAGCACCGGCGCGGTCGGCTGCCACACGGGAACGACCAGCGGTCCGAACGGCGGCGTGTGCAACGCTACGAGCTGGGATTGGACCTCGAACCAGTGCTCGGCATCGCCTCCGCCTCCTCCTCCGCCCCCGCCCCCGCCTCCGCCTCCGGTCGACGCGGGTGCACCGGACGCGTGCGCGCACCTGAGCGACTGCGCGGCGTGCACCGCTGCATCGGCTTGCGGTTGGTGCAGCACGGGCGCGGTCGGTTGCCACACGGGAACCGTCAGCGGTCCGAACGGCGGCGTATGCAACGCGGCGAGCTGGGATTGGACCTCGAACCAGTGCTCGGCGTCGCCTCCGCCGCCTCCGCCGCCTCCTCCGCCTCCGTCCGCGGATCCGTGCGCGGCGACGACCAACTGCGCGTCGTGCACGGCGGCCGCAGCATGCGGCTGGTGCGCGAACGTCTCTGGCTGCTTCACGGGCACCAGCTCCGGGCCGAACGGCACGCAATGCTCGGGCAGCAACTGGGACTGGGTCTCCACTTCCTGTCACTGACGGCGGATCGTCCGCGCCTCGCGCGATCGCTTCGCGATTTGACATCATCCAGACGGGTGACAACGGTCGTTCAGGCGCGGCGGGAACTGTTTGAGGCGCGGCGGGAACCGTTTGAGGCGCGGCGGGAATTGTCTCAGGCGCGCCTGGAAGCAGTTCAAGCGTGCATGAACGACGGTCCTAGAAAGTCAGGACGTGCCTCTCGGCCGGGCCGGAACGATTTCCGGCTCGGCACCCGATCTTCCGTTCGTGCAAGGACGACAGCGCCGAAGAGTCGCTCGGTGCGTCGTGTCGCATTGCGATTCCGACTGCCCGAAGTAGAACGTCCGCTGCATGCGCGCGGCCCTCTTCGACATGGACCGCACCCTCGTCCGTAAAGAGACGGCGAGCCTCTACGTTCGGTACCAGCGCGAGATCGGCGAGGCGACGTGGCGCGATCAAGCGCGCGTCCTCTGGTGGGTTTCGCAGTACACGCTCGGCGTCATCGACGCGCCGACCGTCGCGGCGCACGTGACGCTGCAGCTCGCGGGGATGCCCGAGACCGCGCTCGCGTCGCGCTGCGACGACTGGTTCCGTCGCATGGTGGAGACGCACGTCTGCGATCGTGGGCGGCAAGCGGTCGCGCGCCATCGCGACGCGGGCGACGTCCTCGCGATCGTCACCGGCGCGTCGACGTACGCGACGCGTCCCCTCGCGCGCCTCCTCGACATTCCACACGTCGTCGCGAGCGAGCTCGAGGTCGGCCGCGACGGATGCTTCACGGGGCGCTTCGTCGAACCGCTTTGCTACGGTCGCGGAAAGATCACGCGCACGCGCGTCCTCGCCGAACGTCTCGGCTTTCGTCTCGAAGAGTCGACGTTCTACAGCGACTCGTACACCGACTTGCCGCTCCTCGAGCACGTGCGCGAGCCCGTCATCGTGAACCCCGATCCGCGCCTCGCGCGCGTCGCGCGTCGCCGTGGGTGGCGCGTCGAAGCGTGGTGAGTCGGGCACAGATACGCTAAACAGCGCGCATGCTCGCTCCGCCGCCGCTTCCGCGTACCCTCGAGGCAGCGGTCCGCGACATCACGTCCGCGAAGCCGACGGTCCGCGCGTCGGCGATTGGCGATCTCGCTCGCCACGCGCAAGGGAACGACGCGACACGCGGGCGCGCACTCCCGCTCCTCGAGAAGGCGCTGCGCGACGATCTCTCACCGGGCGTTCGCTCGGCCGCGGCCGTGGCGCTCGCGGATCTCCGCGCGCACGAAGTGCTCGCGTCGTTGCTCGTCGCCGTCGAGGACGCGGAGCAGCACGTGCGGCAGATGGCGTTGTCGGCGCTCGGTGAGATCGGCGACGCGCGCGCGCTCGCGCGGCTCGAGCGGGCGCTCGTCGATACGCGCCCCGAGATGCGCTACCAGGCGGTGATCGCGTTCTCGCGTGTCGCCGCGTCGCACCCCGAGAATCGCGCGGACGTCGAGAAGGCGATCCTCAAGGCGCTCGACGACGCGGACGAATCGGTGCGCTACATCGCGATGCGGATCGCGGAGGATCACGCGCTCGACGCCGCGACGCCGCTCCGAAGCGATGCGATCACCAAGCGCGCGGCGACGTTGCTCGGAGGAGAAGACGACGCGATGAAGGTCGTCGCGGCGATTTACCTCGCGAAGATCGGCGACGAGTCGAAGGCAGCGCGCGCGGTGATCGCGCGCGTGATCCGGCGCGAGCTCAAGACGCCCGAGCCCGAGGACGAGCAGGCCGCGGTCGAGATCGCGGGCGAGCTCGGCATGCGCGACGCGATCGCGGATCTCGAGAAGCGCGCGTGGGGGCTCGGACGATTCATCGGCGACACGTGCGCGTGGCACGCGAAAATAGCGCTCGCGCGCCTCGGTCACGAGAAGGCGACGCGCGAGATCGTCGCTGACCTCGGCGCGTGGCGACGCGAGACGCGGCAGGCGGCGGTCGTGGCGGCGGGGCGCGCGCGGATCGCCGAGGCACGCAGCGCGATCGTCGCGATGGATCCGGGCAGCGTCGATCCCGACCTCGCCGCCGAAGCGCTCGCGCGCCTGCCGCCGTCGTCCTGATCCCCCGTCTGGGGATCCTTCGCTTCGCTCAGGATGACAATCCTGGTATCGATCTCGCGATGGCCACGAACTACGACGGCGTTCGCTACCAAGCGTCGGCGAAGCACGGCCACGTCGAGAGCTACTTTCTCAAGGCGAACGATCCGAAGTCCCGTCGCGCCGTCTGGCTGAAGACGACGATCTACGCCGGCGATCGCGATCCGCAACGCGCCGTCGCCGAGGCGTGGGCCGTCGCGTTCGATGGGCGAGGTGAGGGCGGCGAGCACGTCGCGGTCAAAGCAAACGTCCCGTTCGACAGCGCGCGATTCGACCCGTCGCAGATGAAGGTCGACGTCGACGGCTGCACGTTCGAGCGCGGCAGCGCGCACGGAAAGATCGAGACCGGCGATCGCACGATCGCGTGGGACTTCACGTTCGACGCGGGCGGCGCGCCGCTCGTCCACTTTCCGCGCGCGTGGATGTACGAGGCGCCGTTCCCGTCGTCGAAGATCGTCTCGCCGCTTCCGGACATCCGCGTCTCGGGCGAGATGACGGTCAACGGCGCGAAGTGGACGCTCGATCGCTGGCCCGGTCTCCTCGGCCACAACTGGGGACGCTCGCACGCCGAGCTCTATGCGTGGGGTCATTGCAATCTGTGGGACGACGGCGACGCGGGCGCCGACGAGCTCGTCTTCGAAGGGACGAGCGCGCGCGTGCGCGTCGGACGCGGCAAGCTCAGCGTGCTCGCGCCCATGATGTCGATCTTGTGCGTGCGCCACCGCGGCGTTCGCTACGACTTGAACGGCGCGATCGACCTCGTGAAGAACCGCGGCGAGATCACCGCACGCCGATGGCGCTTCAGCGGCAAGAACGCGCTCGTCGCGGTCGACGGCGAGATGTGGGGTGAGACCGACGACTTCGTCGGCCTCTTCTACGCGAACCCCGACGGCGCGATGACCCACTGCCTCAACAGCAAGATCGCGCACGCGCGCATCGAGGTCACGCCGCGTGGCCGCGCACCGATTCGGCTACGCACGCGATCCGCCGCGCTCGAGATCGGCACGCGCGATCCGAGCCACGGCGTTCGGATGTACGTGTGATGACGTCGGCGGCGTCGCCGTCGAATTCGCTCCGCGGGATCCTCGCGACCGTCGAGCTCCTCGCCGTCGCGGTGTGGCTCGGTGGGCTCAGCGTGCTCGGCGCCATCGT
>JAYVXB010000438.1:0-5059 GCA_043785585.1 Deltaproteobacteria bacterium | reverse complement strand
CGCTGCCGTCGTTCCCGCCCGACGCGGTCGTTCCAGGCTCGACGTCGAGCGACGAGATCCCGATCGCGCCATCGATCGTCCCGTCGTTCGCGGGCGATGCGACGGAGGTCGACGCGCAGGTCGGTCCGACGCACGCCGATGCGGATGGCGAGAGCGCGGAAGAACATGCGCCTCCGTCGGCGCCGCGCGTGAAGCCCTCGCCGTCGGAGCGCACTCCTCTCGCGTCGGTCGCGGCCAGTGACGAGCCGTCGATCCCGAAAGCGAAGGGGGCGTGGAAGACGCTCGCCGTCCTCGCCGTCATCGCGGTCGCGGGCGGCTTCCTGTTGCGCCAGTCCGCGCCGACGCCGCCGTCGCGGAGCCCTGCGCTCGATGTGCCGATCGCGCCGTCGTCTCCGTCTCCTCAGACCACCTTCGTCGCGGTGCCGCTGCCGTCGCCGGGCGCGCCGATCCCGCCGGGCTCGATCGGTGAGCTCCCGTTGGGGATCGAAGTGCCCGCGGGCAAAGGCCTCGTCGTGGTGAAGACGCCGGGCGACGAGCAAGTGCGAATCGACGGCGAGCCGCGCGGACGCGGACCTTCGTTCACGATGCCGCTGGCGCCGGGCGCGCACGAGATCCGCGTCATCGTCCGCGGCACCGAGAAGCGCCGCGTCGTCGACATCCAGCCCGCAAAGTCCACGCGCATCGATCTGACCGACGCCCCGTGATAAGGCCTCGGCGTGCGGATACTCGCGCTCCACGTCGCGCTCATCGCGATCGCCTTCTCCGGCTGCACTTGCGGGAGTAAGACCGACGCAACGCCGCAGCCCGTCGCGTCGACCCCGGCGTCCGCGAGCGGTAGCGTCCCGCCTACGCCGCGGCCGAACCGCGCCGTCGCGCTCGACGCGATCGCACGCTTCGAAGAGTGCACGCTCGGTCATCGCGGCGTGCTGCTCGACCTGGGTGACCCCTCGGTGCGCGGCCGCTTCCTCAAGAAGCTCGACGCGCCGGAGCTCGAGACCGTCGAGCACGAAGGAGCGACGTGGGCGCGCGCGACGAATCGCAACGTGGCGCTCTCGTTCTTCTGGTCGAGCGAGCTCGATCGCCCACCGCCGTCGCTCGTCGACTCGGGAGCACCCTTCGACAGCGGCACGTACGTCGAGGGGCGCGTGCGCAGCGTCACGGCGCGATCGGTCAGCGTCTATCTCAACGGCAAGGTCGTCGGTGTGTGGCCGCTGTCGAAGGGGGAGACGAAGGTCGCGGTCGCGCGCGGCGGGGCGGGCGGCGTCGTTCCGGGCGTCAACGAGCTCGCGCTGCATTTCAACGGCGGCTCGAAGAAGGAAGACGACACGCTCGCCGAGATCGACTGGATCCACGTCGGCACCGGCGACTCGAGCGAGCCGTACGCCGCGCCGACGCGGACCGACGCGATCGTCAACGCGACGGTCGGCGGCGTGTCGCGGCGCTCGTTGTCGCTACGCGCGCCGGGCTTCGTGCGGTGCGCGGGGTGGATACCGCCGAGCGGCACCGTCGAAGCGCAGCTCGCCGTCGCCGGACCTGGCGACGCGGACGTCGAAGTGCGCCTGCTCCGCGATCGCGCCCCTTCGCTGATCCTCGGACGCGCGCACGTCAGCGCCACCTCCGCGCCCGGCGCGCCCGCGCCCGGATGGTCGCCGATGTCCGTTCCGATCGGAGACGTCGGCGCTGCAGGGACGATGGCCGCGATCGAAATCGCGACCGTCCGCGCGACGAAAGGCACGCGCGTCCTCGTCGCCGACGCGCGCGTCCTTGGACCGATCATGCCGTCCTCGCTGAATCCGATTCCGACGTCGCGATCGGTCGTCGTGATCGTGCTCGGGAGCACCGCGCCGCGCGCGCTCGCGCCGTACGGCGGTCCGCGCGTGGTGCCGGAGATGGGGAGCGTCGCGATTGGCGGCGTGACGTTCGACGCGCATCGCGCGAGCACGGGCTTGGCGAGTGGCGCCGTGGCGTCGATGCTCACGGGCCTGCCGCCGCGCAAGCACACGCTCGAAGATCCCGACGCACGCCTCCCGAAGTCGCTCGTGACGGTCGCCGATGCCGCGCGCCAAGGCGGCGTGGCGACCGCGATGTTCACGGCGAATCCGCTCACCGGGTCCGTGTTCGGATTCGATCGAGGTTGGGACACGTTCGGCGTGCACGGACCGCTCGAGGACGCGCCGGCGACGCAGGTGTTCGACGACGCCGCGCGATGGATCGAGGCGCACAAGGACGCGCGGTTCTTGGTCGTCGTCCATGCTCGCGGCGCGCACCCGCCGTGGGACGCGACACCCGACGAGCTGAAGGTGATGCAACCCGCCAGCTACGGCGGGAACCTCGATCCGCGCCGCGCCGGCGAGATCCTCGCGAAGATGCGCAAGTACCCGGGGCGGGGAAACGACGCCGATCGCGCGCGCGCGTGGGCGTTGGCGGCGCACGCGATCGATCAGCACGACGCCGCGATCGGTCGGCTCCTCGCGTCGTTGCGCGCGGCGGATCGCGAGGAAGACACGACGGTGATCATCACCGGCGACAGCGGGATGAACGAGTCGGCGCCGATCCCGCTCCCCGACAGCGACGCGCTCGACGAGAGCGTCCTCTCGGTACCGCTCGTCATCCGACTTCCGGGACACGCGCTCGCGAACCGCCGCGTCGCCACGCCGACGACCAGCGTGGATCTCGCGCGGACGATCATCGCGGCGCTCGCGCTGGCTCCGCCCGCGAGCTTCGAGGGGATCGATCTCTTGCAGCTCGCGAACGGCGACCTGATCGTCGCCGGCGAGCGCTCGCTCGTCGCCACGTCCCCCGCGCGCTTCGCGATCCGGTGGGGGCCGTTCGTGCTCGCCGGGACGCGCGAGCGCGAGACCAAGCTTTGCGATCTCGTGCTCGAGCCGACGTGCGTGACCGACGTGCGCAAGACGTATCCGCTCGCGCTCGATGCGCTTCATCGCGTCGCTTGGGACGCCGTCGGACCGAGCGCGGGGCCGCGTCCGAAGACACCCGGCTTCGTGGGCCGCGAGCCGGCGTTCGTCGATCCGAACACGATGGCAGGGCTCAACGCTTGGGGTCGACCTCCCGAGAAACGATCGCGAGACGATAGAGACTAAGATGCAGAGCGTGAATCCGTACCGTGCCCTCGCCGTCATCGCGGCATTTTCAACGACGCCGCTCGCCGTCGCCGCGTGTGGCGAGTCGAATCCGCAGCCGCGCAGCATCGCAACGTCGACGCCGACGCCGACCGCGACCCCAACCGCGACCCCGACTCCGACCACGACCGATCCTCCCGACGCAGCTCCCCCCGTCGACGCCGCGGTCGCTTCGATTCCCGATGCCGCGCCCGCCGAGCCTGTCTGCCAGATGCAAGAGCCGCAATCGTTTCTCGTTCGCGGCAACTACATTCCGAAATGGAACGCGCCCGACGACGAGAAGAAGCGCGCCGCCGCCGCGCATCAAGCGGCGATTCGCTATCGCACCGAGCAGTACGGCTACCATCCGGGCTTCGGCAAATCCGAGTGGAACCCGCACCCGCCGACCTTCTACGTCGTCGATACGACGTTCATGTCGCTCCCGGTGAAGATGCACAAGCGCGTGGTCCCCGCGTTGAAATGCGTCGAAGAGGCCATCAAGAAGGAATGCACGTCGGCGCCGTACACGCCGAAGGCGCTCGCCGGCATTCGCTACAAGAACACCTTCCAAGGCGGCGAGGTCACGAACCACATCTACGGAATCGCGATCGATCTCGATCCGGGATTGAACAGTTGCTGCGGCTGCGTGAAGCCGTGGAACCAAGACCCGCGCTGCTTCCGGCCTGCGAAGACCGAGTACGATCGAATGGGGATGCCCGAGTGTTGGGTGCACGTGTTCGAGAAGTACGGATTTTACTGGCTCGGGCACGACGTCCTTCAGGACACGATGCACTTCGATTTTCTCGGCGACCCCGAGAAGATCATGACGAAGTGACCGTAGGTCGTCCTGAGCGAAGCGAAGGATCCCCCGCAGGTCAGGAAGTCAGCGCGAACATCCGGACGGTGCGCGCTTCGACCGGGATCTCGAACGCGCCGGCGGTGCGTGCGATGACGCCTCCACGCAGCGCGTCCTCGAGCTGGGTGACGCCCGGCAGCGCGACCTTCGCGACGAGCGGCTGCGTCGTCGGATTCATGACGAACGCGACCTTGGGTGCGCCCGCTTCGTCCTCGTGAACGCAGACGTACGCGTCCGCCGGATCGACAGGGTACGTCGGCAGCGTCAGCTCTTCGATCCGTCGCGCGACGAGCACGTCGGCGCGCGTCACGTCGGCGAGCGGCTCGACCTCGAGGCCGCGCACGTCGTGAGGACCCGGCATCGCGCGCATCGATCCGTCGCGCTGCGCCACCGTCGGTCCGACCGTCACGCGCACGCCGCGTTCGCTCGCTGCGCGCAGGCTCGAATAGAACTCGGGCTTCACTCCGCTCGCGGTCGCGACGACGATCCACTTCGCGCTCGACGTGCTGAGGTCGAGCGTCTCGCCGCCCGCGTACGCGAAAGGAACGCCGCGCGCCGACAGCGCGCGTTCGAACGCGCGTAGGAACGCCTCGCCCACGAACGTCGGCGCTTTGGAGTCTCCGAGCGGATCCTCGAGGCAGCTCTCGCGAAAGCCAGCGCCGAGGATGTTGAAGAACGCCGGCGTGATCGGACCGAAGGCATGCGTGGCGCGCGCGAGGCGTCGCAGCGATCGCGGCACGACGAGACGCACGGGCGCGCGGCGACGGAGCGTGTGAAATCGCGTCCGCTCGAGCGCAGCGTGGAGCTCCTCGAATTTCTTCGCGAAGGGACGACGGCGTCCGTGCGGATCGATCGGCGCGCCGATCCAGCGATCGCGCTCGACGGCCATGTACGCGCAGTATCCGCGCAGGCCGTACGCGAGCGCGGTGACGAGCG
The DNA here is from genome assembly GCA_043785585.1 of Deltaproteobacteria bacterium. Lineage (GTDB taxonomy): Bacteria > Myxococcota_A > Polyangia > Polyangiales > Polyangiaceae > JBBQXV01. The sequence continues at coordinate 148 of JAYVXB010000438.1, read as the reverse complement.
TGTACATCGAATCCAGCTCGTCGATCGACGGCATGAACGGCGGAAACCCCGCGCCGACCTCCGCGCCGAACGCCGGCGTGCGATCGCCCTCGCACCGGCTCGCGAGCTCGCTCGTCCGTCGAAGGATCGTCGTGTGCTCGGTCGGCGT
>JAYVXB010000437.1:0-15533 GCA_043785585.1 Deltaproteobacteria bacterium | reverse complement strand
CGTCGACTGCATTTCCAACCGCGCTCCATGGACGAGACAACTCGCAACGCTCGCGGAGATGGTCAGCGCGGGCACCCTGAAGCCCGACAAGCTCGTCGCCTGCCGCTATGCGATCGTGAACACCGACGTCGAGGTCGACATCATGTCGCCGGAAGGGTTCAACGTGCCGGCGACCACGCTTTTCAAGCGCGCGGCGGCCTGTGCCCGCACCTACGACGCGGGCGAGGGGAAGACGGCGCAGGCCGTATCGCCAGCGTACTTCCTCGCCCTGAAGCTCGAAGCGCTCGTCGATCGCGGCGACGTGTACTCGAAGGACGCCCAGGACATCGTCGTCCTCGCGGTGGAGGTGCAGGATCTCGTGCGCGACGTGCACGCGGCAGGAATCGAGGCAGAGATCGCCGCGCTATGGAATCGGGCCTTCGAGAAGCTCCAGATCGATCTCTCGTACGTCGGCGAGCTCGTCGACGCCCACATCCGCGGTGACGACGAGCACCGCGACCGGGCCGTGAACGTCATCGAAGCACTCGCCCGCGGGACTCACCGCAGCGGCAGGTAGCGACCTGATCTAGTCGCCCCCGCCGCGCCGCGCCGCTTTCTTCTCACCGACGCGACGCTTGTCGTCGAGCCTCCTCCGCTTCGATCCATACGTCGGCCGCGTCGCCCTCCGCGTCGGCGGCGGCGTCAGCGCAGCGCGCACCAGCGCCGCGAGCTTCTCGCGCGCGTCTTCCAGATTCCGTTGCTGATCGCGCGTCTTCTGACTCACGATCAGCAGCACGCCATCGCGATCGATCCGCGACCGCGCGACCGTCGTGAGCCGTCGCTTCACGCCTTCGTTGAGCGCGCCCGTCGTCGCGAGCGCGAAGCGGAGCTCGACCTTCGACGACACCTTGTTCACGTTCTGCCCGCCCGGACCGGACGCACGCACCGCGACCCACGAGAGATCGCTCGCGGGGATGACGACGGAATCGACGACGAGCGGCTCGACCACGCTTCAGAACCCGGGGCCCGGCCGATCGGCCGGCTTCGGCTGCGGAGCGACGGGCGGTGGCGCGGCAGGCGGCGGAGCGACCGGCGCTGCGGTCGTCGCAGGCGGCGCGGTCGGTTTGATCGGCGCGGCGATCGCGCCTGGCTTCGCGCGAGCCGTCGCGGTGGCTGTCGCCGTTGCGGAGGGCGTTGGCTCCGGTGTCGCGGTGGAAGTCGCGACAGGCGCGGTGACAGCCGGTGCCGCCGTGAGATCGGGAGTGGCCGAGACGCTGACGGCCGGCGCCGACGTCGTGCTCACCGCCGCCGCAGCACTCGACGCGCGCCCCCCCGCGACGCGCATGATCGCGAGCGCACTGACGACGATCGCCACCGTCACGAGCACCGCGAGAAGCGCGATGAGCGCCATCGGCCGCGACGACGTCTTCACGTCGCGAAGCGTGCGCGCCTGCCCCGACTCGCTTCGCACTTCCGCGCGCTCGACCGGCCACTGAAGCGGCGCGGCGCCCGGCGGCGGCGTCGACGGAGAGACCTGCGGCGGCTGCGATGGCGCGACGTACGGCGGCGCGTACTGCGGCGTCCGTGTCGTCATCGGGATCGTCCCACCGAGCGGATCGGTCCCGTGTTGCGGCATGCGCGGAGTCTCGAGCGCGAGGCTGTGCGTCGGCGCGTTGCGATCGACGAGCCCCACGTGCGGCGACGCAGCGCCTTGCCCACCCGGAGCCCCCGCCGATGCGAGCGTCTGCCCTGCCGTCTGCGGCGCGTCCTGCAACGTCCCGCCGCTGAGCGTCGGCGGCATCATCCCGCGCACGGTCGTCTTCGGAATCAACGCCGCCGCGGCCGACGCGGGCACGTACTGCGACACCGCCATCGGCGAGATCGGCGACGCGATGACGCCTGGTTGCACGTGCACGATCGGCGGCGTCGACGGCGGCTGATCGATGCCGGTCAGCATCGCCGGCGCAGTCGCACCGTGCTCGGTCGAAATCTCACCCGGCTGCGGACCGAGCGCCTTCTTCAACGTGCGAAGCTGCGACGCCAGCGAGAACGCATCGCGCGGTCGCCGGTCCGGATCCTTCGCGAGCGTCGCACGCACGATCGACACGAGCGCCTCCGGCACCGCGGCGAAGCGACTGATGAGCGGCGCCTCGCGATGAATGTGCGCCGCCGCGACCTTCGCCGGATCGTCGTCGTCATCGAACGGTCCGCGCCCCGCGATCATCTCGAAGAGCACGAGCCCCGCCGCGTACACGTCCATCTTCGCGCTCGGCTTCTGCCCTTGCAGCTGCTCGGGCGCCGCGTAGCGCAGCGTCCCGAGAAAGCGCCCACCCGTCTCGCCGCGCCCGCCTTCGAGCACCGACATGATCCCGAAGTCGAGGAGCTTGGTGACGGTGACGCCGTTCGGCGTGCGATGAAGGTAGATGTTGTCCGGCTTCACGTCGCGATGGACGATCCCTTTGTCGTGCGCGTGATCGAGCGCGTCGAGGAGATCGATGGCGATGTGATAGGCGTGCCCCAGATCGAGGTTCCCGCGCTTCTGCAGAACGTAGCGGAGGCTCTGCCCGCTGAGCCGCTCCATCACGTAGAACGGCAGCTTCATGTCGTCGCCGGTGACGCCCGCGGTGAAGACCTCGACGATGTTCGGATGCTGGAGCCGCGCGAGCGCGCGCGCTTCGGCTTGCATGCGCCGCGCGAGATCTTGGCGAGCGCCGAGCTCGGGGTGGAGCGTCTTGAGGACGTAGCGCTTGCCGATCGTCGTGTCTTCGACGTCGTAGACCGTGCCCATACCGCCCGCGCCGAGCACGCGCTCGACTTGGTAGACGGTGCCCGGGACGAGCTCGCCGGGCTGGTAGTCGCGCTTGCGGCTCATGGGGCGGAACGTTCCACGTGGGGAGCGCAACTGTAGCATCGGATCGGTGCACGCGCCGTCGTGCCTCGAGAGGGCGGAGCAGGTCGGGCGCTACCGAATCCACGTGTCGGGGTGTCGGGCAGAGTGCACGACCGCGAGAACCGTCGTCGCGCGTTCGTTCGCTTGAAAATAGATGACGAACTTGGCGAACGGACTCGCGAGGACAGCTCGCCGAACGCCCAGCCTCTCGGGCACGGCCGAGAACGACTCGGGCAGCTGTTCGATGAGCCGAAAGGTGTTGGTGACGCCATCGATGAAGAGAGAGCCGTGGCCCGGCCGCTCTCGCTCCAAGTACAGGGCGATCGCGCGAGTCTGCTCCCGCGCGCGCCGCCGCACGCGAAGCTCCGTCACTGTCGCGAGACCTCGTCACGCAGCTGCTCGAGCGCGACGTCCCACGGCTCGTCGGTGTCTTCGTGATCGGCGAGCGCCTCGTCGATCATGGTGAGATGCCACGACGGGATGCTGTTCGCCTGATCCTCCAACTCGCTCGCGACGTCGCGCAGAGCCGCGGGGAAGCTGGCGCCGCGTTCGACGCGGTCGGCGACGGCCCGAAGGACGTCGGACAGATTCTTTGCGGCGCTCATGCCTCTTTAGATAGCAGATGCCGCGGATCCTGTGGTCGATCCGCGCGAGCGTCGCGCGCTGTAGTATCCACGTCGATTCGCCGCTTTTTCATGTTCTCTTTCCACCCCTTTTCCCCCTTCGTCCGGTCCCCATGATCTATCTCGTCGCTGGAACCCGTCCGAATTTCATGAAGATCGCGCCGATTTGGCGCGCGCTTCACGCACGCGGGCGAGCCGTGCGGCTGATGCACACGGGGCAGCACTTCGACGCGGCGATGAGCGATGTCTTCTTCCGCGACCTCGGGATGCCGACGCCGGACGCGCAGCTGCATGCGGGGGGCGGATCGCATGGAGAGCAGACGGCGGCCGTGCTCGTCGGTGTCGAAGCGGATCTCGTGAAGCACCGCCCGGCCGTCGTGGTCGTCGTCGGCGACGTCACGAGCACGCTGTCGGCGGCGCTCGCGGCGGCGAAGCTCGGGATACCCGTCGTGCACGTCGAAGCCGGGTTGCGATCGCGCGACTGGACGATGCCCGAAGAGATCAACCGCGTGCTCACCGATCAGCTGTCGGACTTGCTGCTGATTCCGTCGCACGACGCCGAGCCCAACTTGCGCGCGGAGGGGATCGCGGCGGAGCGGATTCGCTTCGTCGGGAACGTGATGATCGATTCGTTGTACTATGCAAAGAAGCGATCCACGGACGCGCTCGCGCGGTACCGCGTCGAGCCGGGGAAGTACGCGCTCGCGACGCTGCACCGGCCGGCGAACGTGGACTCGCCGGAAGCGCTCGCGAGGACGCTCGACGCGCTCGATGCGATCACGAAGCGCGTGCCGGTGCTCTTCCCCGTGCACCCGCGCACCGTGGAGCGCGCGAAGGGCGCGGGGCTTGCGGCGCGGCTCAATGGGACGCCGAACCTGCGGACGACCGAGCCGCTCGGGTACGATGATTTCGTGACGCTGATGTCGTCGGCGATGTTGGTCGCGACGGACTCGGGCGGGATTCAGGAAGAGACGACCGCGCTCGGCGTGCCGTGCCTGACGATGCGTGGCGGGACGGAGCGGCCGATCACGGTGACGGAGGGGACGAACACGGTCGTTGCGTTGGATGTGGCGAAGATCGCTGCGGCGGTGGAGGAGATTGTTGCGGGGCGCGGGAAGAAGGGGCGCGTGCCCGCGGGGTGGGATGGGAAGACGGGAGAGCGGATTGCGGATGCGATTGATGCGTTCGTTGCGGGGGATCCGCCGGCGCGGACGGTGGGGCCGCGGGCGTAGATGCGGATTCTCTTCGTCTCGCAGTATTTCCCGCCGGAGCCCGGAGCACCGGCAGCGCGCGTTTCGGAGCTCACGCGCGCGTGGGCGGCGGCGGGGCACGAAGTGACCGTGCTCACGGCGTTGCCGCATCACCCGACGGGAATCGTTCCACCCGAGTACCGGGGACATGCGCTCATCCGCGAGGACTTCCACGGCGTGCGCGTCCTCCGCACGTGGATCTACGCGGCCGCGAACAAGGGGAAGCTGAAGCGATCGTTCGGGTACGCATCGTTCGCGCTCTCCGCGAGTTTCTGGGGACAGTTGCATGCGTCGAAGCCCGATGTCCTCGTCGCGACGAGTCCGCAGCTCTTGTGCGGCGTCGCCGGCGAAGCGATCGCAACGGTCCGTCGCGTTCCGTTCGTGTTCGAGGTTCGTGATTTGTGGCCGGAGTCGATCGTCGCGGTGGGCGCGTTGCCCGCGGGCCATCCCATCGTGCGCGGGCTCGAAGTCGCGGAGATGCACCTCTATCGTCGCGCACGCGCGATCGTCGTCGTGACGGACGCATTTCGCGAGCGCCTCGTCGCACGCGGAATCCCACGCGAAAAGCTCTTCGTCGTAAAGAACGGGGTGGACCTCGCACGCTTCGTCGCGGCACCGCGGGAGACGGCGCTCCGCGCGCGGCTCGGGTGGGGAGACAAATTCGTTGCGGCGTACGTCGGTACGCACGGCATGGCGCACGGCCTCGATGCGGTCCTCGACACGGCCAAGATGCTCCGCGCTCGCGACGACGTGCGCTTCCTCTTCGTCGGCGAAGGAGCAGAGCGGAAGCGCCTCGAAGAGCGCGCGCAGCGAGAAGGGATCGCGAACGTGCGTTTCCTCGGATCGTTGCCGCGCGACGCAATGACCGAGGTCTACGCGACGGCGGACGTGTGCCTCGTTCCGCTGCAGAAGAGCGAGCTCTTCACGACCGTGATCCCGTCGAAGATTTTCGAGATCGCGGCGATGGAGCGCCCCATCGTGCTCTCGGTGGACGGCGAAGCGCGCGGGATTGTCGAAGCATCGGGCGGCGGTGTGTACACGCCGCCGGAGGATTCGAGGAAGATGGCGGATGCGATCGTTTCGCTCGCCGACGATCCCGCGCGGCGAACGGCGATGGGAACGAGCGGGCGGGCGTTCGTGGTCGAGAACTTCGATCGCCAGGTGCTCGCAGCGCGCTACCTCGACATTCTGCGCGATACGGTGCGCGGTCGATGAACGCGGCGCGCGTGGCGACGTTGCTTCGAACGCTGCGCGAGCTCCACCCGTTGCAGATCGTGGCGCGACCCTACGCGATGATCGCGCGCCGCGTGTTGCGTGAAGTGCCGTCGACGCATGCGCCGCAGCTCGTCCTTCGGTGGCCAGCGCCAACGGAGGCGCTTCGTGCACACGCGAACGCCGAGCGTGCGCGCGGAGCCGAGCGGATCGCGCGACTTCCGGCGGGATCCGCGCTGCGCGAATACGAGGAAGTCTACGGTCTCGAGATCGGCGCGGACGACGATGAGCCGTTTCACGATTGGAGCGGGCAGGTCGCGATCGCTCCGTTCCCGTCATCGGTGCGGGCGCGACGGCTCGCGGTCGCGTCGCGACTTGGTCGCGCGATCCCAGCGAACGAGCTCGCGCGCGCCGCACGTGCGATCGCGCTGCAGCTCGAGGTTCATTTGCTCGGGAACCATCTGCTCGAGAACGCGCTCGCGCTCGCGTGCGCTGGGGCTGCGGCGCGCGGCGCGGAGGCGGACGCGTGGTGGCACCTCGGATGCGCGATTCTCGCGTGGCAGCTGCCGAGGCAGTTTCTCTCCGATGGCGGGCACTTCGAGCGGTCGGCTTCGTATCACCTCGCGCTGACGGCGGCACTGCTCGAAGCGATCGATCTCGCGGACGCGTCGGGGCGCGGCTCGCCCGCCCTGTGGAGTGAGACGGCGTCGCGCGCGACAGCGTGGGCGACCGCTGTGCGTGCGCCCGACGGGACCTACCCGCTCTTCAACGACGCTGCTCTCGACGCGGCGCCGACGATTGCTGACGTCCTCGCGCTCGCTGCGACGTGCGGGATCGTGGCGACCCCTCCGGACCTCGATCGCACCGCGGTCCCGTCGGTCACGCGGCTCGAGCCGACGGGATGGGTGCGCATGGCGTCGAGCGACGGCGCATGGCTGATGGCAGACGCAGGTCCGGACGGGCCACGTGACCAACCCGGGCACGCACACGCCGACGCGCTCACGTTCGAGCTTTGGGTCCGCGGAAAGCGCCTGGTCGTCGACTACGGCGTCGCGAGCTATGCCGACGACGATGCGAGACGTGCGACGCGCGCGACGCGCTCGCACAACACCGTCGAGATCGACGGGCGCGACTCGTGCGAAGTATGGGGCGCGTTTCGGCTCGGGCGGCGCGGGCGTGGCGAGGTCTTGCGCGCCGAGGTCGACGGCGACCGCGTGATCGCGGAGCTTGCGCACGACGGATACGCGTGGCTGCCGGGTGCACCGCGACATCGGCGCGTGCTGACGCCGTCGCCGCGAGAGCTCGTCGTCGACGATCGCGTCGAGGGTGGAAGCGCGCCGTTCGTCTCGCGCTTGCGATTCGACGCGCAGGCGGCACGCGAGATCGGCGTACGCGTCTTCGCGGGGACGCACGAGTGCGCAGCACGGACGGACGTGTGGTTCCCGCGCCACGGCGAGGCGCGCGATGCGCTCGTCTATGAGGCGCGCGCAGCCGGAACCGGTGAAATTTCGCTACACTTAAGGTGGTAGTCGGACATTTGGATCAGACTGTCGCGCGATGACTCTCCCGTCAGCCGAGCACCGTGAGGCCGAGCGCGCGGAAGTCCCGGTCGAACGCGAGGCAAGGTACGTCGTGAAGAACATTGCGTACGACGACGAACGAGAGCGCGTCACAATACGAGAGGCGGCGCTTCGGCGCGAGCCGCCGAAACACGGCGGCGGCGGTCGCGTGCGTATCCGCGGCAGGATCGATGACGTGCAGCGCGGGGACGATCTCGTCGAGGAAGAGGAGCGCCGCCTTCGCGCTCGCTCGGTAGCGAAGCAGCGTGAGCGTCTCCCCGACGACGTCGCGCGTCGAGTGCATACGCACGCCGTCGGTAGCGGCCTCCTCGGCGAGCACCTCCGCGCGCGCGTGGTTCTTGTCGCGGGGATCGAGGGATGCGTACCAGAACGAGGTGTCGACGAAGACGTCGCGGGAAGGCAACGCCACTCAGCGGCCTCGACGCGTCAGGTACTCGCTCTTGCGGCTCGATACGTCGACGCGCTGGCGCTTGCCCGTGCCTCCGAGCGTGCGCATCACGTGGAGCAAGCGATCCGCTGCCGCTCCGGCGTCAGGCTCGGGCGCCAGCAGGCGCGCCACGACCTCGCCGCGAAGCGTGATCTCGATGATTTCGCCACGCTGCGCACGCTTCACGAGCTCAGGAAGTTGTTTCCTCGCGTCGCTGATCGGAAGTTGCATGTACAATTTGTACAAGCGACGGTCGAAGGGCGCAACCGCGGACCTCGTCGGAGCCTCGGATGTAGAACGTGACGCTCATGGGGTTCTCCTCATGCTCTCGATTAGTCTCCGTCGCGTTCGCAGATCAAGCAGCGGCTGCACGTTCCACACAGGGGCCGCGACGGAGTGAATGCCGACCGCCCGATGCCGGTGGTGCACGTCGCAGAGCACCAGCAAGTTGTCTTCGTGGTGATCGATCCACGCGCGCATCTGCTCGCGCGTGAACGCGCGCGCGTAGATCCGGCGCGTGCCGCGATGCGCTCGCACGACGAGCGCGTTGAAATGAGCGAGATCGATCGCGTTCATGAGCGCCCACTCGACGATCGCGTGGTGCGTCTCGATCTGCGAGGCACGCCACGGATTCGGTCCGCGACGACGCGCGAGCGCGGCGTTCGTCACGCCGCACATCGCGCAGGGGCGGTTCTCTTCCACGACGAGCCGCGCGTGGACGCGCCGGTACTCCGACGACTCCGCGCGCGGATCGTGCGCGGGGTAGAAGAGCGGTGTCACTCTTCGGCTCCGCAGCGGAAATGGCGAATCGATAGGTCTGTGAGCTTCATGGCGTCCCCTTCGTTCGAATGGTCGACGCGCGCGCCCCCGCGGAGGCGGCGCGCGCGCCGTCGCAACACGGCACCTCAATGCACGAGTCCTCCAAGCGGCGCGCGACGCTTACGCGCGTGCTTCCGCGTGAGACGCCCAAGCCACCGCGCGACCTCGCCGCGCTCCGGCGCCCAAAGGCGCACGACGTCGATGAAGACATCGTCGATGACGGCGTCCGCGTCGTCGTCATCCGCGAGGATCGCGAGCGCGATCTTGCGGAGGCGCACGACGTGGCGCTTCTCGAGCTCGACGAGCGCCTCTTCGTCGTCCATCGCGATGCGCTCGATGAGCTCGTCGTCGATGTCTTCGGCGCTCGGCGCGCGGGTGATCTGCGAGGGGAACGAAACAACGTTTCCGAGAGCATTCATGGCGATCTCCAATTCGTGCGGCGCATGGACGTGTCCCGTCGGCGACGCGCACCGCGGCGTCGCTGTCGGTTCGGCGGGCGGCGCGGAATGCGACGCGTTCACCGGTGGGTCGGCGAGGGATCCAACCCCGCTCTCGTCGGCAGACCGACCCGATCCTTCCGCGCCGCGCGCGATCGAGCGAGACCGGCTCGCTCGAAACGCGCGTTGCGAAAGGGCTGTTGCTGGCTAGTTCGCGAGCGGCGCCGCGGCGCCGTTCGTCGGTGCTGCCGCCGTCGCCGTCGCCGGCGTTGCGGCCGGACGCGCAGGGCCGGGGCTCGCCGCCGGCGTCGTGGGGGACGTCGTCGGTGGCGGCGTCGTCACGGTCGACGCCGGGGGCGACGCCGGTTGCGTGGTGGGTTGCGCGGGATCGGTCTTCTTGGCGTGCGACTTCTTCCCGAAGCGATCCTTTTCGATCGCTCCGAAGACGATGTCGTACGTCTCCGCGTGATCACGCCACGCCACCTTCGCGATGTTCTTCACGTCGGAGAACGCGCGCGTGAACTCGGCGAGCGCCACGGCGCGTGCGCCACGCGCCTTGCGGAACGCGACGCGGCGCGAGCCGAGCTCCGCGTACGCCTCGGTCAGGGAGCGACACGCCTTCGCGCACTTGAGGACCGCCGCGTGAACTGCCGCGGGCGGATCGGAGCTGCGGATCGTGCTGAGGAGGATCGTCACTTCCTTCACCGCACGGACGCGCGAACCGATCGCATAGTACGACACGCCCTTGCCACCGAACGCTGCGAACGGCTTCTGCAGCGTCCCAAGGCGCGCCACGACGATCTCGCCGGCGAGATCGTTCAGACTCGTGGCGAGTGCAACATCCGCCGCGTCGACCACGCGCATCGCGCTCTTGCGCGAGCCGCGCGCCTCGTCGGCGTGAAAGACGCCGCTCGCGAGGGCCGCATGGGCCGTCGTGAGCGCCGCCAGGTGAGAACGGAGAATCGGGGGAATCGCGACCTCGTTGAAGCGTTCGATGGTGACGGTGCCGGTAACGAGGTGCGCGCTGAAATTCACAGAGGTCATTGGATTGTCCTTTGTCGCGGGGGGTTGGTTTCGTTCCCGTGACCCAACGAACAATGCCGTAGGTCGCTTTTGAATCCTCAGACTCCAAACAGAAACGGACGGTGCGAAAACTCACGTCCGTTTCGGTGGGATTTCTGGGGATGGTTCCAAGTCGTCGAAGGAGCGTCGATTTTTGGACGCCACATTTGGTCGGTGGCGCATGGCGGGACGACGAAAAATCGTACGCGCAGTGCCATCCGGAGCAAGTCACTCCACGAACGCGATCACGGAGAGCCGATAGCAGCCGTGCTTCGGCATCTCGATGAACTTCTCGAGATCCTTCGGCGGCTTCTTCTTCTGCGCCTTGAAGCTCCGCCGCACGGCCTCCCACAGGCTCTTGATCGTCTTGTAGGTCGTGTCCGCGTTCCCGCTCCCTTGCGTGATGTGCTCCGCGAGATCTTTCGTGTGCACGCGCTGTCCCGGGTGAAGCGCGAGAAGCTCGAACAAGCGCAAGTGGCTCTCCGAAAGCTGATCGCAGAGCGTCCCGTCGATCCATCCGCGAGTCGTCGCGCGATGGATCACGACGCGCGCGTCGGCGGGTGCGTAGAGAAGCGTGTCGACGACCGAAGCGACGTCGAGCGCGCGGACGATTTCGGCGAGGAGTGGGCGCCATGGACCGATGAGCGGCGGCATCGCGATCTGCCGGAGGCCGCCCTCGGTCATACGAGCGCGCGGAGTGATCAAGACGGCGTGGCCGTGGCCTGCGATCGTCCGAAGTCGCTCGACCGTCGCGGGACGAATCGGACGCGTGAGCAAGAAGAGGAGGACGTACGTCGGACCGATCTCGCGGCGACCGCAGAAGAGAACGCCGTCGTCGTCGAGCGTGATCGCGGGCCCGCCAAGGCCGAGCGCTTCGGCGACCAACGCGGCGAGCTTCTCGAAAGCGAGGCGATAGACAACGAGCTCTTCGGCGTCGACGACGAACGGCGCGATCGGCACGTCGGCGCTCACGGCGAGGAAGCGACCGTCCGACAGCTCGTACGCGCTGAAGAGTCGGCCCGCGTACGGATACTCCGGATGCGCGACCGCCCGGTTCGATCGATCGGCGACGAGGATGCCGCGCGCGACGAGCGCTTCGAAAGCGCCCTCGCCTTCCGATTCGATCCACGGCGCGCGCGGATGGATCCACGGCTGGCGCGAGAAGAAGTCGATCAGCGGCGCTTCCGGACGCGTGATCCGCGCGGCGTCGAGCATCTCGTTCATCAGCGGCGCGAGCTCGGGCTCGGAGCACGTGAGGAGGTGCGGCGGGCGCAGAGTGACGTCGAATTGCGGCGGGCCGCCGTCGTGCTTGCGCCGTTCGGCGCGGAGCGTGATGGCGTCGAGGCGCCCGCCGTCGATGCGGATCTTGTAACGCGCGAGCGCCTCGAAGAAGTCTTTCCCGCGCGGCGTCATCGCGTGCTTCTTGCCGGAGTGCCAGGTGCCGGAGATCGCGCGCACCGACGCCAGGTCCGCGGCGAGCGACGGCAGCTCGAGCGCGTCCTTGCCGCGGTTCTGGAGCGGCCACAGCGTGTACGGGCTTTCGCGGAGGAAGTGACGCGAATCGCCGAAGAGCACGTCGCCGGCAATGCGCGCGAGCGGCATGAGTGCGTCGGGCACGTCGGTCGTGATCCAGAGGAGCCCGCGCTCGCCTTCGGATTCGTAGACGACGCGATGCGAGCGCACGGGGCGCGCGATCGTCGTTGCGATCGGCGCAGCGGCGGCGTCCGGCGCGCGCGTGAGGATGGTCTCCTCGCGATCTTCGTGGATGATGTCGAGCACCGCGCGGCGGAGATCGCCGTGAGCGACGACGTCGATGACGCTTCCCCTCCCCGTCTCCGCGCACCACGCGCCGACAGCGCGCTTCATCGGGTCCGTGTACTGCCACGGATCGCCGATGGCGGCGTCGACGCCCGGCGCGCCGAGGTGAACGTTCGTGAGGCGCGGCGGGAAGGATCGGCCGCGGATGATCTTCGCCGCTTCGACGATCGCGGCGATGACGTCGTCGCTCTGCGCCGCGGTGACGAGCGCGGCCATGAGATCGGCGGGCGATGTCGCGGGAGGAAGGCGCTTCGCGTAGCCGAGCGCCGACGCGGCGTTCTCGATCTCGACGCGGCCGGCCGGAATGGCGAACGCCGCGACGAGGTGGAGCGCACGTGCGAGGGCGGCGGGGAGATCGGACGAGGCGATGGCGGCGGCGATCGCCGCGTGTGAGCTCGTCGCGCGAGTGACGCCGGGCGGGAGGCCGAAGACGGCGAAGAGGGCTTGCCACGACGAGATGCGGATCGAGTAGATCGCTTCGGCGGAGAGGGCAGCGCGCATGGGGCGCGTCTTTAGCGCTGCTCGGAGCGAGGAGGGAAGCTGGAAACGTTCAACGCGATGGGGGGCTGCGAAGGCACTTTTGTTTGAACGTTCAACCTGTCGCGGGTGGGGGCCTTGGCCCATCGACAAAACCTTCAACGCGTCGTGGGTGGGGGGCTTGGCCCACCGGGAAGACCTTCAACCTGTTCTGGGCGGGGCTGGGGGCCCAGCGAGAAAACCTTCAACGCGTCGTGGGTGGGGGCCGTGGCCCATCGACAAAACCTTCGACCCGACATGGGCGGGGGGTATGGCCCATCGACAAAACCTTCGACCGGTCATTGGGGCGATGGCCGATCGTTGAGCCCGGGAACCGATCCGATGCGCGACATCCGCGCGCGGAGGCGCTGCTACCATGCATGCATGCGATCGCACGTCCCGCTCGTCGCGCTCTTCGCGGTCCTCGGAGTCATCGTCGTAACCGCCGGCGCGTGCGGAGGCGACGACACGGCGCCCACCGCTGCAGGCGACGACGGTGGCGGAGGCGACGCGACGGCGCAAGACGCCACCGGCGACGGCCCCGCGCCACCGGACTTCGGACTCGACACGCGACCGCCGAACCCGACCTGCGTCGCGCCCGCGCGCCCGCCGAGCGGCATCGCGGTGACGTGGCCGCGCGTGTTCCCGAACACGTTTCTGTCTGGACCGCTCATGCTTCGTCAGATTCCCGGAGACCGAACACGCTGGTTCGCCGCACTGCGGTTTGGACAGATCTACAGCTTCCCTGTCGCGCCCCCGCAGGCGACGATCTCGGTCCTCACCGTTCCGATCGCGCCGAACCAAACCGGCGAAGGTGGCCTCCTCGGCTTCGCATTCCACCCGAAGTTCGCGCAGAACGGCCGCGTCTTCCTCTCGTACACGCCGACCGACGCGAACGTCGCCGGCTCGCAGATGCGTTCGGTCATCGCGCGCATGGACAGCGCGGACAACGGCCTGACGTTCAGCAACTACACCGAGATCGTGGCGTTCAACCAGACGACCGCGACGAACCACAAAGGTGGCTCGATCGCGTTCGGCCCCGACGGCTTCCTCTACTTCGGCTTCGGCGACGGCGGCGGCGGCGGCGACCTGTTCAAGAACGGCCAGAACACGAACGGATACTTCGCGAAAATTCACCGAATCGACGTCGACACGCCGCCGCCGCCCGGAAAGACGTACGTCGTCCCCGACGGCAACCCGTTCAAGAACGGCGGTGGACAAGACTCGACGTTCGGGTACGGCCTCCGCAACCCGTTTCGATTCAGCTTCGATCGCGTCGCGGGCGACATGTGGATCGGCGACGTAGGGCAGAGCCTTTGGGAGGAGATCGATCGCGTCGCCGCGCCGGGAGGGAACTTCGCGTGGCCTTGCCTCGAAGCAACGCACGACTACGAGTCTACGGATGCGACGCGTTGCCCGAACCCGCGCGCGGGCTTCGTCGCGCCCGTCTTCGAGTACGGACACAGCGGCGGCGCGGGCAAGGCCGTCGTCGGCGGCGTCGTCTATCGCGGGAGCGCGGTGCCATCAATGGTCGGGAGCTACGTTTTCGGCGACGAGGTGACCGGCGAGATCTGGGCGCTGAAGTACGACGTGATGACCAACGCGTTCACGAGCGTGCAGCTGAACCCGCAGGGGCCGACGGGTGCCTGGACCCACTTCGCCGAAGACGACGCGGGCGAGCTTTACGCGGTCGACCTCGGTGGCAAGATCTACCAGCTCACCGCCGCGCCGCTCGACGGCGGCACCGGCGCGACGTTCCCCGATCTTCTCTCCAAGACCGGCTGCGTCGATCCCATGAACCCGAAGAACGCCGTAGCCGGCGCGATCCCATACACCGTGAACAGCCCGCTCTGGAGCGACGGCGCGAAGAAGGATCGTTGGCTCGCGATCCCCGACGGCAAGAAGATCGCCGTCGGCACCGACGGTCACCTCGACTTGCCGAACGGCAGCGTCCTCATGAAGACGTTCACCGTCGGCGGCAAGCGCACCGAGACGCGGTTGCTCGTGCGGCACGACGACGGCGAATGGGCTGGGTACACGTACGAGTGGAATGACACGGAGACCGACGCGACGCTCCTGCCGTCGAGCAAGTCGAAGACCGTCGGCGCGCAGACTTGGTACTACCCGTCGCGCTCGGACTGCTTCGCGTGCCACTCCGGCGCCGCGCAACGAACGCTCGGCATGGAGCTCGGGCAGCTCAACGGCGACGAGCTCTATCCGATCACGAACCGCACCGCGAACCAGCTGAAGACGCTGGATCACATCGGTATGTTCGCCGCGCCGCTCCCGGGGCCCGTCGCCCAGACCGTCGCGTACCCGACGCCGACAAGCGCGGGGCCGCTCGAGCCGCGCGCGAAATCCTACTTGCACGCGAACTGCGCGAGCTGCCATCGCGCGAACGGCAACGGCGGCGGTCCGATGGATCTCCGCTTCGCGACCGCGTTCGGTGACGCGAAGATGTGCAACGTCGCGCCCGACAACGGCGACTTCGGCATCGCGGGCGTCCGCATCCTCACGCCGGGCGACCCGTCGAAGTCGCTCCTGTCGATCCGTCCGCACGCGCTCGACCCGAAGCGGATGCCACCGCTCGCATCGCGCGTCGTCGACGATCAGGGCGTCAAGGTGCTCGACCAGTGGATCATGTCGCTGACCGCGTGCCCTCCGCCGACGGCAACGGACGCGGGTGGGCAGTAGATCGCGACGAACGTTACGTCTCGGTCTTCGTGCGCATCCGACTCTTGAAGTTCTCGTACGTCTTCCGAATCCCGTCCTGGAGCTCGACGGTCGTCGTGAAGCCGAGGAGCCGCTTCGCCTTCTCGATGTTCGGGCATCGCCGCTTCGGATCGTCCGCCGGCAGTGGCGCATAGACAATCGCGACGTCCTCGCCCGCCACCTTCCGTACGACCTCGGCGAGCTCAAG
>JAYVXB010000436.1:0-5069 GCA_043785585.1 Deltaproteobacteria bacterium | reverse complement strand
GAATGCCCAGCGCTTCGTCGTTGGGCATCGCGCTCACGTCGAGAATGGTTTCGACGTCGGAGACGCCGTCGACGTGCGAGAGGATGAAGCCGGCGCGGTGGTCGAGCGTGAGACGCGCGAGCTCGCCGCGCGACATGGCGAGGGTCGGCACCGCCAACATGACGACCGGTGTCGGTCGCGTCGGCGGCAGCTCGCTAAGTGGCTCGTCGAGACCGAGGTCCGCCATGCGCATCCCGACAGGCTGGATGCCGCTCTCGTCGTCCGGCGGCGCATGAAGCGGGATCGACGCGCGCACCTTCGACTCGGACTCACGCGCGTACGCTTGCGGATCGAAAGGCGGCGTTATGGTAGGGCGCTCGACGGCCAACGAATGCTTCCTCCCCGACGCGACCCGACGCTTTACGCGCGTCCAGGCCGCACATCATGGAGACTACATCGCTCGTTCGCCGAAGTCGAAGTAGCGCCGCGTTCGTACATTAGGCGAGGAGCGCGCCGATCGCGCGAAACCGCTGGTATCGGTCGGCGACGAGCTCTGCCGGGCTGAGCCCCTCGAGCTCCCGGAGGGCCGTCCAGAGCGCCGCGTCGACCAGGCGAGCGGATGCCGCTGGGTCTTGATGCGCGCCGCCGGCCGGCTCGTCGACGATGCAGTCGACGACGCCGAGGCGGAGCAGGTCCGGCGCGGTGATCTTGAGTCGCGTCGCGGCCTCGTCGGCCTTCGAGCCGTCCTTCCACAAGATCGACGCGCACCCTTCGGGCGAGATGACGCTGTACGTCCCGTACTCGAGGACGTGCACGCGGTTCGCGACGCCGAGCGCGAGCGCGCCGCCGCTGCCACCTTCGCCGATGATCGTCGCGACGATCGGCACCTCGGCGCGCGACATCGCGGCGAGGCACGCGCCGATCGCTTCGCTCTGCCCGCGCTCCTCGGCGCCGATCCCGGGGTACGCGCCCGGCGTGTCGATGAACGTGACGATGGGGAGGCTGAAGCGCGACGCGAGCTCGTAGAGACGCCGCGCCTTCCGGTAGCCCTCCGGGTGCGGCATGCCGAAGTTGCGCTTCACGTTGTCCTTCGCGCCGCGCCCTTTCTGGTGGCCGACCACCATGACGCTGCGCCCGCGGTACTTCGCGAACCCGGCGATGATCGAGGCGTCGTCGGCGAAGGCGCGATCGCCGTGGAGCTCTTGGAAATCGGTGAAGAGCGCCTCGACGTAGTCGAGCGTGTACGGGCGGTTCGGGTGCCGCGACAGTTGCACCTTTTGCCAGGGCGACAGATCCGCGAAGAGCTCGCGCGCGAGGCGCCCGGCCTTCTCTTCGAGGCGCTTCAGCTCGGCTTCGAAATGGCGGTCGGACTGGGCGAGAGCGCGGAGCTCGCGCACGCGCATCACGAGCTCGACGACGGGTTTCTCGAACGGGAGAACGAACGCTGCCACTTCGGCCGCGGACGCTATCACATTCGCGCGTGCCCGCGGGAGTCACCTCAGGACGAAGATCGCCTTCGCGTGCATGCTCTTCAGCTGGCTCGCCTGCGTGCTGCCGGGCTCCTCGTCGAAGCCGAGCTCGGTGCGCACCTGCTTGATCGATCGAACGATGCGAAAGGCCGGAGAGTCGTCGACGGGGAGCGCGGGCCAGATCGGCGCGTGCAGCGTGCCGCGAAGCGGATCGCGCAGCCCGTCGTTCGCCATCGTGTACGCGCCGCCGTCCGGCGACACGGGCACGGCGCCGAAATAGGCGATCGCGAGCGCGCGCATCGCCGCCGCGTCGCCCGCGCGGTCCGGCGCGCCGCGCATCAGCGCCTCGGCCGTCGCGCGTCCGCCGTGCGTGCCGTCGTCGAGCGTCGCCATCTCGAGCATCCACGTCATCGTCGTCCACATCGCGCCGCCCGCGTCGCCTCCGACGTCGAACGTGAGCTGCGAACCGCTCGCGTTCTCGCCGAGCCCCTTCACGCCCTTGCCGTCGAGCCGTTGGTCGATGATCGTGCGCACCACGAGCTCGCTTGGCGACAGGATCAGCGCGCCGCCGGCGACCGTGTAGAAGATCTCGATTCCTTCGAAGGTCGAGCCGAAGAAGCTGTCTTCCTTCTCGTTGAACGCGATGCGCGCGATGCCGATGCCGCGGTGCCTGCCCGCGTCGCTCCACTCGAGCATACCGGGCAGCGTCTCTTCGGCGAACGCGCGCACCGCCGTGATCGCGAGCGCCGCCGCGACGGGGTTTCGCACGCCGACGGCAGCGTAGATCGGCATCTTCGAGAGGCCGAGCATCTCGTCGCGTCGTCGCCCCCCGGTCCCTTCCTTCTTCGGCACCTGCGGCAGCTCGTCGTCGATCATCGTCATCGTCGACGCCGCGAGCGACGCGCGATCGAGGACGCCGATGGCCGCCCAGTCGGCGATCCAATCGAACGAGAGATCGCGCTTTCGAAGGAAGGAGCGCGTGTTCTGATCGAGCTCCTGACGGAGCGGCGAGTCTTGCCCGATCGCGAAGACCGCGCGCATTCCGCTCTCGGGCTTCCCCGGATCGATCCGTGTGTCGCCGACGAACCCCGCGATCTCTTTGTAATCCGAGTTGTCGATGAGCGGCAGCTCGCGCACGTCGACCGTGAGATGCGCCGCGTCGCTCGCGATCCGGATCGCGACCGGATCGACGTAGTGCTTCCACGCGGACTGGTAGGTCCCGACGAAGCGCAGGTACGACGCCTTCTCGCTGTCGGTGATCTTGTCGACCGTCGGCAGATCGATCAGCGGCGTCAGCGACGCGACCGTCCCCCACGACGAGCGCGCTGCGGTCCCGGGCTTCCACGCGATCGCCCCGCCGCTACCGTGCGCGAGCTCCGCCGCGGCGAGCAGCTTCGTCCGCGTGAGATCCGCGACCGCCGCCGGGCTCTTGCCGTACATGCGTCCGTAGAGCAGCGCCGCGAATCCCGGCGTCGCCAGCTCCGCGAGCGCGATCTGCCGGCGCGCCTCGAGGATCTTCTGCTTCGGGCCGATGACCTCCGAGACGAAGCGATCGCTCATGAACGCGAGCACGTCGGCGCGCGTCGATGCGTCGCGTGCGAGCATGTACTGGAAGTCGAGCTCGTCGGAGAGGCGAGGGTGCTTGCCGCGCGCGGTCGTGATCACGAGGTCGATCGCGTTCGAGCTGTTCGAGACGATCTCGAAATCCGCGACGGTTGCGCGCTGCTGGCGCACCACGCCGTCGGCGGAGCGTGCGATCGCGATGTCGACACCGTCGTACGTCCGCTTCTCGTGCGAGATCGCTCCGTGGTCCTTCTCGTGCGCCGCGAGCGCGCCGGCGAGCGCCGCGTTGAGCAAGTCGCGCGACCGAGGCCGGAAGACCAGCGTCACGTCGCTCCCTTCGACCAAGTACGGATCGCTCCCGACGATCGCCATGTCGGTGATGGCCGTCGGACCGAGGCGCTCGGTGAGCGGCCCGCGCTTGATTCCGAGCTGCGCTTCGTAGCGCGCGAGCACGTCGCGATCCTCGGACGTCGCGCCCATCACGTTCGCGAGCGGCGTCCCCCACGTCGCGACGTGATCGACGACGCGAAGGAGCGCGCCGAAGTCGTTCGCGCGTGCGAAGTAGAACTCCGCCGGCGCCGCCATCGCGAGCGGCTCGGCAGGCGGCGTCGCCTTGAGGCGCGCGATCATCGCCTTCCACGGATGCGGCGACAGCGCGGGCCCTTTGAGCGTCGTCACCGCCGACGTCTGCTTCGCGCGCGCATTCGCGAGGATGAGCGTGCGATCGTGCTGCAGCGCTTCTTGGATCGCCGTCACGCCGGTCGTCGTCGCCATGAGCTCGGCGAGATCGCCCGCGTTCTGGTGTTGGGGCGGCGAGTACGGCGCGTACGCCGTCGGGCCGGACGACGCAGCCGCGACGACCGCCGGCTTCTTCGGCGCCGGTGCGAGCGCGCGGAGGCGCGACGCCGCGAACGCGTTCCACGGCCCGCGATGCCATCCGCCCCACTGCGGATCATCCATGTGCTGCGCGAACGCGGCGGTAAACTCCGCGGTCACCTTCGGATCCGGCGCGGGCGCTCGCCCTGCCGCGACCGAGTCGACCGCGAAGCGAAGGTGCATTCCGGGAACGAACGTCTTCCCGCCGCTCGTCGGCGAGTAGATGTTCTTGCGCAGCGGCGTGAAGATGTCGCCTCGCACGGGCGTCCCTGCCGCGCCGAGCGGTCGCCTCACCCAGACGAAGAGCGCCATCGGGTTCGGTGGATCGTGATCGGCGCCGCGGATCGCGAACGCGTACGCTTGCTCCGCGCTGCCGCGCGCCACGTGGACGACGGTGAGCTTGTCGTAGTCGCGCTCGAGCGCGCCGGCTTGCTCGTCGGTGAGCGGCACCTCGACGAAGAGCGTCTCCATGTCGCCGACGCTCCGCGCGTTCACGCGCGCCGCGATCGGATCGGCGTACTCGGTCGGCGCGATCGTGCCCGTTCGAAGCTGCGGGATCGGCCCGTCGGGCGGGTACACGTACTCGGGCGCGGCGCTCGTGGTCGCCGACGGCGTCGCGGTCGCGATCGGCACCGGTGCGGGCTTCGCCACGACGAGCGCGTCTCCGCACCCCCCGACGGCGCTCCACGCCGCGGCGACGGCCGCGAATGCGATGAACCCGCGCACGCTCGCCTCGGCTCAGCCGGTCTTCGCTACCGCGGCGCTCGGCTTCTCGCGGATGACGTTGAACCGCCGCATCGGCTTCTCTTTTCCTTTGAGGGACTTCGGCTCGATCTCTTCGACCTCGAAGCGGTTGCCGACGCGCGCGAGCGTCTGCTCGCTCAAAACGATCTGCCCCGAGAGCGCCGACGAGCAGAGCCTCGCGCTCGTGTTCGCGGTGTCGCCGATGACGGTGTAGCTGAGTGCCTTCGAGCTGCCGACGTACCCGACGACGACCGGCCCGGTGTGGATCCCGACGCCGACCGCGAGCGGGAGCTTCCCCGACTCGATCCGCGCGCGGTTGAAGCGACCGAGCACTTCCATCTGTTCGATGGCGCACTGCACGCTGCGAATCGCGTCGTCGGGGTGCGCGACGGGCGCGCCCCAGAACGCCATGATCCCGTCGCCCATGAACTTGTCGAG
>JAYVXB010000435.1:0-5070 GCA_043785585.1 Deltaproteobacteria bacterium | reverse complement strand
CGCCGACGGCTCCGAGCACGTGAACGAATTTGAAGGCGCTCTTCTCGGCGAGGTCACCGGTGAGGATCGGCTTCGCGACACCCCATCGCGCGCCTTCGCGGTGGTTGGCTTGATCGACGCCGTCGCGCACGCCGGCGATGTCGTCGAGGCTGCACGTCGCGGCGATGACCGAGATCCCCGCGACGAGGATCAGTCCCAAGATCGCGATCGCGCGCGGATCGCGAACGGCCTCGCGTCCGAGCAGCGAGACGCCGACGAAGAACCCGAGCCACAGCTCGACGATCTTGAGCTTGCCGAGCTCGAAGAACACACCGAGCCGCCGCCAAGGGCTCTCGGATCGGAGCGACGCCTCGTTCATCCCGCGACCTTCGAGACGCGCGTGTGCTCGACGGGGCGGAGCGCGACGCCGACGAAGTGGCGCAAGAGCTCTCGGATCGCAGGCTCGGCGCGTAGGACCGCGGACGCGTCGAGCGCGTCGCGGATCTCGTCGATGCGTCGCCAGACCGCGTCGAGCGCGCCACCGTCGGCGAAGCGCGTGATCACGTCGTCGATCGACGCGCGCGGTGTCTCTTCGCGTGACGCGGTGAGAATGCCGTAGAGCCAGTCGCGATCGTGCGGATGGAGGCGCAGGTGCTCGACGACGAACGCGCTCGCTTTGCCGGATTGCGCGAGGTCCGAGCCGGGGAGATCGCGGCCGTTGTCGCCATAGAGATCGAGGATGTCGTCTTGGATCTGGAAGAGCACGCCGAGCGATCGGCAGGTGTCGGCGAGGGCGGCGGCGTCTTCGACCGAGCGACCTGCGATCAACGCGGCGCCCTCGATCGGGAGCGAGAAGAACGCGGACGTCTTCCCTTCGACGCACGATGCGTAGTCGCTCCACGTCGGCACGTGCTCGGCGGCGAGCAGCCCGAGCTCCGCGGCTTGGCCTTCGACGATCATGCGCGACGCGCGCGTGACGATCTTCGTCAGGCGAAAGCGCAACGCTTCGGAGACCGGGACTGCCTCGAGCGCCGCGTACCCGAGCGCGATGCAAAGGTCGCCCGCGTTGATCGCCTGCGCGACGCCGTAGCGCGCCCAGAGCGCTTGGGTCCCGCGGCGATAGGCGTCGCCGTCTTGGATGTCGTCGTGGATCAACGATGCGTTGTGAAGGAGCTCGCACGCCGCGCCCCACGCGACGCCATCGTTCGCGCGACCGCCGAGGACCTGCACGCCGAAGAGCGCGAGACGCGCGCGCAGTCGCTTCCCGCCGGTCGCGATGTGCTCCCACGCGATGCGGCCGAGCGTCGTTCCGCGCGCGCCGTCCCGCGCTTCGCCCACGCAGAGGCACTCCATGAACGCATCGATCGCGGCGACGTCGGTCGACTCGGCGAACAGCCGGAGCGCCGCGGAGTCGGACACGGCCTCGCGCACGCGCGGCGACGCCTTGAGAGAAGATTCGGAGGAGGTAAGCATGGCTCCGTCGTCGCGCGCGATCCGAAGGGACCGTTCACGGACGCGGTTCATGCGCGATTGGCGAACCTAGTTCAAGGTTCAGAATCTGAATTTTGACGAATTGCGTCAAAAAAGAAGCCGGGTCGGACGAGTGGTCCAAACCGGCTTGATCGTTGGCGATCGCCCTGAGACTTCTGTGGAGCGGGAGAAGGGATTTGAACCCTCGACGTCCACCTTGGCAAGGTGGCACTCTACCACTGAGTTACTCCCGCAAGACTTTGGAACGGCTCATCTACTCTGCTGATCTGGGTCTGTCAACGACGTCGCCCACAGGTCGACCTAGCGATCGGCCTAGCGATAAAAGGCGAGCCCCGCGTGGCTGACGATCGAGCCTTCGTCTTTGTCGATCGTCTGCTCGTAGTGCAAGAGACTTCCGCGGGCGCCGCCGGGCAGTGTCCTCAGCAGCGCGTAGATCGGCCCTAGGCCGCACACGCGCCGCGTGTCGAGATCGCGCGCGACGTGCTCCCAAAACGCATCGGTCTCGATCGCCGCGGCGTGCGCGAGGGACGCGCGATCGGTCGTCTCGAGCGCGCGTCGCTCGTCTTCGCCGAAGGGCGCGTCGTCGCCGAAGCGCGGCCCGACGTGCGCCATGTCCGCGCCCGCGATGATCGCGACGCGCCCCGGTCGCGACTCGACGAGCTCGCGCACGGCGTCGAGGAACGCGTTCGCGCGATCGTCCTTCGCGGGATCCGTCCCGTGCGCTTGGTGCTCACCGAGCCCTGCGAGCACCGGCACGATTCGAAAGGGCCGCGCGCCGAGGAGGTGCTTCAGGAACACGACTTGGAACTCGAGCGAGTGCTCTCGCTTGTGGTTGAACTGATCGACGTACGGATCGAACGTCGCGCGTGCAGCGATCGCGTCGATGGCAACGACGTCCGCTTCGGCCGCGCCGAGCGGCGTGTCGAACGCTTTGCGACAGAGCGCGAAGTGCTCACGCATCGGCGCGTGCGACGTCCCGAAGATCACGAACGTGTCGACCGTCGGCGCGAGCCCCTTCGCGAGCGCGCCGTACGCATGGCCGTACCCGAGCGCGCCGCGCCACGGATCGATGTGGGGCGCGACCAGCCCGACGATCTCTCCGCCTCGCGTCGTCGTCGCTTTCGCCTTCGCCAAGCAGCTCTCGTCCAAGTAGGCGCGGAGCTGCGCCTCGTCGCCGTGGTACGCGCCCCCCGCGTGCGATGCCGCGCGCAGCTCCGAGCTCGCGAACTCGCCTTCGATCCGCGCTCTCTCCGCGCGAAACTTCGCGCTGTCGAGCATCAGCGCATCGTCGAGCTCGTTCGCGAGCCGCACGACGACGTCGACCGGCACCTCGCACCCGAGCTCCACCGCCGCGTCGCGCGCGATCTCCGCGCACGTGCGTCGCCCCGTCATGCGCGAGACGATCGGCAAGAGCGCCGGCGGAAGCGTCGCTTGCGCCGCCGTGAAGCCTTGCGTGTCGCGGAGCACGATGACGCGCCCGTGCCGCGGATCCGCGACGGCGATCGATTCGAGCGGTCTCAGCGCAGGTCGGAAGGAAGCGTCGATCATCCGCGGATCAGTTTACGCTACGTTTCGTGCGCATGACGACGACTGCCGTGGACTTCAAGCGTGATCCGCTCCGCGACGAGCTGCGCGCGCTCTACGCCGAGGTCGACGCGCTCCTGTCGCCGTTTTCGTGCGCGTCGACGACCGAGTGCTGCGACTTCGGCCTGACGGGACGCGAGCCGTACCCGACGGCGATCGAGCTCGCGGAGATCGAGCTGGCGATGCGCGCTTCGCCGCAGAAGAAGCGCCTCCCGATGGCGGCCACGTCGTCGCAAAAAGGAAAGTGCCCGCTCTTGTCGGCGGAAGGGCGCTGCCGCATCTATGCGTCTCGACCGTTCGGGTGCCGAACGTTTTTCTGCGAGCGCATCACGCCGGACGGCGCGAAGCTTCCGCGCAAGGAGATCCAGCGCCTCTCACGCGCCGTCGCCGACCTCTCCGCCCGCTTTGGCGCTGCGAACGCGCGCGATCCCGGCCCGCGTCCGCTGACGCGCGCGCTGAAATAGGATACTTCGCGAGAGTAGTGCGCAAGGCTCTCGCCGTCCTCTCGTCCATCGTCCTCAGACCGTCGGTCTTGGGTGCGCTCTACGTGCTCGCGCTCGCCGCGCGCGCGGGGACACGGAGCGTCGAAGAGCGGCAGCAGCTCGGCGAGAACGCGCGTGAGCTCACGCAGCTCGTCTACGGTCAGTTCGGCGGCGAGGTCGCGCGGATCCGGATCGCGATCGCGTGCGCCGCGCTCGTCATCGGCGCGATCCTCGGCGTCGCGGCCGGAGCGCTGGTCTGGGCGCGCGCGCGGCTCGCGGTCGGCGCGGCGCCGTCGCAGCTTCGGCGCGCGGCGATGGTCCTCGGCGTGACGGCGGCGCTGCACGCGCTCATCGAGCTTCGCGCGATGGCGGCGACGCCGCAGCTCTACGCGGAAGGTTGGTACGCGCGCGGCGGGATGCTGCGCACGGTGCACGTGCTCGTGACGGATCTGCTCGGGCCGGGAGGAGTCGTGGCGATCGGCGTGCTCATGACGGCGCTCTTCGTCGCGGGGCCGCCTGGGCAGTGGCGGCGGTGGCCGGCGCGTGTCACGGCCGCTCTCGCGACGCTTCGAAAGAACGGCGCGTCGGCGGGAGCCGTCGCCGGTGCGATGGTTCTCGTCGCGCTCGTGGCGCGCACGCCGGTGCCCGAGGCGCACGCCGATCCTCCTCCCGCCTCCGCGCCCGCGTCCGGCAAGATGAACGTGATCATCCTGGCCGCCGACTCGCTGCGCGCCGATCGCCTCAAGGCATCCATCGCCCCCGCGCTCACCGCGCTCGCCGAACGCGGCACGCGCTTCGATCGCGCGTACGTCTCGCTCCCGCGCACGTTCCCCTCGTGGGTCTCGATCCTCACCGGACGCCATCCGCATCACCACGGCATCCGCAACATGTTCCCGCGCCTCGAAGAGCGCGCGAAGGACTTCGACGCGCTGCCGTCGCGCTTCGCGAAGGCCGGCTACAAGACCGGCGTCGTCAGCGATTTCGCCGGCGACATCTTCGGCCGCATCGAGCTCGGGTTCCGCGACGTCGACACGCCGTACTTCGATTTTCGGCAGATCGTCCGCCAGCGCGCGATCGAGCGCGAGACGCCGCTCTTGCCGTTCTTGCACTCGCGCGTCGGTCGCACGTTCTTCCCCGTGCTCCGCGAGCTCAACGACGCCGCCGACGCGCAGATGCTCACGCGCGACGCGGCAAGCGCGATCCACAGGCTGAAGAACGATCCGTTCTTCCTCACCGTCTTCTACTCGACGGCGCACTTTCCTTACGCGGCGCCGGCTCCGTACTACGCGCGCTTCACCGATCCCGCGTACCGCGGTCGCTACAAATATTACAAACCGGTCGGCCTCGGAAAAGAGGCGCCGCCCGACGCGCAAGACATTCGCCAGGTGCAGGGGCTGTACGACGGTGCGGTCGCGAGCATCGACGACGCCGTGGCGGATCTCCTCCGCACGCTCGATCGCGAGAAGCTCACGCAGCGCACGATCATCATCGTCACGGCGGATCACGGCGAGACGCTCTACGACTTCGAGCACGG
>JAYVXB010000434.1:0-15584 GCA_043785585.1 Deltaproteobacteria bacterium | reverse complement strand
AATTTCCCGTGTGCGACGCCGCGACGACGATCCCCTTCCCCGCCCGACGCGCGAGGTCCCACTCCGCACGCGATCGATCATCGAAGCCGATCGTCGCGTCGAGATCGTGCGCTCCACCGCCCGCGAGGCCCAGCAGCTCGAAGACACCGAGACCTAGGCCACGGTACATCCCGGCCGCTTCGCGACGCGGCGACGCGACTCCCGCGCGCGCCATCGCCGCTTCGACCTGGGCGCGGCGAATCCTGAGAACGCTCCCCGCGAGCCATCCGAGGAACGCGCCGAACGCTACGCGCGTGCGCTCCGGCATCCGCGCGACGATCGCTGCGAGAGCGCGGAGCGCGAGATCGACCAACGTCTCAACCGAAGCCGGCGCGCCGCGGCGGTTGCCCGGTAGCGCCTGCGCCTTCGATCGCGACCGCGTACACGTCGCCGCGCGTGAGCGCGAAGAGCTCGCGCTTCGGCGTGCGTGCGTAGAGCAGCTCGCCGTCGAACCGCAGCGCTTCGACGCGGCCTACGGTGAGGCTCGCGCCGTTGAACGCGACGTAGAGGGTGAGAGTCCCGCCGTCGGGGACGGTGTGCCACCCTTCTTTGTCCTGCTTCGTGTGGGCCGTCTTGAGAATCGCGTCGAGGTGATCGCTCGTCATGTCACAGGTGGTAGTAATCGAGAGCGGGTCCACCGTCGACCCTCCACCGTCCATGGCATCCCTCGACGACATCGTCGTCCTCAAAGACGTCAAGAAGAAGTTTGGCGACACGTGGGTCCTCAAGGGGATCGATCTCGTGGCGCGCCGCGGCGAAACGACGGTCATCATCGGCGGCTCGGGTGCCGGCAAGACCACGCTCCTACGGCACATCGTCGCGCTCGAAAAGCCCACGACGGGCCAGATCTTCATCGACGGCGACGACATCGTCCCGATGGGGGAGCGCGAGCTGAACGGCGTCCGAAAGAAGTTCGGGATGGTCTACCAGTACGCCGCCCTGCTCGACTCGATCTCGGTCATGGAGAACGTCGCGTTCCCGCTGGTCGAGCACACGAAGATGTCGTCGAAGGAAATCGAGGAGCGTGTCGTCGAGAAGCTCCGCATCCTCGGGCTCGATCCGAACGTCATCAAGAAATTCCCGAGCGAGCTGTCCGGCGGCATGCGAAAGCGCGTCGGGCTCGCGCGCGCGCTCATGCTCGAGCCGCCGATCTTGGTCTACGACGAGCCGACGAGCGGGCTCGATCCACTCACGAGCCGCCTCGTCGACGATCTCATCGACGAGATGCGCTCGCGCTTCAACGTCACGAGCATCGTCATCTCGCACGACATCGCAAGCTGCTTTCGCATCGCGCACCAAGCGATCCTGCTCATCCGCGGCGAGATCGTCGCGCGCGGCCGTCCGGACGAGCTGGCGCGCGGTGACAACGACGTCGCGCGCGAGTTCATCCAGATGTCGGGCGTCGACGTCGACGGCGTCTCGCGCGTCGGCGATGGCCACAGCCGCTAGCCGCGCACCAAGAACCGACTATCCTGGAATGGCGATGCAGATGCCGCCGGGCCCGCCTCCGCCTCCGCAGGGTCTGCCGCCGCCGCCTCCGTACGCGCCGCAGATGCACGCGCCGATGCCGTACTACTCCCCGCCGTATCCAAACGCGCCCGGGACGTTCGGCGGGCCCGCGCCGACGGACACGAAGGCGACCGTCGCGCTCGTCCTCGGGATCATCAGCGTCGTGTCGCTCTTCTGCTACGGGATCGGTTTCTTCTTCGGCGTGCCGGCGTTCATTCTCGGCCTGATGTCGCGAAGGTCGATCGCGCGCTCGGAGGGGGCGCTCGGAGGGGGCGGGATGGCGCTCGCCGGCGCGGTCACCGGCGGCATCGGCGCGGCGCTGTCGCTCCTCTACGTCGGTGCCATCGTCGGCATCATCGCGCTCAGCGCCTCGCATAGCCCGCCCACCCGTCCTTCGCCGCCCGTGTACGCCCCGACAGCCACCGCCACAGGACCGGGCGCGCCTCCGGTCGCATCGTTCGGCGGCGTCCACGTCGTGGATCTCCACGCGACGGGTGGACCGTTGCGGACGCAGCTCGGGACCGAGCTCGCGCGCGCGATCTCGACGCACGAGAAGCTCATGGTCATGACGTCGGCGAAGTGGAGCAAAGAAGCGCTCGAGATCTCCGCCGCGCTCGCCGACGACGAGATGGAGGACGCGCTCGAGAACGTGACGCTCGTGCGCATCGACGTCGACGAGTTCAAGATGGAGCTCCGCACCGCGAAGCTCGAGAAGCCCGAGGTGCCGTGGTTCTTCCTGATCGGTCCGACGCTCGATCCGACCGACGCGATCAGCGCCGACGAGTGGGGAGCGAACGACGCTTCCACGATCGCGCCCGTGATGCGGCGATTCGTGGAGGGCACGCTCACGAAGCGTCGTGTCGCGCCGCCCAAAGGGACGGCGCTCTAAGCTCAGGGGCCGCGGCGTCTGACGGCCTCCGCGGCCTCACGGAGCGTGACGAACGAGTAGCCCGCGCGACGGAGCACCTCGTACGTCGCGTGGAGCGCCTCGAGCTTCTTCGCGTGGGCGACGCGCACGTCCGGCTGGTGCCCACGCAACGCTTCGAGGCCATCGCCTGCGTCGAGGACGTCGATGCCGTGCAGCTCGAGGTTGACGAACGGCTCGCCGACGCACATCCGCGCGAGCGACCGCGCCACCGTCGGGCCAAAGAGCGTGAGGTACGTCCCGATCACCGGCAGGCGCGCGCCGCGCGTGACCTGAATCGGGAGCTCGACGATGCCGTGACCGCGCCGCCAGTAAGGTCGTCCGACGCGGTACGGTCGCGTCGGCGCCGCGAGCACGGCCGGTGTATCGACGATCGATCGGCTCGCGCGTCCGCGTGCGGCGATCCATCCGATGGCGGCCGTCTTCGCACCCCAGTACGCCGGACACGGGAACACCGACGAGTCGTACGCGACGTCGGTCTCCGCGAGGACGTCGTAGACGGCGTCGGTGATCGTGTAGCCGGGCGCACGAAATCCCACCGGACGCTCTCCGACCGCGCGCGCGATCGCGTCTGCGCCGCCTTCGATCTGTCGGGCGATCTCGGCGCGATCGACCCGCGTCAGATCGTACCGATGATCGAGCGTGTGGTTCGCGATCTCGTGCCCGCGCGCGTGCGCGGCGCGCAGCTTCGCGGCCGCCTCGGGTCGCGCGAGATCCGCGCCGATCGCGAAGAGCGTGAGCGGGAGCTGCGCGTCGTTCGCCATCGTCTCGAGGCGATCGACCGCGACGTCGTACACGGCCCCGACGCGCGCCGTCGCCGGCGGCACAAGGCCGTGGATCTGAAAGTAATTCGGGATCTCGTCGAGATCGACGCTGACCGCGCAGAGGCGCATCCGCGTTCTCGCTCGCCGTCCCCGTGCCCCTGCTCAGGTCGTGAGCTTCGCGACTTCCGCCGCGAGATCGTCGACCTTCTTCTCGATGCCCTCGCCGAGCGAGAAGCGCACGAACGAGACGATCTTCAGCTCGCCGCCGATCGCCTTGCCGATCTCTTGGCGGACGGCGTCGACCGTCCCCTTCTTGTCGTCCCAGACGTTCTGCTGATCGAGAAGCGTCACCTCGGTGAACCACTTGGCGATCTTGCCGTCGAGGATCTTCTGCCATGCGGCTTGCGGCGGCTGCTTCGGCTCTTCCTTCATCTGGGCATCGAAGATCTCGCGCTGCTTCGCGACTTGCACGTCGCTGACTTCTTGCTTGCGCACGACCATCGGGTTCATCGCCGCGATCTGCATCGCCGCGTTGTCGACGAACGACTGCACGTCGGCGTTCTTCACCGCGTCGGCGTTGGGCGCGTCCGCGTGGAGGAGCACTGCGAGCTTGCCGCCGGCGTGCACGTAGGCGTGCACGAAGCCGCCCGCCTCCTTGCACTCGACGACGTCCCAGCGACGAACGACCGTGTTCTCGCCCGACTTCGCGACCATCTCTTGGCGCACGTCGTCGATCGTTCGGTCGGTGCCCGGGTACTTCTGGGCGAGGAGGTCCGTGCCCTTCGCAGCCTTGCTCGCGACCTCGGTCACCTTGCTGACGAAGGATTTGAAATCGTCACCGCGCGCGACGAAGTCCGTCTGGCAGTTGACCTCGACGATGACAGCGCGCTTCCCGCCGGCGTCGACGTGCGTGCGGACCTCGCCCTCGGCGGCGATGCGACCCGCGCGGGCGGCGGCCTTGACGATCCCCTTCTTGAGGATGACCTCGACGGCCTTCTCCATGTCGCCTTCGGCCTCGACGAGCGCGTTCTTGCAGTCGCTCATCCCCGCCTGGGTGCGCTCACGAAGCTCCTTGACCATCGTTGCAGTGACTTGAGCCATGACGTCCTCGATTTTTTTGATTCACAGGAAGATCGGAAGGTCGGAAGGATCGATATCCCTCAAACCTTCCGATCTTCCGACCTTCCTGTTCAAACAACCAATGCGGTCAGTTGTTCGGGCGATCGCCACCGCCGCCGCCGCCGCGACGATCGCGCGGGCCGCGGATGACCTCGGCCTGCGGACCGCGATCGCGCTGTCCTTCTTCACGCCCCGCGAACTCCTTGCGGCGCGCCGCGCCCTCGACCACCGCGTCGGCGATGCGCGACGTGATGAGCTTGATCGAACGGATCGCGTCGTCGTTGCCCGGAATGACGTAGCTGATGACATCCGGATCGCAGTTGGTGTCGGTGATGGCGATGATCGGGATCCCGAGCTTCTTCGCCTCTTGCACCGCGATCATCTCCTTCGCAGGATCGATGATGAACAGCGCCGCCGGAAGGCTTCCCATGTTGCGGAGCCCGCCGAGGTACTTCTCGAAGCGCTCGCGCTCTTTCTCGAGGCGCGACACTTCCTTCTTCGGGAGCTGGAGGTGCGTCCCGTCTTCCTTCATGCGCTCGAGCTGGCGCATGCGATCGAGCCCCTGCTTGATCGTGCGGAAGTTCGTGAGCGTGCCGCCGAGCCAGCGGTTGACGACGAAGTACGAGTTCGACCGGAGCGCCTCCTCTTGGACGATCTCCTGCGCCTGGCGCTTCGTGCCGATCATCAGGACGTGCCCGCCGCGCGCGACCGTCTCGGTCACGAACTGGAACGCGCGCGTGAAGAGGCGCGCCGTCTGGTCGAGGTCGATGATGTGGATGCCGTTGCGCGCGCCGTAGATGTACGTGCGCATCTTCGGATTCCAGCGCTTGGTCTGGTGCCCGAAGTGGACGCCTGCATCGAGCAGCGCCTTGAGCGGAAGGGGGAAATCGCCACGGAGCTGCGGGATCGCACCTCGGGCATCCGTGCTGTTCATTTCAGTCGTGGTCATCAGCGCTTCCTTTCGGTTGTGCCTCCGCTCCCCTCCCTCGACCAGCAGCGGTTGAAACCGATGCACCGGGCCGCGGGCTTGCGCAGTGGGGAGCGTGTGGATTTACGGTGACCGCCTGCCGAAATGGCGAGGTCGGGCCGCGCAATCTACGCGCCGGAGGACAAAAAGCAAGCGCGGCAAGCCCAAATGGCCTGCCGCGCTCGCGGATGTGGCTGCTCTCGACCGAGTTACTGGAGGCGGATGATCCCGACGTACGCCTTCATCGTCGCGCTGTAACCCTGCGCGCTCGCGGAGAACTTGATGTAGTGGACGCCCGCCGCCGTGATCGCGCTGCTGACGAAGTTCTCGTGGTAGGCCGAGTCACTGCTCGGGCCGCCGAGGCTGGTGGTGCCGTCCGCCGTGAACACGTTGACGACCGTGTCGGTGCGCCGGTCGCCGGCGATCGTCTGCACGTGGAATTTCTTGCCGATGTCGGCTGCGACAGCCGTGTACTGGACCCAGTCCTGGTCCGTCGCGCTCGAGAGCGTAGCGCCCTGGAGGATGAACGGCAGCGACGCCGCCGTCTGCGCGGTCGCCGAGGTGTTGTTCGGCTCGGTCTCCGCGAGGCCCGTGCCCGCCGTCGACTTCGCGGTGACCGAGAACGCGCCCGTCGTGCCGGTGTTGTCCCAGTAGATCGCGTAGAACGGATCCGCGCTGCTCGTGACGAGCGTCGACGCGCCGCTGAACGAGATGAGATCGGCGAACTTGCCGCTCTTCGGGAGAAGCGCGACGGCAGGTGCCGCGTTCGCGTCGGTCGCGGTGGCGGCGACGTCGACGATGCTGAGCCCGGTGCCGGGCGTGAACTGGTAGAGCGTCGAGTCGAACGGCTTGGCGACGTTGCCGGTCGCGGGCGTCCCGCTCGTGAGCATCGTCGGCGTGCGCGCGGCGAGCGTGAGCGCTTTCGGCATCGGGAACACGTCGTTGGTCTTCGCCATCGGCGGTCCGCTGCTGATCTCGAGCGTCTGCGCGGTCGTCGGCGCCGTCACGTCGACGAGCATCGTCAAGTCGACGCTGTAGAGCGAGACGCCCGAGACGTTGACCGTGACGCCCGTGGCGCCCGTCACGTCGATGTTCGTGTACGAGATCGGCGTGAAGAGGCCGTCGCCCGTGGTGGTCGTGTCGAACGGCGTCGAGAGATCCTTGCCCGCGACGTGCCCGCCGAGGACCGAGCCCTGCGCGACCGAGCCCTGGAGCTGGATCGTCGCCGGCGGATCGACCTTGAACGCGCCCTTGTAGACTTCCTTCTTGCTGCCGTCGTTGATCGTGACGTCGCGCGCGCCAGCGGCCGCGGTCTTGTCGATCGTGATGCTCGCGACGAGCGCCGTCGGGCTCGCGACCGTGATGCCGTCGACCGTCACGCCCGCGCCGAAATCGAGCGTCGTCGTCGTCGACCACGCCGTGCCGAAGCCGCTCACCGTGACGTCGAGCTTGCGCGCAAGGAATGCGCGACCGGGCGTGATGCCGCTCACGCTCGCCTCGCCGCCGCCGCCCCCACTGCCGGCGGGACCTGCCGAGCCCGCGGGGCCCGTGGCACCCGGCGCGCCGTCCGATCCGCTGCATCCCACCACTGCGGCGCCGATGACGGCGCACACGAATAGACCAAGCTTGCTCGACATTTTCATTTCGACCGACCTCCTCCGGAACCCGTCCGGTTCGGCTCCATGACTCATTCGCGGCAAAGTGACAACCACAAATGCGCACATTGGGCGCGCCTTCGAAGGGCCCGGCAACAATCGAAGTGAAATTGGCTACTTCGGATGCCCCTCGCGATTCTGGGCGATAGGGGCGCGATGCCGCCGGCACGTCGGACCGGATCGGGTACGCTGCCTGGATGCCTCGGTCCTCTCGCTCTGCGGTCGTCGCTTCGTTGCTCGCGCTCACGGCGCCGGTCGCGTTCGGCACGATCACCGGGTGCGGCCCGAGCGCCGTGAAGGCGCCCGTCGGACCGCCGCCCGAATACGAAGAGGCGCGCCCTCCGGTCCCCGCATCGTCGTCGGCGCCTACCCCCGCCGCGACTCACGCGCCGAGCGCGAGCCCCGCGCTATGATGTCCGCGCATCCCGCATTTCAGGAGTCGGCGGAGCGCGCGGTTCCGATCCGCGACCTCGGGCTGACGATCAGCGGGACGAGCCTCGAGCCGGTGATTGCGGCGTTCGAGAGCGAGCTCGACACCCGCTCGATCAAGGTACATCCGCGATTTTACCTGTCGACCGAGTGGGGCGTCGCCGATCAGAGCATCGCGATCGCGATCCCGTTCTATCTCGCGCGCCCCGAGCTGATGCAGCTCCACGCCGAGCGCGCCTGCCACGTAGAAGGCGCAGGACCGAAGGAAGTGCTCCGCTATCTCCGTCACGAGATGGGGCACGTCATCAACTATGCGTACCGCCTCCACGAGCAGAAGGAGTGGGTCGAGCGGTTCGGGCCCATGACGAAGCCGTATGAGGAGGAGTACCGACCGCGCCCTTTCAGCCGCGAGTACGTGCATCACCTCCCGGGTTGGTACGCGCAGAAGCACCCGGACGAGGACTGGGCAGAGACGTTCGCCATCTGGATGTCGCCTGGGCTCGACTGGCGCGCGCAATACGCCAAGTGGCCGGGAGCATTGAGGAAGCTCGAGTACTGCGAGAGGGCCATGAAGGACGTGATAGACCGGGAGCCGGTGATCACGAACGTCGCGCTCCATGAAGACGTAGAGAGCCTGTCGGTGTCGCTCGAGCAGTTCTATCGAGACGCCCACGGTCCGCTCGCGGAGCGTCCGCAAGGGCTCGAAGGGATGCTCGCGTCGATGTTCGGCGACACGGAGCAAGCGGCGGTGCGCGCGCCGGCGTCGGCGCTGATTCGGCGGCTCGAGCGCGACGTGCCCGGGAGCGTCTACCAGTGGACCGGGCACCTCCCAGAGCGGACGCGCTGGCTCATCGAGTTCCTCGCCGAACGCGCGGACGCGGCAGAGCTGACGTACCGCGTGCAGCAAGAGAACCCGCTGACGATCGCGCTGACGAGCCTCGTGACCGCGCTCGCGATGAACTACCTGCAGAGCGGCAAGTACGTCCCGTAGTCGGACGCTTCCGAGCTCGCCGCGCACTCGCTACGCGGGCCCGCCCCTAGTACTTGCGACGGCTTCGCGCGAGCGCGAGGCGCGCGATCGCGTTGACGAGGTCCGGGTACCCGATGCCGGCGGCTTGCGCGGCGGTCGCGAACTCGGCGCTCTTCTCGAGGTAGCAGCTGGCGTTGACCTCGATGACGTAGACCTCGTCGTTCTCGTTCACGCGAAGGTCGACGCGGCCGTAGTCGCGGACGCGGAGCGCGCGGTACGCGTCGATCGACACCTGCTGGAGCTTCAAGCGAAGCTCGTCGTTCAGCTCGGCGAGCTTCGAGCGCGTCCCTTTGTACTCGCGGCTGCTCGGTACCCACTTGGCGCGACGACCGAGCACCTTCGGATAGCCGACGGGAAGGCCGGAGAAATCCATCTCGATCGGCGGGAGCGCGACCGGCTTCTTGTTGCCGATGACGCCGACGTAGAACTCGCGTCCCTCGATGTACTCTTCGACGAGCGCCGAATCTTTTATTTTCTCGTGGATCGACACGACGCGCTTCATCATCTGCGTCGTGCTCCGGACCAGCGATTTCCCCTCGATGCCGATCGAAGCGTCCATGCGGAGCGGCTTGACGATGAGCGGCATGCGAAGGTGCATGCGCGTGTCCGGGAACGTGTCGCGGCGGAACACGACGTACGGCGGAAACGGGACGTCGTGGTACGCGAGGAGCTCTTTCGTGAGCGCCTTGTCCTGCTGCAAGTAGAACTCGCCAGGTCCGCCGCCCGTGTACCGAACGCCGAGGAGCGAGAGCGCGCCCGCGACCGCGACGTCGAGGAGCGCGTCGCGTCCGAACATCTCGCACAGGTTGAAGACGAGGCCGGGCTTCTGTTTGCGGAGCCCTTCGATCAACTTGATCGGATCGCCGTGGACGCCGAGGATCGACACCTTGTGCTTGTGGAGCTTGAGCGCGGCGGCGACTTGATCGACGACCGTATCGTACGTCTCGACGCCTTCCTTCTCGAGGTACGTGAGGATGGTGATGTTCATTTCGCGCGCGCTC
This sequence comes from Deltaproteobacteria bacterium, assembly GCA_043785585.1. GTDB lineage: Bacteria > Myxococcota_A > Polyangia > Polyangiales > Polyangiaceae > JBBQXV01. The sequence goes on along the minus strand of JAYVXB010000434.1, from coordinate 6,146 downwards.
TCTTCGTCGCTTTTCCTGCAGGCGCGGCGGGCGGCGGCTCGAGCTTGAAGACCGAAGGTGGGGCCTTGGGCTCCGGAGCGCCGACGAGTGACGTGAGGAGCGCCACCTCGTCACGATAAGGCATGTCGGGGTCGCGTGGCTCGGTCTCGACGACCGCAGGGATCGTCGCGAAGCGCGGATCGTTCGTGAGGCGCCAGAACGTGCGCAGGCCGAGGAGCCCCTCGCCGATGTTCTCGTGGCGATCGACGCGAGAGCCGAGCGGCTTCTTCGAGTCGTTCAAGTGGAACGCCAAGATGCGCGCGATCCCGACCTCGCGATCGAAATCTTCGAACGTCTTCGCGTACCCGTCGAGCGTGCTGATGTCGTAGCCCGCGGCGAACGTGTGCTGCGTGTCGATGCACACGCCGAGGCGCTCGGGATGTTTCACGCGCGCGAAGATCTCGGCGATGTGATCGATGCGGTGGCCGACGCACGTCCCCTGCCCCGCGGTGTTCTCGATGAGGACGCGCGCGGTCGCCCCCTTCGTGCGCTCGTGGACTTCGTCGAGCGACTCGACCGTGCGCTGGACGCCGACGTCTTCGCCCGCGCCGAGGTGCGCGCCCGGATGGAGCACCGCGTACGCGACGCCGAGCGCGCTGCATCGTTCGATCTCGGCGACGAGCGCGTCGCGCGACTTGGCGAGGACGTCCGCTTTGTCGGTCGCGAGGTTGATGAGGTAGCTCGTGTGCGCCATCACGGGCATCGCGCCGCCGCCTGCGCGTGACGCCGCGTGCGCCGTGCGAAAGAACGCGGCCTGGTCGGCGGTGATCTCGGGATCCTTCCACTGGTTCGCGTTCTTCGTGAAGATCTGGAGCGCGGAGCATCCGTCGATCTTCGCGCGCTCGAACGCCTTCGCGAGACCACCCGCGACCGACTCGTGCGCGCCGAGGAGCATGCGCGACTAGTACAGGATTCGGGCGTCGGGCTAAAGGCTCTCGGGAGCGGCGCGGCCGAACGTTTCTCCTGCTGCCTGGAGTTGCTCCTTCGCTGCCTGGAGTCTTTCTTCCGCTGCCTGGAGTCGCTCCCCGGTCGCCTGGAGGAGCTCCTCCGCTGCCTGGGCACGCGCGGCGTCTGCCTGGGCTCCGACTCCGGCGACCTCGACGGGCGCGCTCGCGACCTCGACGGGCGCGCTCGCGGCCTTGACGGTGTCGGCGATTGCCTTCGTCTCGCGAAGGCTGTCCTTGGATGCGCCGCCGCCGCTCTACGTCGGCGAGCCGGGCGGCGGGCCACCCGCGCTGCCCGCCACTGCCTTGCGCGACGTGCGCATCAACGCGAGCGGCGTCTTCTTGCGGAAGGCCTCGAGGATCTTCGGTTGCCCGCGGAAGGCGAGCTTCGCGACCTTCCGGATGTACGTCGTCTCGCGTTCGACCGCGCGCAGCGCGGCCGTCTTCTCCGCCGTCTCGCCGACGCGCTCGCCGTGGACCGCGCCTTGCGACGTGTCGGCCTTGATCAACGCGCGGCGCGCGTCAACGAGCTTCGCGATCATCGCCTTCTTGATCCCGAGCGCGATCGCGGTGGTGTTGAAGTCTTTGCTCGCCCACGCCTGCTGCAAGTCGGCCGCGCCGGTGATGAGATCCGGCGTGGACTTCGCGTCGACCTTCGCGCCGACCAGGAACGCCTTGCGCATCGCGAAGGCGTTGTCCTCGTCGGTGAGCCCGAGATCCACGACGCCGCGCATCTCGATCACCATCGCGTAGACCACCGCGCGCGCCTTCTCCTCGATGCGCGTCGCCGCGGCGGACGTCGCCTTGCGCGTGCGCTTGCCGCCGACGAGGATCGACGCGGCGCGCGTTCGCGTGTCGAACGCGTCGAGCCTCGACGCCGGGAAGAGCTTCTTCTTGCGGTCGGCGTCGTACTTCTGAAAGCCCTTGAGGTGCTTGCGCGCGGCCTGCGCGACGAGGCGCGCGTCGTCGAGGATCGGCTGCTCGGCGCGCGAGCGGCGAGAGGAGCGCGGGAGGGTCTTGGGGGGCTTGGCCGTCGTGGCGGTGGTCTGCGTGCGGGTGGTGCGCTTCTTCTTGGCCATCTCGAACCTCTCCTGTCGGGAGGGCTAGCATGAGGCGTTCGAGAGGGGGAAGTGGAAAAGCGACACGGGTCGGCTCATCGGCCGTGTCAGCTCACTTCGATGTCACCTGCACCGAAACGTCGGCGCGGTGCACCCCGCAGCCGTTCGACGTTACGACCACATCGTGAACCACCGCGTCGTTGTAGCCCGCGTGCGAGACATGGATGTCATAGGTCCCAACTCGGCCACCCGTGCTGTATTCGCAGTAGGCGGGGTCGCCTTTCGAAGCCCACAGCGTCACCGCATACGTGCCTTCGGTCGCCGTAACGACGGCGTCGCAGACTCGCCCTTTGGCATCGGTGACGACGACGGTGATGCCGACCGGTTCGGGTCCGGAATCGCCGCAGTTGCTGGCGCATCCAGCGATCGCGGTCGCATGGACCCCGACGATCGCCACGACCAGCACGAGGAAGGTATGCCTCACTTCTTTCTCTCCGCAGAGCATCCCCTCTGACGCTCGACTCGGCAACCGGCGAAAGGCTCGGGTAGCGCCCGCGCCCTCAGTTTGTAAGGTCCGCGCATGCCGGAGAAGCTCGCCATCGCGCCCGGGCGCGACGATTCTCGTAACGGAGCTCTGGATGACGCGCGCGACTCTTCTTACTTCGGCGCCAGTCGGACGTTAACGTCGACCGAGCGGATACCGCAGCCGTTCTGTGCGACGATCACGTTGCGCTCGAGCGCGTCAACATAGCCTGCACGGGAGATGCGAAGGTCGTAGGTTCCGGCCCGTCCAACACCGTAGAACGAACAATCCGCGGGAGGACCGTTGGGCCGGAGCGTTTCCGTATACGTCCCATCCGACGCGGTCAGCACGGCGTCACAGACACGGGACCCTGTCGTCGCGTCGGTGACAACTACGCCGATGCCGAAGGCGACCGGCCCATCACTGCAGTTCCCGCCACTGCATCCGCCGAGCCCGACGATGTGGGAGCCGAGGACCACCACGACCAGCACGAGGAAGGTATGCCTCACTTCTTTCTCTCCGCAGAGCATCCCCTCTGGCGCTCGACTCGGCAACCGGCCAAAGGCTCGGGTAGCGCCCACGCCCTCAGTTTTGTAAGGTCCGCGCATGCCGGAGAAGATCGTGATCGATCGCGCGCGCGTGATGCACATTGCGAAGCTCGCGGCGTTGTCGCTCTCCGACGCCGAGGCCGATGCGCTCGCGGAGGATCTCGGGAAGATCGTCGGGTACGTCGAAGAGCTCGACGCGCTCGACACGCGCGACGTGCCGCCGACGGCGTACATGCAGCTCGGTCGCTCGAGTGCCGCCGCCGCGTGGCGCGAAGACGAGACGCGCGAAGGCTTGTCGCACGACGACGCGCTCGCGCAGGCGCCGCGCGTCGAGCACGACGGCTTCGCCGTCCCCGGCTTCATCGAAGGATGACGACGCGATGACGACACCGAGCGCGATGACGGTGACCGAGCTCGCCGACGCCGTGAAGTCGGGCGCGGTGAACGCCATCGACGTCGCGGAGGCGTCGCTCGCGCGGATCGCGGCGCTCGAGCCGAAGCTCCACGGGTTCCTCGCGATCGCGCGCGACGGGATGATCGCCGACGCACGCGCCATCGACGACAAGCGCGCTCGCGGCGAGACGCTCGGAGCGCTCGCGGGCGTCCCCATCGCGATCAAGGACGCGATCTGCACACGCGGGATCGTGTCGACCGCGGGATCGAAGATCCTCGAAGGCTACGTCCCTCCTTACGACGCCACGGTGATCACGCGCCTCCGCGCCGCGGGTGCGCTCATCCCGGGCAAGACGAACATGGACGAGTTCGCGATGGGCTCGTCGAACGAGAACAGCGCGTACGGTCCGGCGAAGAACCCGTGGGACACGTCGCGCGCGCCGGGCGGATCGTCGGGCGGCAGCGCGGTCGCGGTCGCCGCGCGGATGACGCCGGCGTCACTCGGGAGCGACACGGGCGGATCGATTCGTCAGCCGGCGGCGTTCACCGGCACCGTCGGCGTGAAGCCGACGTACGGGCGCGTCTCGCGCTACGGCCTCATCGCGTTCGCGTCGAGCCTCGATCAGATCGGTCCGTTCGCGACCGACGTGCGCGGCGCGGCGCGCGTGCTCGGTGTGATCGCCGGCAAGGATCCGAAGGACGCGACGTCGCTCGACGCCCCCGTCGACGACTACGAAGCGGCGTGCGGACGCAGCGTGAAAGGCATGCGGATCGGCGTGCCCGAAGAGTACTTCGCGGCCGGTCTCGATCCGGAGGTCGAAGCGAGCGTGCGCGCCGCGATCCGCGCGCTCGAAGACGAAGGGTGCGTCGTGCGTCCGGTGAAGCTCCCGCACACGCGCTTCGCCGTCGCCACGTACTACGTCATCGCGACCGCCGAGGCGTCGAGCAACCTCGCCCGCTTCGACGGCGTCCGTTACGGGCTGCGCGTCCAAAAGACGCGCGACCTCCGCGAGATGTACGGCGCGACGCGCGACGCGGGCTTCGGCGCCGAAGTGAAGCGGCGCATCTTGCTCGGGACGTTCGTCCTCTCGGCCGGGTACTACGACGCGTACTACGTGAAGGCGCAGAAGGTCCGCACGCTCATCGTCCGCGACTTCGAAGCGGCGTTTCGCGAGGTCGATGCGATCTGCTCGCCGACGTCGCCGACGCCGGCGTTCAAGCTCGGCGAGAAGACGAGCGATCCGCTCGCGATGTACCTGAACGACGTCTACACGCTCCCTGCCAGCCTCGCGGGGATCCCGGCGCTCTCCGTCCCGTGCGCGCCCGCGAAGAACGGCCTGCCGATCGGGCTGCAGATGATGGCGCCCGCTCTCGAAGAGTCGCGCCTCTTCGCGCTCGCGTCGGCGTGGGAAGCTCGCTCGCCTGCGCGCGGCCTCGCGCCGAACCTCGCATGATCCGCGTCGTCGCGCTCGATGCCGCGCACCTCGAAGCGTGGACATCGCTCTTCGAGGCCGCGAGCTCGCCGTGCTTCTGCCGCTATTGGCATTTCGAGGGCGCAAAGAACGACTGGCTCGCGCGTTGCGCGTTCGACCCGCAGAAGAACCGCGACGAGCAATCCGCGCGCGTTCGTGAAGGCGCTCCCGAGGCGCGCGGGCTCCTCGCGCTCGATGGCGACGTCGCGGTCGGATGGATGAAGCTCGCGCCGCGCGCAACGCTCCCGAAGCTCCGCCGCCTCCCCGTGTACCGCTCGCTCGATCTCGGCCCCGACGAAGGCGTCTACGCGATCGGATGTTTTCTCGTTCATCCGGCGCACCGCGGTCGCGGCGTCGCGCGCGCGCTCGTCGCCGCCGCCGAAGAGCACGTGCGTCGATGGGGCGGTCTTGCGGTCGAGGCGTTTCCCCGTCGTTCACCGGAGCCGATGCACGCCGAGGAGGCGTGGCAGGGCGCCGAGTCGACGTTCCTCGCGGCGGGCTTCGTCGTCACGCACGGCGAAGGCCCCTACCCCGTCCTGAGAAAGCGACTCCTCCCGCTCGCGATGTGAGCGTTGTGACTTTTCAGTGACCCTTGCACCCGCTATGAGGAGCGCGCGCCCGTTTCGACCTGGGGCGTGACAGAATCGTGCACTTCGGAGGCTGGCGAAGAAAATGAACGTCACGAGAGGGTCTTCCGCTCCCGCGGCAGCGAACGATTCGGCGCCCGACAGCGGAGTCGATCTCGGCGGCGCGCCGTCGTGGTCGATCGACAAGAGCGTCGAGCTCTACCAAATCCGCGGATGGGGCGATCCGTACTTCACCGTCAACGCCGAGGGGCGCGTCGAGGTTCGGCCGGATCCGTCGCAAGATCGCGCGATCGATCTCTACGCGCTCGCGCAGGATCTCAAAGCGCGCGGCCTCGCGCTTCCGCTCCTCATTCGCTTCTCCGACATCCTTCACGACCGCATTCGCCGCATCAACGAGTGCTTCGCCAAGGCGATCGCCGAGCACGGGTACCAGGGCGTCTACCGCGGCGTCTATCCGGTGAAGGTGAACCAGCAGCGTCACGTCGTCGAAGAGGTCATCGAGTTCGGCGCGCCGTGGAGCTTCGGGCTCGAGGCGGGATCGAAGCCCGAGCTGCTCATCGCGCTCGCGAACGCGCAAGAGTC
>JAYVXB010000433.1:0-15590 GCA_043785585.1 Deltaproteobacteria bacterium | reverse complement strand
AGCGCGTCGAGCGTCGCGGGAGCGCCGTCGGTGCGCGCGCAGCTCACTGCGATCGCGGTCGCGAGGACGCCGGCGGCGAGGACGCGTGAGGCTCGGAGAGCGCGCGCGATCATGAGGTCCTAGAAAGGATACGCGAGCGACAGGTTCGCGGCCGTGAGCCAGCCGCCTGCGCGGTAGCCTGGAAATCCTGGGTTGTTCGACTGCGTGCCCTGCGCTTCGGGCATCACGCGCTTTGATTCGAGCGTGCGCACGGCGTCCGGAAATTCGTCGACCATCTGCGTCGGATCTTTGTACGTGATCCGCTCGAGCATCACCCAGAGCTGCAGCGCGGCGCTGAGGATGAACGTGCGATTGAATACATGGAGCTCGTGACGATGACCCGCAGTGAAGCCGAGCAGCGTGTTGTCGACGTAGTTCGTGCGACCGATCTGCGCGGGGACCGGCGACGGGTACCACGCCGAGCCGACGCTCGCCTCGAGGCCGCGCGCATACCGCCACGAGACGCCCCCTTGCAGCGAGACCGTGTCGCTGAACGCATAGCGCGACGTATCGATCGACGGCTGAGCGTACGGCGACGGCGGCATCGCCGCGGCGTCTTGCGGCTTGTTGCCGTGTTGGTCGAGGTACCCCGACCACCGATGCCACGTCGCGACGATCTGCGCGGTGACCGGTCCGCGCGTGACGCCCGTCGCGAGCGCGAGCTGCATCGGCTCGTAACCGAAGACGATCGGAAACGCCAAGACGGTGCGCTTGAGGATCGTCTTGTCGGTGCCCGCCTCGTGCTGGTTCCACAGCGTGACCTCGCTCGCGCCGTCGACGCGGAAGTAGCTCTCGTTTCGCCAGACGGCGCCGACGGCAAGCCAGTCGAGCGGCTTCCAGCGCACGCCGACGATGGGGCGGAGCTTGGTGCTGACCTCGGACGCGAGGTTCGTGTTCGCGTAGCTCTGCACCGCGGCGTCGGGGATGTAGACCCTCAAGCGCGCGATCGCGGTGGCCGAGAGCTCCCCCGAGACGCCGATCTGGAGCGACGGCAACACTTGGTACGCGGCGCCGACGGTCGCGGAGATGACGGGCTGCCACTCGCCGAAGCGCATGAAGTGGACGCGGTTCGAGAACGCGGCCTCGCGCTCGTCGTCGTAGTGGGTCGTGATGTCGGCGGCGCTCCCGCCCGCGAGCGGGACGACGAAGAGCGCGCCGATGCGCAGCTTGGGGATCCCGAAGCCGGACGCAAAGCCGACGCCGAGTCGCCTGCCCACCTCGTTGATCCTCGAGTCGCCGCGGCGTTGCGAGAGCTCGGACGTCGGCAGCGCGCGATCTTGAACACCGGCCGTCGCGCCGAGATCCGAATCGTAGATCGACACCGGCACGTCGGTTCCGCTCGGCTTCGGCTTCATGCGCGCGTGGAGCTGCGGCGAGATGAGCGTGAAACCGATGTACGCCTGCGGGTCGACGTCCGAGAGCAGCGCGGGGTTCGTCTGAAGCACGCCGATGGATCGGCCAAAAGCGACCGTCGCGTTCGCGAGCCCGCTCGACTCGGGATCGAGGCCGAGCATGTCGAACGGCGGGGCGGAGCGCGCGATCCCAGGAGTGAGCATCGCCGCGGCGACGCACGCTCCGAGCAGCCGCACTCGTGCCCTGTCCGCCCGCGCTTTGCGCACGTCCGCCACGGTACGCGAGTCGCGCGAAAATCCAAGCCTCGATTGAAACATGTTTCACTTTCGATTAGAGGTTGGGCATGCGCGCGCACGAACCGCATGCGTCGGCTCCGCTGTCGGACGACGACGCGCTCGCGCTCGCGGATTCCGACGCGGCGGCTCTGCCCGAGCTCCTCGCCGCGGCGCGCGCCGTGCGCGATCGCGCGTGGGGCCGGCGCGTGACGTTTTCGCCGAAGGTGTTCCTGCCGATCACGAACCTGTGCCGCGACCGCTGCACGTACTGCTCGTTCCGGCGCTCTCCGGGCGACGCGGGCGAGTGGACGATGACGCCCGACGAGATCGACACGTGGCTCGATCGCGCGAAGTCGCAAGGGTGCGCCGAGGCGCTCCTCTGTCTCGGCGATCGACCCGAGTCGGCGTTCGGATCCTACCGGCTGACGCTCGCGACGTGGGGGCACGCGAGCACCGCGTCGTACCTCGAGGACGCATCGCGACGCGCGCTCGCGCAGGGCATCCTCCCGCACACCAACGCGGGGATCCTAACGCGCGACGAGATGACGCGGCTCGCGCGCGTCAACGTCAGCCTCGGTCTCATGCTCGAGACGGCGAGCGAGCGGTTGTCGGGACCGGGGATGCCGCACCACCGCGCGCCGGACAAGAAGCCCGCAGTGCGACTTCGCATGATCGACGAAGCGGGCGAGCTTCGCATTCCGTTCACGACCGGGATCCTCATCGGGATCGGCGAGACGCGGCGTGAACGCATCGAGGCGCTCCTCGCGATTCGACGCCTCCACCAAAGGCATGGTCACATCCAGGAAGTGATCGTCCAGAGCTTCCGTGCGCATCCGTCGACGCCGATGCGCGATGCAGTCGAGCTGTCGGACGACGACATCGCGCACGCGATCGCCGTCGCGCGGCTCGTCCTCGACGACGGCGTGACGGTGCAAGCTCCGCCCAACCTCGCCGGAGGGCGAGGTCACCGTTCCGGTCACCTCAACGCGGCGTCGACGCGCATGTTGCTCGACGCCGGCATCAACGACTTCGGCGGGATCTCGCCGGTGACGCCCGACTACATCAACCCGCGCCATCCGTGGCCGCACCTCGACGCGCTCGCCGACGCCTGCGCGAGCGCGGGCTACGAGCTTCGTCCGCGCCTCGCGATTCACGATGCCTTCGTCGATCGCCCTGGATTCCTCGCGCCGGAGCTTCGCGAGCCGACGCTGCGTGCGCGCGATCGTCTCGCGCGCGTGTCGCGACCTTCGGAGCTCGCGTGAGCATCGAGGCATGCCTCGGCGGCGCGAGCCCGACGATCCGCGCGCTCCTCGAGCGTTGCCTCGAAGGTCACGAGCCGTCGTGGGAGGAGGCGCTCCCGCTGTGCAGCGCGCGCGGCGTCGATCTCCACGCGCTCGCCCTCGTCGCCGATCATCTTCGCGCGGAGCAGGCGGGTGACGTCGTCACGTACGTCGTCAACCGCAACGTCAACTTCACGAACGCATGCGTGAAGGCGTGCCGCTTCTGCGCGTTCGCGCGCGGCCATCGCTCCGAGGACGCTTATTTTCTCGGCGAGGACGAGATCATCCGGCGCGCGCTCGAAGCACGCGCGCTCGGCGCGACGGAGATCTGCGTGCAAGCGGGGCTCGCACCGGGGATCGACGGACGCCTCTACATCGAGCTCACGCGCGCGTTGAAGCGCGCGGCTCCCGATCTTCATCTGCACGCGTTCTCGCCCGAGGAGATCAAGTACGGCGCCGGGCTCGCGAAGGTGCCGATCCGCGCGTACCTCGAAGAGTTGAAGGACGCGGGGCTCGGCTCGCTCCCCGGAACGTCCGCGGAGATCCTCGACGACGTGGTGCGCGCGCGGATCGCGCCGGGGCGCATCACGACCGCGGAGTGGATCGACGTGATTCGCACGGCGCACGCGGTCGGACTGCCGACGACGTCGACGATCATGTACGGCCACGTCGAGACCGACGCCGAGCGCCTGCGTCACATCGAGTTGCTGCGATCGATCCAGCGCGAGACCGGCGGCTTCACCGAGTTCGTGCCGCTGTCGTTCGTGCACGACGAGGCACCGATGTTCAAGAAAGGGATCGTCGACGGACTTCGACCCGGTCCGACCGGAAACGACGTCGTGCGCCTCTTCGCGATCTCGCGCCTCATGCTCGGCAAAAGCTTCCGCAACATCCAAGTGTCGTGGGTCAAAGAAGGGCTGCGGCAGGCGGCGATGCTACTCGGGTGCGGCGCGAACGATCTCGGCGGGACGCTGATGAACGAGAGCATCTCGACGTCCGCGGGCGCGGGGCACGGGCAGCTCGCGACGCCGTCGACGCTGCGACGGATCGCGCGCGACGCGGGGCGCGTTCCCGCAGAACGCAACACGCGGTACGGGATTCTGCGGACGTTCGGCGACGAAGACGGCGACGACGCGCTCGACAAAGTCGTCGACTCGGAGGCGCTGTTCGGCAGCTACGTGGCGCTCACGCGCGACGCGCGGTTTCGCTTTCGCAAGGAGGCGATGCCCGAGGGGAACGCAACCTCGAAGCAGAGGCGCTCGCTCGTTTGAAACGCGTCCTACCCGGCGAGCCTCGGTCGGACACCGGCGCTTCGCGTGTTTGCGATTCGAGTTGGGGCATCGCCGCGCTGTTCACGAACGTGACCGGCGCGGTGATCGAATGCCCGTCGTTTCACATCCCGACGTTGCCCATGCTCACGAGGACGTCGTTGAGAATGGCGGTCACCGTCGGGTGCTCGGCCTCGAAGTGCGCCACCGCCTCGCGCGCCTTCGACACGAGACTGGGATCGCCCGCGCCTGGCGACGGAGCGCGCTCGAGATCGGCGAGGAGTTGCTCGAGCCGCTCTTTCTCTTCTGGATGCGACACCGCGATGCGCCGGACCTCGGCGCGGAGCTTATCGAGCGCGTCCTGCAAGTTACGTTGATTCATGGCGGGAGTGTACCGCAGTGAGACGAGCCCTCACTCGATGTCTGCCGTCCGTAGGACGAGAGGCACGCCCGTTGCTCGTCGTGAGTCGCATGAGCCGTTGCCGACAGGCTACTCGTCACTCCTCGGGCAGTTCGCGCATCACGTCGCCATTCTCCTCTATCTCGTCAGCCTGAAGCCGGCTCTCCTTCCGTAGGAGGGAAGGCGCGGTGGCGCGCGATCGAGACGCTGGCGTTCGTATCGACCGAAATTCACAACTCGTTCAAGCGGTCTTCGACCCCAGCGCGCGCGAGGAGGCGAAAGCGAAGGCAACGAAGACTCTCGCGGACGTCGCCTACCGACGGACCTAGCTTGCCCGCCGCCGCGCGAGCACGCGACCCGCCGTCGCGCGTTCGCGCGCGAGGCCCGCGCTCTGCCACTTTCCGGCACGCGCGAGGTGACGCGACAGCAAGATGCAAACCCACATACGAAATGGCCGCCACCCCTCGGCGATTCGCTCGAACGCGGCGACTGTCGGCACATCGATGCCGTACGCGTCCGCGAGCCCGTGCAAGACGCGCGGTTCGGCGGTCGGCAATCCGTCGGGCGGCGCGGCGCCACGAAAGAGAGTGTGGCTCGCGGTCCACGGACCCACGCCGTCGAGCGACTGAAGCTCGTCGAGCGCATCCGCCGTCGACATTGCGCGTAGCCGATCGGCGTCGAGCCTCCCGCTCGATGCCGCGCGCGCGATTCCGCGGAGGCGTTCGAGCTTCACGTCGGGGAGTCCCGGAAACGTGCGGAGGTCGGCGAGCTTGGTCGGCGAGGGAAACACGTGGTGCACGCGACCGTTCAGCGTGACCGCGTCTCCGTGCGTCTCTGCGATCGCCATCTTCAGCTTCGCGGCGTGCGCGATGCTCGTCCGTGGCGCGATCACTCCCCATGTCGCCGCGTCGTACGGCGACGGCTTGGCCGCGGTGAAGAAGCCAGGGAACTCGGCCTGGAGCCTCCCGACGACGGGGTCACGCGCGCCGATCGCGAGCCACGCGTCGCCGTCCGCGTCGAGCCCGAGCATCCGCGCGACTTGCTTGCGCAGCGTCGCGACGTCTTTTGTACCGGTGTGCTCCACGACGATCGCGTCGCCCTCTTCGCGAAGCGCGACTGCGACCGCCTCGAAGGTCGCATCGAGTCGAAACGCGAGCGTCAGTCGATCGGCGGAAGCGGCGGCCATGCCACTACCGGGAACGAACCCTGCGTAGAAGAGCGCCGCAGCTTCGAGCGCGAACCCGCGCGGCTTGGACAACGAGAGTGTGGACATGGTCGCCTCCGGAAAGCGCCGTGATGGCGCCACGTCCAGAGATACGAGGAGGCGTTGACAGCTTTGTGTCAGGATTGATGGGGTACGACCGCGAGGACCAAGCTCACTCTTTCGATACCTCCGGCACGAATTCCGTCACGCCGACCGTGCGCCCTTCGCGATCGACCTCGCTCTCCTGCCCCATCGCCACGGAGAACCGCGATCCGCACCGCCCGAGGTGCGAGCACGCCGCGCCCGGCCTGAAACCTGGCTCGCGCGAGTGGTCTGCTGAGCGATCGCGATGGATGTGCGTGTGGAAGAGCACGGTCATCCGTTTCGTCGACGCGTTCCACGTGATGTGGACGCCGATCTCGCGTACCTCGACCTCCGGCGTCCACGGCCCGAGATCGGCCGGAGGCTCGACGCGCGCGCGTGCAAGCGCGGCGTCGATGCGCGCCGCGCTGCCCGCGACGAACGCGTCGTAGCTCGCGCGGAGCGAGCGCAGGACCTCGCCCGGACGAAACGGATACTCGCTCGTACCGTCGAGTACGCGAACGTTCGTTCCGACGAAGTGCATCGTCCCTTCGACGCTGCCGCGTCCGCGGTTCACTTCGATCGCGACGAGGTGAACGTCGCGCGCGAGGCCCCATGGGTTGCGCGTCGTGGGCCCGAACATCGCGCAGTCGAACGCGCCGGCCGGTCCGTCCGTGCGGCCGTCGGGGTTGAACGCGCGGAGGAAATTGCGCCCCTCGCCGGCAGACGGAAAGTACGGCGCCCAGAACGCGGAGCCGGGGGGGCCATGAAACTCGTAGTCGCCTTCGATCGTGCCGTTGGGACCCGGTGCGCTCGGACCCCACGCGCCGTTGTCGACGACGAGGAGTCCGATCGTCGTCCCGGGCAGCGCGGGGTGCGTGTTGCCGTCGGGGATCGTGAGCGGTCGCGTCGCGCCGACGTTGCTCGATGTCGGAGCGGTCGCGCTCGTGCCGCGCGCGCCCGTTGGGGGCGGAGTCGGTGCGACGCCGTGGCCGCCATCGGCATGACGCGGAGGTCCGGCGCAAGCTGCTAGCGATGCCAGACACATGGCCAAGAGCGTCGCGCGCGTCGGTCGATTCATTCTCTTCTCCAACGCTCGAGCACGGCGCTTCCTTACATCGACAAAGCGTACATCGGAGAGCTACGCGGCGCTGATCCGCGAGAGGCGGCTTCGCTTTCTCAGCGCCGCGAGGTCCGACGGGACGTCGACGTCGAAGCCGAGGCGCTTGCTCGTGTGAACGCCGACGCGCAAGCCGAGCGAACGCGCGCGCTCGAGGTGTCGCGTGAAGCTGTCGGCGTGACCGAAGCAGGTCGGGAACGACTGCGGTGATGCGAGCGCGAGCGCGTTCGTTCCTTCTCCGCGGAGATCGGGAACGACGACGACGTCGCGCTCATCGAGAAACCCGGCGAGCGTGTGCACATCGGAAGGCGCGAGCTCGGGGAGATCCGACATGAAGACGATCGCGGATCGGGCGCCGATGCTCTTCAACGCGGCGTCGACGATCGCGCCGAGCGACGTGCCCTCGTCGCGCACCGCGAGCGCGCCGTGGCGTCGCGCGACCTCTTCGACTGCGTCGGAGTCTGTGACGACGACGCGCCCGCCGATCGCGTCGCACGACTGGAGAACGTCGAGCACGTGAACCAAGAAGCCTCGCGAGAGCGCCTCGCGCTCCGCAGCGTTCAGCACGGCGGCGAGGCGCGATTTGCTCTGCGCGAAGCCTTTCGCGGTTACGAGCGCAAACGGACGCGCGCTCACGCGAGCTCCTCCGCGAAGGCGAGGACTTCGCGCGCGAGGCGCAGGCTGTCGTCGCGCGTCTTCATGATCGTACGCGTCGCGCGAACGCGAAGACCCGCGAGCCCCACTTCATCTCCCTCTTCGACGACGATGCCGCCGAGACGGGGGCCGTAGTGGCGCGCGATCGCCGCGGGGCCGGGGTCGTCGTGCGCGAGGTCGCGAATCATTTCGGCGAGCGGTCCTTTGATCGCGCGACCGCCGACGATCGGGCTGACCGCGACGACCGGGCGCGACATGACGGCCTCCTTCACGCCGGGCAAGGACAACACGGGATCGATCGACACGTACGGGTTCGACGGACCGATCACCACGAGCTCGGCGGCGGCGATCGCATCGAGCACACCCGGCGCGGGCGGTGGCGATCCCTCGAAGCGCACCGCGCGAACCCGCGGCGCGCCCTGCCGCACGAACCACTGTTGAAACGGGAGCACGCCGTGATCGACTGTGTCGATCATCGTCGGCCTCGGAACGTCCGCCATCGGCAGCACGCGCGACGCGATACCGAGCGAGCGGCACTTCCGCGCGGTCACCGCCGCGAGCCCCTCGCCGCTACGGAGCGCCTGCGTCCGAACGATGTGCGTCGCGAGATCGCGATCGCCGAGCTGGAACCAAGCGTCCGCGCCGTACGTCTTCATCATCGCGAGCGTCGCGAACGAATCCTCGGCGAGCCCCCACCCGCGCTCCACGTCGGCGAGATCCGCGAGCGTGTACATGACGGTGTCGACGTCGGGAGAAATCCAGAGCCCCCAATGCTCGAAGTCGTCGCCCGTGTTGACGATCGTCGTGAACGCTTCCGGCTCGAGGGCGCGCGAGAGACCGTGCACGAGGCGCGCGCCTCCGACGCCGCCCGAGAGCGCGACCACCGAGCGCCACCGCCGCGTCATGCGTAGAGGTCTCCGTCGGACGGCCGGACGAGATCCTTCGCGGTCCCGTCCGTGATCGGGAACGAGAGGCCGCGCACGTGCACGACGCCGCGACGCTCGGCTCCTTGCCCCGCGACGAGATCGGCGGCGGCAGCGACTTGATCGGCGAGCGCGGTCATCGTGTGCTCGAGGATACGCCCGAAGAGGTCGGTTTCACCGCGTTGATCCCACGTCGCCGGGAGCCCCGCGAGCCCGATGGCGGCGCCGACGGTTCCGAGGCGAAAAGGACGGCCGTGCGAGTCGCTCACCACGACGCCGATCGCTGCGTCGGCCGAGAGCGCGAGGCGCAGTCGCTGGGCGGACGCGTCCGGTGCTTCGGGCAGGAGGAGCGCCCACGGTCCCACGCCGTGCATCGTGGACGGCGGCGCGGCGTTGCTCAAGTCGATGCCCGCGTTCGCGGTCACGAAGCCGAGGTGATGGCGCACGACGAGCGCGCCGCGCGCCTTTCGCGAGACGTGCGTCGATTCGCGCAAGACGATCTCGACGAGGCGCGCGTCGCCGGCGATCTCGCGCGCGAGGTCTTCGGCGCGCAAGGACGGCGTGATCGTCGCCAGATCGACGAACCGCCCTTCGGCGCGCGACACGATCTTCGACGCGACGACGACGACGTCTCCGTCGCGAAGCGCGATCCCTGCTCGCGCGAGCGCGCCCTTCACGAGGTCCGCCAGGTCGTCGCCGGGCTGTACTATCGGAACGTCCGGCAGCGCGGTGACCTCGAGTCGAGCGGCACATGCGATTCCCGTCATCGCCCCGCCTCGTCGCGTGCATCGCGATAGAACATGTTCTAAAGTCGATACCAGAGAGGCGAACGGATGAACATCGGTCTCATCGGAGGAACGGGTCGTGAAGGGCGCGGGCTCGCGCTTCGCTGGGCGCGCGCGGGGCACACGGTGCGCATCGGATCGCGTGACGCCGCCAAGGCCAAGGCCAAGGCCGCCGAGTTGCAAGCCGAGGGCGCGATCGGAATCGACGGCGGCGACAACGCGTGGGCCGCGAGCAGCGCCGACGTCGTGCTTCTCTCGGTCCCGTACGGCGCGCACAAAGAGACGCTCGAAGCGCTCCGTCCCTACCTCGAAGGCCGCATCCTCATCGACATCACCGTCCCGCTGAAGCCGCCGCGCGTCGCCGAGGTGAACCTCCCCGCCGGCCAGGCCGCGGCGCTCGAAGCGCAGGCGATCGTCGGTACGTCCTGCAAAGTGGTCGCCGCGCTCCATCACGTCAGCTCGGTGCACCTCGGCGATCCCGGGCACGCGCTCGAGTGCGATGTCCTCGTTTGCTCCGACGACGCCACGGCGCGCGCGACCGTCATTCGTCTGATCGAAGACCTCGGCACCGTCGCGCTCGACGCCGGTCCGTTGCGAAACGCGATCGCGCTCGAGTCGCTGACGCCGGTGCTCTTGCACTTGAACAGGCATTACAAAAGGACGGGCATCGGCGTTCGCTTCACCAACGTTCGCTGACGTCCGCGCCGCACGACGCGACGATCAGCGCGATCGCCGCGTCCAGACGCGCAAGATCGGGCGAGTCGGCGTCCCACGCGATCCGCGCGGTCGCGCCGGCATGCTCGTAGTCGAACGCGCCTGACGCCGCGAACGCAAGGAGCGCCGCGCGCGCGTGCGACGGCAGCATCGCGCGCACCGATGCGTCGCTCACGCCTTCGACGTAGAGCGTCGCGTCGATCTCCGGATCGCTCGTCGTCCGTCGATCGAACCCGAGTCGCGACGCGAGGGGCGAGAGTGTCGTCGCGGGCGTCACGCGCACGAACCCGGTCGACGCGACCCCCGCTCTCCCCTTCACGGTCAGGTGCGCGATCGGCGACACGCCGGGCATCGTGACGCGGTGAACGTCGAGCGGCACGCCGCGGACGACACCTGCGAGCCGAATGTCGAGCGGCGCAGCGCGACACGCGACGACATCGAACTGGCGCTCGCGCGCGAATGCTCGCCACACCGCTTCGATCTCGTCGGTGGCATCGGTGGTGGACATCTGCGTCACGCTCGTGAGGCTGCGCCGACCTGCCCGTCGCTGCAACCGGTGCTAAGCTGAACGTGGGGGTGAAGCTATGCGCTGCGTGGCGTGTGGTAGCGATCGTATTACGCCGAGCGAACGACGCATCCAGGTCGATCGCGGGGAAGTGTTCGAGCAACCGGTGCGCGCCGTGCAGTGTGAGGCGTGTGGCTACTTGTGTGCGGACGACGAGGAGCGCGCCCGTGCGCTTCGCGTGAATCGCGAGATCGAGCCGCCGACGCGACGCTAGCCTCTCGACCCGCGCGCGATGAGGCGCTACTTCCTGTGCATGCGTTTTTTCGCGATGCCCGCGGGCGTGCTTTGCGTCGCGGCCGTGGCAGCGTGCTCCAGCTCCGGCCAAACGAGCTCACCGACGATCGATGCGAACGCGTTGAAGGCGAGCGTCGGTCCGATCGACGTCCCCGCCGGCATCGAGACGACCCAGTGCATCGTCGTCCCGCTCGGCAACAAGGAAGACGTCGTCGTGCAGAGCATCGAGGTCGACCTCGCGCCCGGATCGCACCACCTCATCGTCTACAAGACGACGGAGATGGAGCGCGCCGAGCCGCTCAACTGCGCGCCGTTCACGGGCATCGCGCTGGGGACCGACGTGCCGCTCTTCTTCGCCAACAAGGAGAAGGCCGAGTTCGCGTTCCCGGCGGGCATCGCGCAGGAGATCTCTGCGAACCAGATGGTGAAGATCGAAGCGCACTACATCAACCCGAGCGCGACGGCTCTGCAAGGCAAGGGCACCGTCACGTTCCACACGCTTCCGAAGGCGACCGCGCCGGCGTACCAGCCCGCGAACTTTCTCTTCTGGGGAAACACGCACATCGACATCCCGGCGGGCGCGAGCTTCTCGACGGGGCCACAGTTTCAGGTCGCGCCTTCGGGCACGCACCTCTTCCTCGTCACGACGCACCAGCATCACCTCGGAACGCGCGCGCAAGTCTGGGCCAGCGCGCACGCGGGCGATCTCTCGAAGCCCGTGAGCGATGACTCCGATTGGTCGAACCCCGCATGGAAGGCGCTGAGCCCGCAGCTCGATTTCGATGGGACGAACGGCCTCTCGTTTCAATGCGACTGGGCGAACACGACGTCGAAAGACGTCAGCTTCGGCGAGAGCGCGAACGACGAGATGTGCTTCGTCGGCGGCTACTACTACCCGTCGCAGGGGCTGAGCCTCTGCATCAACGGGCAGTGCCGGAGGAAGTGACCACACGCCAAAGCGTGTGGTCATCCTGAGCGGCGCCGCCGCGAAGGATCCTTGCTAGGGCACGGCCTTCGCGCGGCGAGGTAGCGCGCGTCGTCGTGCTGCGCTCGCGAGCGCGAAGAAGAGGAGCGCCGCACTGGCGGCCGAGTCGCTCGTCGCGCGGCGACCGATCGTGCAACCGCTCTCTATCGATGCCGCATCCGCTTCGCCGCTTCCGCCTTCGGGCGTGACGCCGCCATCGGCGGTGTAGATGCCTCCATCGCTGCCCGCGTCCGGAGGCGGCGCGCTCGTGATCGGATCGTCGACGAGGTAGACCGAGGGGCCGGTGCCGCGAATGGCAACCGGACGGCTGCGCACGGGCGCGCGCGTCGTCAGCGCATCGACCTTCGCTTTCGGCCAGACGACGACCTTGCCCAAGTCGAGCTGCCAGCGCGCCGCGACGGTGGGATTCGGCACGTGATGCTTCGCGACGCCGTCGACGAGCCACACCTCCGGCGACTTGTCGTCCGCGCGAACGAGCACCGGCGCGTCCGGCAACGGCCCTTCGTCGGGCAAGCTCGCGACGACCGCGTCGCTCACGTTCATCACGTCGGAGAAGAACGTGAGGTGCCACGCGGTGAGCACAGCTTCGCTCTTGATCCATCGCTTCACGCCGGACACCGCGAGAGGCGCGCAGGTGAACGTCTTCGGGCTCCCGGCGAGCTCGGGGTTCTGACTCCCCGCGCCGCCCTTCGAGTCGATCGCGTACGTGTGCACGGCGTGCGGCTTCGCGTCGAGGAGCGAGAGCGGCAGATCGAGCGTGAAGCCGTGGTTGCACGATCCGAGCGGCATGCAGAGATCGGAGCGATCGCCGTCGGCCATGACCGGAACGCCGGTCGCGCCGGCCGCGCCTGCCGGCCCGTTGAAGTACGCTTGCACCGCGATCGACTGCGTCGGCACGTCCGAGTCCTGCGCCCAACCCGCGAGCCCCGTGCACGCCGCCGCGTCGAGAACTCCTCCAGGCGGACGATTCGGGCACATCGGCGCATCGCCCGTCCCCTTCGCGCGAAACCCGAGGTGGTTGTTCACGAGCCTGCCGCTCGTGACGATCTGCCCTTGCCCGCGAACGTAGAGCTGCGACGAGCCGCCGCCGTCCATGTTGCACGCGACGTCGACGTCGGTGCGTCCGCCACTCGATGCAAACTGCAAGAGCTTGGCGGCGAGCGCAGCCCCGCTCAGCGCCGAGTTGCTCGAGAAGAGAAAGAGCGCGTCGCGCCCCGCGCTGAGGCCGATCGCCGTGCGGCGGTACGATCCGAGGATGACCGCGTCGCCGTCGAAGTTGGGCGCGAGCGAATTGCCGCCTTGGATGATGACGTTGTGGCAGCCGACGACCTCGGTGATCGCGGGACCTGCGGGTGGCCGGTTCGTGTCGGGCTGCAAGTCGGCGAGGTGCGGACCGAAGCGGAAGTGGTGACGCGATTCGTGGCCTTGGTTCGGCCAGTCTTCGCCGTCGCCGCGCGCGAGGCCGTTGACGAGCGTCCATCCGGGGAAGTCGAAGAAGTCGGCGTTGACCGCGACGTCGGTGTCGACGCTCGGCTCGTTCGACCAACCTTCGGGCGTCGCTTTTCGTTCGGCGAACTTCGTCGCGCGGACCGAGACTCCCGCCGCGCAGAGATCCGCGATCGCGAGCGCCGACGTCCCGTCGGTGACGAGCGTCATGCCTGGCATCGGGTGCGTGACTTGTTGCGCGGATGCGATCGACGCGACCGACGACGACGACGCCAGGATCGCGAGGCCCCCCAACGATCGAACGAGAACGCGTGACATACCCCTCGCCCTCGCAAGCCGCGCGCCATCCCGTTCGGCGCGCATCGCAGCGCACCTGGATCGCGCACGAGCGCGACATCGCGACCCCTCGCGACTTTAGCGCAAGGCCTTCGCGGGCGACGGCGGCCCCTTCGGTACCGGGAATCCGCGCTTCCTCAGCAGCGCGTCGATCGACGGATCGCGCCCGCGGAACGCGCGGTAGCCGTCCGCCGGATCGATCGTGTTGCCGACGCTGAAGACATTGTCGTGGAGCCGTCGCGCGACCGCTTTGTCGTACGGCCCGCCCGCTTCGACGAACGCCTCCCACGCGTCCGCGGAGATCGTGTCGGACCAGAGATAGCTGTAGTAGCCCGCCGAATATCCGTCGCCCGAGAACACGTGACCAAAGTGCGGCGTGCGATGACGCATGACGATCTCCGTCGGCATCCCCATCGCGGTGAGCGTGTCTTTCTCGAACGCGCGCGGCTCAATCGGCGTATCGCCCGCGAGGTGGAGCTTCATGTCGATGAGCGCGCTCGCGAGGTACTCGACCGTGATGAAGCCCTGATTGAACGCTTGGCTCTTCTGGATCTTGTCGAAGATCGCCGCCGGCATCGGCTTGCCCGTCGTGACGTGGAGCGCGTAGTGATCGAGCACCTCGCGCGTCGAGAGCCAACGCTCGAGGACCTGCGACGGGAACTCGACGTAGTCGCGCGCGACGTTCGTCCCCGCGAGCGATGGGTACGTCACGTTCGAGTTGAGGCCGTGCAGCGCGTGACCGAACTCGTGAAAGAGCGTGCGCGCGTCGTCCCAACTGATGAGAATCGGCTCGCCCGGCTTGCCCTTCACGAAGTTCGAGTTGTTCGAGACGATGACCGGCACGTCGCCGGAGACACGCGACTGCGCGCGGTACTCGTTCATCCACGCGCCGGAGTTCTTCCCCGGGCGCGCGTACGGATCGAAAAACCAGAGCCCGACGTGCTTTCCGTCGGCGCCGGTGACACGCCACACGTTGACGTCCGGGTGATAGACCGGGACCGAGCCGTCGGTGATCGGCGTGAACTTGAAGCCGAAGAGCTCGCCCGCGACCCAGAACATCCCTTCGCGAAGCTTGTCGAGCTGCAGGTACGGCTTCACGTCGTTCTGATCGAGATCGTATTTCGCCTTGCGCACCTTCTCCGCGTAAAAACGGTAATCCCACGCGGCGATCTTGATCTTCGCGTGCTCTTTGTCCGCGATCGCCTGCATGTCGCGCACCTCTTCGTGCACGCGAAGGACGGCGGGCTTCCACACCGCTTCCATCAGCGCCATCGCGCGCTCGGGCGTCTTCGCCATCGACTGCTCGAGCTGCCAATGCGCGTGCGTCGGGTACCCGAGGAGCTTGGCCTTCTGCACGCGCAGCTTCAGGATCTCGGTGATCGCCTGGGCATTGTCGTGCGCGTCGCGGTTGTCGCCGCGGCTCGTGAACATGCGCCAGACCTTCTCGCGGAGATCGCGGCGCGTCGAGTACGTGAGGAACGGATCGACGCTCGACCGCGTGTTGACGACCGCCCACTGCCCGCCCTTGCCACGGCTCGTCGCCGCGGCCGACGCGGCTTCGCGAAGCGACGGCGGCAGCCCCGCGAGATCAGCCTCGGCCTCGAGCAGCACCATCTGGCTCCCTTCTTCGGCGAGCACGTTCTGGCTGAACGTCGTGTAGAGCGACGCGAGCCGCTGGTTCAACGCGGAGAGCTGCTTCTTCGAAGCGTCGTCGAGCTTCGCGCCCGAACGAGCGAACGTCGTGTAGTGGAGCCACACGAGGCGCTGCTGCTCCGCCGTGAGCTTGAGATCCGGGCTCGTGCGCGCGTCGTACACCGCGGCGATGCGCTGGAAGAGGCGCGGGTTCTGGACGATCGCGTCGGCCAACGCGGCGAGCTTCGGCGACATCTCGCGCTCGAGCGCCTGCACGGCGTCGTCGCTCATCGTGC
>JAYVXB010000432.1:0-5094 GCA_043785585.1 Deltaproteobacteria bacterium | reverse complement strand
GGGTGAGCTTGGCGGCACGCGCGACTTCCGCGATCGCGGCGATGTCGAAGATCTTGAGCATCGGGTTCGACGGCGTCTCGAGCCAGATCATCCGCGTCGTCGGACGGACCGCTTCGCGCACCTTCGACGGATCGGTCATGTCGAGGAACGTCGCGTCGACGCCGAACTGCTTCATCACCTTGTCGAAGATCCGGAACGTCCCGCCGTAGACGTCGTCGCCGACCAGGACGTGGTCGCCGCTCTTCAGCGTGAGCAAGAGCGCGGTCGTCGCCGCGCATCCGCTGCCGAACGCGACGCCGTGCTTCGCGCCTTCGAGCGCGGCGAGGCACGCTTCGAGCGCGTCGCGCGTCGGATTGCCCGCGCGCGAGTAGTCCCAGCCTTTGTGCGCGCCGGGTCCGTCTTGCACGAACGTGCTCGACAGGACGATCGGCGTCATCACGGCACCCGAGATCGGATCGGGGTCTTGGCCGGCGTGGATGCAGAGGGTGTCGAGAGAGAGAGTGCGCGCGTCGCTCATTCGGCGGAGATAGCACGGCGCAGGGCCTCGCGCGCGGTGGCGGGACGGGCGTCGGCGGTGTGCGAGACGCATGCGACGAGCACGCGGGCGAGGGGTGTCGCGAGGGTCGACGCGGCCGACGCCGCCCACGTCTCGATAGGGTCGTCGCCGGCGATCGCGAGGAGCGCGGGGGCGGGGAGCGCGGGCCGCGGCGGCGTGCCGCTCGCCGCGTGGAGGAGAGAGGCCGCGAGCGCGAAGAGGTCGGCGCGTGCGTCGATCCGCTCACCGCGCGCGAGCTCCGGGGCGGCGTACGCGATCGTCCCGCGGAATGCGCTCGACACGTCGGCGACCGCGTCGCGCCAACGCGCGAGCCCGAAATCGACGAACGTCGCGGCGTGCCCGTCGTTTGCGACGAGGACGTTCGTCGGGCTCACGTCCGCGTGGATGATCCCGAGCGGACCTTCCGCGTCCGCCGCCTCGTGCACACGCGCCATCGCTTCGAGGGTGCTCCGCGCCGCCGCCGCGATCCATGCTCCGTTGCGCGCCGCGCCCGCGTGCGCAGCGAGCGTCGCCCTCGCGACCCGCTCCATCACGACGAATGGCCCTGCGTCGTCCTCGCCGCGCGCGACGAGCGCAGGCGCTCCTCGCCCAGCCAGCGCCGCGAGAGCGCGCCCCTCGTCGACGAGCCGCCGTCGAGCGCCGTCGTCCGCGCGCGCGCGCTCCGACAATCGCTTGCACACGAACACCTCGCCGCCGCGCTCTACGGCGAACGTGGCGCCAGCCGCGTGCTCCTCGAGCGACGCGACGAGGAAAAATCCATGCGGCGGCGTCACCATCGTTCGTCCCGTGCCCGCCATCCGTGCCGAGCGTAGTCGAAGGCGCACGAAAACAGGGCATCTGCACGTTTTTCGGCTTGCGCGTCCGGCGCGATGTGGCTTCTAGAACGGGTGAATTCGCGCGCGTCCTTTCTTGCGTTCGCCACCTCCTCGCTCGTCGCTGCCGCGCTCGCCGTGGGATGCGGCTCGTCGCACCCCGGCTCCGCTGCAGTCACTCCGCAGGACGACGCCGCGGCGGGCGACGACGGCGGCGCACCGGGCGACGACGCTTCCGGCGGCGACGGCTCGACGCCGACCCGCGACGCGGCGCCGATCCCCCCGATCGACGCCGGTCCTCCGCCGCAGCTCACGGGCGCGGTGAAGATCATCGTCGAGCCGGGCGACAACGGCTCTGCGCTCCTCGCGGCGATTCAGGGCGCGCGCACGTCGGTCCACATGACGATGTATCTGCTGACGTCGACCACGATCGTCAACGCGCTCATCGCCCAGAAGAACGCGGGGCACGACGTGAAGGTCCTCCTCAACAAGACGTTTCCGATGGGCGCGGGATCGAATTCGAGCGTCTACACGCAGCTCGTCAACGCAGGCGTCAACGTTCACTACGCCCCGTCCGGCTTCACCTACACGCACGAGAAGACGGTCATCCTCGATGGCGCGACGGCGTGGATCATGACGATGAACGCCACGCAGTCGTCGGCCGCCGACAACCGCGAATACCTCGCGGTCGACACCGACGCGACCGACGTCCAGGAGGCCGAGGCGATCTTCGCGGCCGACTTCGCGAACATGGCGTACTCGCCGAGCGGCAAGCTCGTCGTTGCGCCGGACAACGCGCGCGGCAAGCTCGTCGCGCTCATCGTGTCGTCGAAGAGCACCGTCGACGTCGAGGCCGAAGAGATGAGCGATCCGGTCATCGTCAACGCCCTCGCAAACGCGGGCGATCGCGGCGTGAACGTGCGCGTCGTTCTCGCGAGCGGATCGAGCTCGACGTCGCAAGCGATGGCCGTCGCGACGTTGAAGCAACACAGGGTCAAGGTCGTAGCGGTCAACGTCCCTTACATCCACGCGAAGTCGATCGTCGTCGACGGCACGTCGGCGTACGTCGGCTCGGAGAACTTCTCCACCGGCTCGCTCCAATACAATCGCGAGCTGGGCGTGCTCTTCGACACGGCGGCCGAGGTGCAAAAGGTGCTGACGGCGACGAGCGCGGACTTCGCGCACGGGACGGCGCTTTAGAGGTCTGCGTTCTTTCTGGGGAGTGCGACTGCGAGTGCGAGTGGGGTGACCGACGGGGTTTGAACCCGCGACGTCTGGAGCCACAATCCAGTGCTCTACCAGCTGAGCTACGGCCACCGTGAGGCGGCGAAACATAGCCGCCTCCGGCCCGCTTGCAAGGGCGAACGTGCGCGCGGCTTCGGCTAGCCCAGATGCCAGCTCTGCTTTGCTTCGGCGACGGCCCGGGCGATGCCCTCGTCGTCGTTTTCGCTCGCGTGCTCGCCGGCCAGGTCGCGCGGCGACGGATCGAGCATCCCGCGCGCAGCATCCGCCAGCCCCGCTTCGAGCGCGACGAGGTCGTACCCCCCTTCGAGCGCCATCGCCATTCGCCCCTTCGCGTGCTTGTCCGCGATGCTCGCGACCGCGCGCGCCATCCAGCCGAAGCCCGCCGACGAGACTTCCATCGCCGCCAGCGGATCGCGCGCCGCCGCGTCGAAGCCCGCGCTCACGAGCACGAGCTCCGGCTTGAACTCGTCCGCGACCGGCAGGATCACGCGCTCGAACGCGGCGCGGTACGTCGCGTCACCGCCGTGCGCGTGGAGCGGGACGTTTACGGTGAAGCCACGCCCGTCCCCTTCGCCGATCTCGTCGGCGTCGCCCGTACCTGGATAAAACGGAAACTGATGCGTCGAAGTGAACATGACATGCGGATCGCGCCAGAACATCTCTTGCGTGCCGTTACCGTGATGCACGTCCCAGTCGACGACGAGCACACGCGACACACCGCGCGCGCGGGCGTGCGCCGCGGCGACCGCGATGTTGTTCACCAGGCAAAAGCCCATCGCGCGCCGCGGCCTGGCGTGGTGCCCGGGCGGACGCAGGAGCGCGATGCCTTTCGCGATCGGTCCGTCGAGGATCGCATCGACCATCGCCACGAGCCCGCCCGCCGCGAGCCGCGCCGCCTCGACGCTCCCCGGCGCAACGTACGTGTCGGGATCGACGTGCGACGCAGCTTGCCCGCGCAGCTTTCCGAGCGCCTCGATGTAACGTGCATCATGCACGCGTCCCAGTTCTTCATCCGTCGCCTCGCGCGCGGGGACCTCGGTCCACGCCACGGGGAGCTTGCGCACCGCTGCACGCGCCGCGACGAGCCGCTCGGGCCGCTCCGGGTGGTACGCCGGCGGCGCGTGCTGGTCGAAGCGCGGATCGTCGACGAGGAGGCTCGCCCCGAGCGCATGAGGAGCCCGACTAGACGTTCGCGGCGGCGATTCGGGGGGCATCCGTCGGTCCTATTCGCGCATGTTGCCGCGCCGCTAGTGCGAATGGTAGCGTTCCGATCGTTCCCGCGCCTCATGGCCGGGTGGGTCTGACACGATGGGGCGGCGCGGCGGCTCGATGTCGCGGAGGAGTCCGAGGCCGAATGAGACTGAAGATCATCGCGGTGAACGCCCTGATCGTGGCGTTGGTCGGTGTGCTTTCGTTCGTCATCATGCGAGCGGCGCTCGTCACGGCGACGAGCAACCAGGACATCTTGACCGCCGACGCCAAGCGCGACGTCCAGGGCGCGGCGGCCAAGCTCCAATACGACGCGCTCCGCGCCGAGCGCTGGCTGCGCGACAGAGCGGCCGAGCCGGCGTCGGCTGATTCGCTCTCCGCGTCCGCGCCGTCCGCGCGTGGCGACGCGGCGACCAAGCTCTGCAACGACCTCCTCAACGGGATGAAGGGCGATCGTGCGTTCGAAGGCAACGTGCCGACGTACTGCGCAGTCGTCGACCTGACCGGAAAGGTCGTCGGTCGAAACGCGACGTCGCAGAATCGCGGCGAAGACCTCCTCGCCGTCTACGGTGGGCTCAAGGCAACGCTCACGCTCGGACAAACCGGCTCGGACTTCTCGGTGCAGGATCGCAACCTCGCGACCTACGCGCCGGTACGCGACGGAGCAGGCAAGCTCGTCGGTGCGCTGCTCGTGGGCCGCCCGATGAACGACTCGCTTTCCAGGGCGAGCGACGCGACGACCGGCCGCGCGTTGGCGCTCGTCACGCCCGACAACATGGCGATCGTCGCCCACTCGTCGATCGCGAACCCCCTCCTCGACGGCGCGATCGGCAAGGCCGGCGAGAGCATCAAGAAGGCGATGAGCACCGCGCACGCCGACGTCATCAAAGATGGCGAGCTCTACGTCGCGTCCGCGCCGCTCGAAGGTCTCGGTGACGGCAAGCGCGCCGTTCTCGTGGCGGGCGCGCCTGCGTCGCTCATCGGCGACGCGACGTCGCTCTCCTTGCCGATCCTCGGCGCGATGGCGATCGGCATCGTCCTCGTCATCATCTTCGGCTGGCTCCTCGCCAACTACATCACGCGCCCCATCGGCGTTCTCGAGGAAGGTCTCCTCGCGATCCTCAACGGGCAGGCTGACAAGCGCTTCGAGCTCGACCACGCCGAGCTCGGCGGTCTCGCGTTCCGCATCGATCAGCTCTTGAACCAGCTGATGGGCGTCGAAGAGGACACCACCGACGCCGAGGGACGCGTATCGCGTCCACCGAGCGCCGC
>JAYVXB010000431.1:0-5094 GCA_043785585.1 Deltaproteobacteria bacterium | reverse complement strand
GCTGGATTCGAATCGGACCCTGGTCCTGCTGTTCGCGTCGCCTTCCTTCGCGGAAGAGCCCGCGCCGCTGCGGGAGCTGCGTGCGGCATTTCCGCTCGCGCACATCATCGGCTGCTCGAGCGCCGGCGAGATCCACGCGGACCAGCTTCACGATGACTGTGTCGTCGTGGCGATTGCGCGCTTCGACGAAGTCACTCTACGCGCCGTCTCCGCGTCCACCGGACCGGGCACCGAATCGTTCGCCGCCGGGGCCGACATCGCGCGTCGACTCGCGTCGCCGGACTTGCGCGCGATGATCGTCCTCAGCGAAGGGCTCGACGTGAACGGAAGCGAGCTCGTTCGCGGTATCAACTCGGTCACGCCGCCGTCGGTCATCGTGACGGGTGGGCTCGCGGCGGACGGAGATCGCTTCCGTCGGACGTGGGTGTTCGATGGCGCGGAGGTCGCGACGCGACGGTTGGTCGCGGTCGGACTCTTCGGCGATCGCCTCGCGGTGACGCACGGCTCGAAGGGCGGCTGGGACATCTTCGGCATCGAACGGCGCGTGACGCGATCCGTGGGCAACGTCCTCTACGAGCTCGACGGGAAGCCCGCGCTCAAGCTCTACAAGGAGTACCTCGGCGAACGCGCGACCGGGCTCCCGGCGACGGCGCTCCTCTTTCCGCTCGCGATGCGCGCGGCCGATGGCGACGAGAAGCAGCTCGTTCGGACCGTGCTCGCGGTGAACGAGGAGGCGCAGTCGCTCACCTTCGCGGGGGACATCCCCGAGGGATCGCTGGCGCAGCTGATGCGCGCCAACTTCGATCGCTTGGTGCAAGGAGCGTCGGATGCGGCGACGCTCGCGCGCACGGACGAAGCGCGCGAGGCGATCCTCGCCGTCGCCGTCAGCTGCGTGGGTCGCCGCATCGTCCTCGGGCAAAGGACGGAGGAGGAGCTGGAAGCGACGCTGGACGTACTCCCGAACGTGACGCAGCAGGTCGGCTTCTATTCGTATGGCGAAATCTCGCCGTTCGCCTCCGGCTCGTGCGATCTCCACAACCAGACCATGACGCTCAGCACGTTCTCGGAACGTTGATGCCCATCCTGCGCCGCCAACTCAAGAAGCTCGGGCTCGCTGCGGACTCGCCGCCCGACGCCGAGGGTTGGCGCGCGTTTCTCGAGCGCGTCGAGTCCTCGTACCTGGAGGCGAACCAGGATCGGTACACGCTCGAGCGCTCCTTGATGATGTCGTCGCGTGAAATGCACGAGATGCACGCGGAGCTTCGTCGGTCCGAGGCAAACTTCAAGGTGCTCGTCGAGCACTCACCCGATGCGATGTTCGTCCTCGAGGACGGCAAGGTGATCTACGCGAACCCGGCGATGGCCCAGTTGCTCGGCTACGAGGCGAGCGCCGACCTCATCGGCAAAGAGCCTATCGCCGCGCTCGTCCATCCCGACGATCGAGGGTCGATCTCGGACTACCACCGGCGCGCCGAAGCGGGCGGAGCGGTCCCGGGGGTTCGCGTGCGATGGCGAACGGTCGACGATCGTACGATCGTCGTGGAGGCGATCGGCATCGGGATCACGTTCGACAATCGAGCGGCGAGGCTCGTCGTCGCGCGCGACGTCACGAAGCGCCTTCGTGCCGAGGAGGAGCGCGAACGTGCCGAGAGAGAATCGCGCCTGTCCGAGGAGCGATACCGCACGCTCTTCGAAGGGAGCCCGCTCCCCATCCTTCTGTTCGACCCCGAAACGCTCCACATCCTCGCGGTCAACGAGAGGGCGATCCGTGCGTACGGATACAGCCGCGAAGAATTCCTCGAGCTCAAGATGACCGCGCTGAAGCTCCCCGACGAGCTTCCGGAGCTCATCGATGGGATGGGCGAGGGGTACGACGACGGCGTCAAGCGCGTCGGCGTGAGGACGCATCGACGGAAGGACGGGACGTTGATGCAAGTGGACATCACGTCCCATGCGATCACACTCGACGGCGAAAGAGCGATCCTCGCCATCAACACCGACGTCACCGAAAATAGGCGGCTCGAGGAACGGCTGCGGCAAGCGCAGAAGATGGAAGCCGTAGGACAGCTCGCGGGAGGCATCGCCCACGACTTCAACAACATCCTCGCGATCATCATCGCCGACGCAGACCTCGCGCTGACCGAGCTAGGCGAGGGCCACCCCGTCTCGCGTGACATCAAGGACATCGAGGCCGCCGCGCTTCGCGCCGCCGCGCTCACCCGTCAGCTCCTGACGTTCAGTCGCAGGCAGCCTTGCCAGCCTCAGGTGTTGGCGCTCAACTCGGCGATCATCGATCTCGAAAAGATGCTCGGTCGGATCATCGGCGAAGACGTCTGCCTCACGACGCGGCTCGCTTCCCAACTCGGCTCGATCGAAGCCGACGCAGGACAAATCGACCAAGTGCTTCTGAACCTCGTCGTCAACGCGCGGGATGCGATGCCCACCGGCGGAACGCTGACGATCGAGACGCGCAACGTCGAGCTCGGCGCGGCGGAAGGCATGGACGTCGGCGCCGCTGCAGGCCGCTACGTCATGCTCTCCGTCGCGGACACCGGCACCGGAATGGACGCCGCGCTGCGCGCCCGCATCTTCGAGCCGTTCTTCACCACGAAGGAGGTGGGCCAGGGGACCGGCCTCGGGCTCGCCACGGTGTTCGGCATCGTGAAGCAGAACGGCGGCGGTCTTTCGGTGAGCTCGGAGGTCGGGCACGGCGCCACGTTTCGCATCTACTTTCCGCGCATCGACGAGGTGGTCGCCAGCTCTACGGCCCCCACCGCAGCGGCTGCGAGACGAGGGACGGAGACCGTGCTCGTCGTCGAGGACGAGGATGACGTGAGGGTCGTCGTGCGACGAATGCTCGCCTCGTGCGGCTACACGGTCGTCGAAGCACGAAACGCCCGCGCCGCGTTCGATGCGCTCGGCGTGCACGGCGACGCGATTCAGCTCGTCGTCACCGACGTCGTCATGCCGGACATCGACGGTCGAACGATGGCGGAGCAGATCCAGCAGCGCAACCCGAACATGAAGGTCCTCTACATGTCCGGCCACACCGATCATCCCGCGGTGAAAGGCGTCGCGCCGATGCGGCACTTCATCCAGAAGCCGTTCACGGCGCAGGAGATGGCGCTCGCGGTGCGGCGCGCGATCGAGGGCCATCGCACGTCGAGCGCGGCGCTGAAGGTGGTGCGAGTCTGAGACGACGAGGGCCCGACGAGCGTTACTGGCAGACGCCGATCGTCGGATCGACGAACTGCGCCGAGCTCGTCTTGCATTTCTTGGTCGCGGGGCATCCGCTCTGCACGTCGGTGTGACAGAGCTGGTAGCAGGTGCGGTTGCCTGGCGAGCCGAGGCACGCGAGGTCTTTGCCGCAGTGCTCGCGATCGCACGCCTCGCCGACCTTCGCCGGACCGACCGCGACGCAGCTGGTCGTCCCATCGGCGCGAACGGGCGCGCAGGTCTCGCCTTGATCGCAGTAGCCGGGCAAGAGGAGCTTGCACGAGCGGACCGGCATGCAGACCGGAACTCGCGTGTCGGCGGCCGAGCCGCCCGTCATCGTCTGCACGTCGCAGAACGTGACCTTCCCCATCCTGTCGCACTCGCGGTAGTCGCAGCAGTAGTGCCTGCATACGCCGGCGCCGACGCACTCGAAGCCCGCGCTGCAGTCGTTGCCGTTTCGGCACGCGTCGCCGTCGTGGCCTGGGCCCGACGGAGTGCACATCTGATCGGTGACGCTGACGCCGTTCTGAACGGCGATCGCTACGTGGCACGCATACGTCGTCGTCGTCGGCGCGCCGCCGTCCGAGGCGCCTGCGTCGGCGGCACCCGCGTAGCATGCGAGCGCGGTCGCGGGCATGTCGGGGTTGCACGCGCTGTGAGCGTTCGACCAATTGCAGAGAGGGCTGCCCAAGTACGGAACCGCGCCGCCGTCGCTCGGCGCCACGGCCGCGTCGCCGCCGTCGTCTTCGGTGAATCCCGCGTCGTAGTCCGCGAGCGGAGGCGGCGACGCTCCTCCGTTCGAGTCCGCGGACGTAAAGCTCACTGTGCACGCGCCGAGCACGAGGGGTGCGCCGACGACCACCGCACCAACGGCAGTCCAAAGAAGCTTCTTCAAGAGCATGGAGTCGCGGACTCTCACTTCACG
This sequence comes from Deltaproteobacteria bacterium, assembly GCA_043785585.1. Classification (GTDB taxonomy): domain Bacteria; phylum Myxococcota_A; class Polyangia; order Polyangiales; family Polyangiaceae; genus JBBQXV01. Next base: position 953 of record JAYVXB010000431.1, on the reverse strand, counting down.
AGGCGTGCCGTCGCTAAATTGTGGCTGTTCGCGAGGAAAACGCCACCATTTGGCGATCGCGCCCTGACGCGGATGTCACGGGTACCCGCGTCGGCGCAGGTTCCGGCGGGCGACCTTACTTGGCCTCGACCTCAGCCACGACGCTGTTTCCGGCCGAGTCGTAGGCGCGGATGGCGACGATGTGGGACCCCGGCGGAACGAGCGACGAGACGTCCGCGTCGATGGCTTCGTCGGCCGTGTCGAAGATCCCGTCGGCGGCGGGGAGGGGGCGCCAGTCGAGCTTGCCGTCGATCGCGATCTCGACGCGCGCGATCGGCCCGAGCCCGTCGACCACGCGCGTCCGAACGCGGCGACCCGTGACGGCGAGCCCGCCTTGGAACACCGGCGGCGTGTTGTCGACGAGCACGAGCTGCGACACGAGCGAGTGGCGCTCGACGAGCCCCGGCGGGTTCGCCGCTTCGTCGCTCGCTTGGACCCGCACGCGGTACTTGCCCTCGGGCAACGACGCCGTGTCCCAGTCGTAGTCCGTCTTCGTCAGAAGCTCGTCGATCTTGAGAATCTCGCGCCAGATCGCGTCGCCCTCGCGCTTGTATTGGAGGCGGTAGCGGAGCGGATCCAGATCGGCGTTGTCGACCTTCCACGAGACCTTGACGATGCTCTCGTGCTTCGGCGGCTCACCGCCGCTCGCGACCGCGCCTTCTTTCGAGTCGCGGTTCGTCCCCTTTTGCTGCGCCGTCACCTCGAGCACGACGGGGCGCGTGTTGTCGGTGACGAACGGCAAGATCACTTCGCTGAGCGTCGCGTCGGCGCGCGACCATCGCGCGCGCACTTGGACGTAGCGACCTTGCGGGCTCGACACGAGCGCGGGCGCCGTCATCGCGTTGCTCCACGCGCTCCAGGTCGTGTCGGGCGTCGTCGTGTTTCCGGTGCGCGTCGACAGCTCGAGCGCTCCC
>JAYVXB010000430.1:0-15641 GCA_043785585.1 Deltaproteobacteria bacterium | reverse complement strand
TCGACGGTGACGCCCGCGGGGAGCGCGATGTCGATCGGCGCGCCGCCGTCGTTCCACGTCCATCCAGCGATGTCGCGCTTGCACGCCGTCATCACGCTCGCGTTCGCCTTGCCGGCGTACGCCCAGACGAGCTCGTCGCACGGCGTCGTCTCGATCAAGTTGCCGACGGCGGATCCGGCGAGCGCGGTCGGACCGTCGGGGACCATCGTCATGTAGCCCATCCCGCCCGTCGCCACGTCCGGATGGAGGAGCGCAGCGCCCGTCGGGCCGCTCCCGAAGACGAGGACGCGCATCGGGTAACCGGGGAATCCGCGGATCGGAAACATCAGCGCATCGGTGTCGGCGAAGACGAACGTCGGGTACGCGACGGGCGAGAACGAGCGATCCTTTTGTCCGAGCATCACGCCGAGCGCGCCCGTGGTCGCGCCGCTGAGCGAGCCGTCGACGGAGCCGACCGTGAAGACGAGATCGCTGCGTCCGTCGCCGTCGAGATCGCGCGCGACGGGCGAGCCGACCTTCGTCGGGAGGAAGCCGGTGGCGCTGAGGGCCATGTCGGCGTCGAAGTAGTGTGCGCGGAGCTTCGAGAAGCCGCGCGCGTCGACTTGCGCGCGCGTGAGGACGTCTTGGCGGTGATCGCCGTCGAAGTCGGCGAGCGCGACGCGCCACGCGCCCGCGACGATCGCCTCGTGCTTTCGGACGAACTTCCCGCTCGGCTCACGGCAGATGCCGTCGGCGCCGCATCCCCACCCGCTCGGACACACCGCTCCGTCCGGATCGAACGAACAGCCGAGGCGGCAAGCGGCGGAGCTCCCTGGTGCGCCGCACGTCGTGCCCGCCCCGCGGGCAAAGCCGTCGCAGTCTTCGCCGGGGTCGATGACGGCGTTGCCGCACGTCCCGCGGTCGATCGAAGGAAAGCTCGTGCAGTCGGTCGCCGCGAGCGCGAAAAGAGCCGCGCCGGCAAAGAGTGGAATCGTGCGCATCGGCAAAGACGAGCCCCCATCATGGAAAGTACGCGATCTTCCCGAGAGGATCCTTCCCTTCGCTCCGGATGACCGGGCCAGCCGGGCCAGCCGGGAGCGCCAGCGGGTATCGCCAGCCAGCGCGCCCGCCAGCGCGCGAGGCATTTCTCGAACCTCGACTTGCCGATCGCCCCGGCCGCGACTAGGCTCCGCCTCCCACTGTTCCCAGAGGTTTAGCCCATGGCCCGCGTCACCGTCGAAGATTGCCTCGAGCGTGAAGAGAACCGTTTCGCTCTCGTCGTTCTGGCCGCCATCCGTACGCGCCAGCTCATGAAGGGCGCGAACCCGCTCGTGCACTCGAAGAACAAGGCTGCCGTGACGGCGCTCCGCGAGATCGCAGCGGGCAAAGTCCACTTCGATCGCCCCAGCCACGACGCCGTCGAAGTCTTCATCGGCGAAGTGAACAAGCGCGAATTCGGGACCTGATGACGCGGCCGTGAAGAACGACGCCGAGCTCGAAGCAGGCTCGCGCGCGCATTACGAAGATCCGGGATATTACACCGACACGTACGCGCGTCGCCTCGACGACGTGCAGTACTACGTCACGATCGCGACGGGGCCGCGTGGGGGCGGCGGGCCGGTGCTCGAGTACGGGATCGGCAACGGTCGGATCGCGCTCCCGATGGCGCGGCACGGCGTGTCGGTGACGGGCGTCGATCTGTCGCGACCGATGCTCGACGATCTGCGCCGGCGGCTCGCCGGCGAGCTCGACGAGGTGCGCGAGCGCGTCACGCTCCGCGGCGGCGACATGCGCGCGGTGCGGTTGCGACGGCGCTTTCCGCTCGTCATCTGTCCGTTCAACACGGCGCTGCACCTTTACACGCGCCAGGACGTCGAGCGCTTCTTCGCGCGCGTGCGCGAGCACATGACGCCGAGCGGACGCTTCGTCGTCGACATCTCGATGCCGCCGCTCGAAGATCTCGCGCGCGATCCGGCGCGCGCGTACTCGGTGCCGCGCTTCCGTCATCCGACGACGGGGCTCGTCGTGAAAAACCGCGAATACTTCGACTACGACAAGGTGAGGCAGATCCTCTTCGTGGGGATGGAGTTCGAGCCCGTCGACCACCCCGAGAGGACATGGATGATGCCGCTCGCGCACCGGCAGTTTTTTCCGCGAGAGTGGGAGGCGCTTCTCCACTACAACGGTTTCGACGTCGAGGAGGTCCACGGTGATTTTCATGGTGGTCCGCTCGACCGACAGAGTGACGTGATGGTGTGGACGGCGCGGCTGCGGCGCGGATGGTGGCGAGCATGACGATCGCGGAATCGCTTGCGGCGGTGCGGGCGCGCGTGGCGCGCGCGGCGGAGGCGTGCGGGCGCTCACCGGCGGACGTGAAGCTCGTCGCGGTGTCGAAGACGAAGCCTGCGCAAGCGATCCGCGAGGCGTACGCCGCGGGGCAACGCGCGTTCGGCGAGAACTATGCGCAGGAGCTCGATTCGAAAGAGCGCGAGCTCCAGGATTTGCGCGACATCGAGTGGCACTTCATCGGGCACCTGCAGTCGAACAAGGCGCGCATCGTCGCGCGCGCGGCGCAGGTGGTGCACACCGTCGACGGCGTTGCGCTCGCGCGCGAGCTCGGGCGTCGCGCCGACGCGCTCGAGAAGTCGCTCGAGGTGTTGATCGAGGTGAACATCGGAGGCGAGGCGCAGAAGCACGGATGCGCGCCGAGCGAGATCGCCGAGGTGATGGCGGCGGTGCGCGAGCAGTCGTCGCTCGATCTGCGTGGGCTCATGACGATGCCGCCGATGGACGATGCGGATGCCGCGAAGCGCGTGTTCGAGACGCTCGCGTCGTTGCGGACTTTGCACGGCGGCGCTTCCGCGCTGCCCGAGATGTCGATCGGGATGTCGAGCGATCTCGAGATCGCGGTCGCGTGCGGCGCGACGATGGTGCGCGTCGGGACGGCGATCTTCGGCGCGCGCTGAAGACTATTTGCGACGGAAGAACGCGCGGACGCGATCGAGGACGGTGCGCTCGGGGTCTTTGCCGGCACGGATGCGTTCGGCGAGTTGCTGGAGCGCGTCGTCGGTCGGGTCGAGCGCGAGCGCGCGGTCGATCGCCGCGCGCGCCTCGTCGCGACGACCAAGGCCGTGGAGCGAACGCGCGAGGAGCGAGAGCGTGCGCGATGTCTCGCCTTCGAGCTGCGCGGCGCGTTCCGCGTGACGCATCGCCGCGCGCGCGTCGCCGAGCGCGAGCCGCACCGTCACGAGCTCGGCGTGCGCCGGCGTGCAGCCCGGTGCCGCAGCGATCGCGCACTCTGCGGCGTCGGCGGCCGCCTCCCACCTTCCGACGCGTCGCTCGGCGATCGCCGTCGCGACCCACGCGACCCACGCGCCGTGCATCGTCGCGAGCCTCCGCGCGCGCGTCGCGACGTCGGCGAGATCCTCGATCTTTGCACCGTTCGCCGCGCGCATCACCGCTTCGATCTCGAGCGCGCCCTCCGGTTCGTCGAGCGCGAAGCGCGCGCGTCGCGCCTCCGCGGCGAGCGCGGTGTCCGGCGCGAGTCGCTCCGCGGTCAAGAGCTGCTCGCGCGCGGCGTCGGTCTCGCCGAGCTGCGTCTGCGCGCGTGCGAGCGCAAGCGCGCCCCACGCGTCGTCGGGCGCCGCCGCGAGGAGCGAACGCGCGAGCCGCGCGACCCGCGCCGAGCGCGCGATGCCGTCCGCTTCGCTCGCGAGCGCGAGCTGGATCGCGCGCCGCCACACCTCAGGGTGCGCGCGCGTGGTCGCGAGCGCCGCGTCGACGAGCGCCTGCGCCGTCACGCCGTCCTTCTGGCGCATCGCGAGCGCTGCGAGATTCGCGAACGCCGCTGGATGAACGGGATCGCGCACGAGCACCGAGCGCCACGCCGTCGCGGCGCCGACGAGATCATCACGCTCCGCGAGCGCGACGCCCCGCTCGGTCAACAGCAACGGATCCCCCGGGAGCTCCGCGAGCCCCGCCTGAAGCGCGGTCACCGCGCCGTCGATGTCGCCTCGCGCACGAAGCGCTTCTGCGAGTCGCGCGTACGCACGCACCTCTTTCGGCGCGACCGCGAGCGCCGCGTTCATTCGTCGCTCCGCCGATCGCGCCTGCCCGAAGCGCACCTCGAGCGCCGCGATCGCGTCGACGAGCTCGAATCGCGCCGGCGCATCTTCCGCCGCACGCGCGAGCGCACGGAGCGCCACCTGCGCGACGCGTGGATCGCGCGGCTGTGCGAGCGCCGTCTCCATCGCGATCGATGCCAGCCGCCCGGTCGCGAAGCGTCCGTCGGGCGCGTCGCCGATCGCGCGACCAAAGTGAACGATGGCCGCGAGCCGATCGTGCGGTCCGCCGCGAAGCGGATCGTGGAGCGCGCACCTTTCCGCGAGGAGCACGCTATGGAGCGCGTCCCAATCGAGATCGCCGATGTCGCGCACGCCGCCGAGCTCGCCGCCGACGCCGCGCCACAGCTCGTCGAACGCCGCGAGCACCGTCGCGCCTGCGTGCGCTTCATCGAGGTGCGCTTCCACCTTCGCGCGCGTCGCGCCGCTCGCCGCATCGAACACGAGGAGCTGGATCATCCCGCGCCCTTCGCCGGGCGGCTCGAACGCGCCGGTCACGACGAGCGTCACCTCCATCGGCGCGCCCGCCGTCCCCGCGATGTCGCGCCACGCGTTGGGCGGGACGAACGCTTCGACCGGCACCGGCGCCTCTTCGCCTCCCGACGTGGAGACGCGATCGCCGCTCGGTTGCTTTCGCCGCGTGTGGAGCTGCGCGAGCGCGACGCTCTCGCCGTCGATCTGCGCGAACACGTGGAGCAGCGCCGCGAGCCCGAGCCCGAGACCACGCCCGTCGTCGGGCACGCCGAACGGAATCACGACGGCGCGCGGTGTCGACATCGGCGAGACTTCGGCGGGCGGGAGGCGACGGAGAGCCTAGTCGCGCCCTACTTGGTTCCGGGGCGCGGATTGAACGAGAGCCGAACGATCGCCTTCGCCTTACCGGCAGGCGGCGGCGGGAAGCCGACTTTGTCCATCGCCTCGGCCGCACAGCCGAGCACGTCTTGATCGCCCGACCACGGATCGACGTGCGCGTGCACGACCTTGCCTTGCGCGTCGAGATCGAGCGCGAAGGTCGCCGTCGCGACCGCCGACTTGGCCCCCTTGCGCGCCTTCATCTCGCAAGCGTGAAACGCCGGCCGCGCGGTCTCGAGCGCGATGTACGCCTGCGCCGTGTACACGTCGTTGGGCATCACGTGCGCGGAGCGCTGCCGGCTCTGGTTGAAGACGACGGGGACGGTGATCGTCTCGGCGCCCGGCTGCGGTGGATCGAGGCGGAGCGTCTTGGCTTCGTCCATCATGCAACGCAGGACCATCGTCGAGATGTCGCACGCGCCGTACGTCTCGACGTGCGCGATGCGTCCGTCCTTCGCGAGGCGGAGCACGACGGCGACGTGGCCGTCTTGCGTCGGGTCGTAGAGGAGGCCGCGGTTGTAGCAGTGACGAAACTGCATGCGCGTGTTCTGCGCGATCTGCTCGAGGCGCGCGGCCTGGCCCGGAGGCGCGGGCGGCGTCTGCTCGTTGCCTTCACCGTCTTTGATCGCGAACGACACCGCGGCGGCTGCCGGAGTCCACGGCGGGATCGTCGGGATCCACTGCTGACCGAGCTCGCCCGGAGGCGGGCAATGCGTGAAGCGGTCGGCGCCGAACTCGCTGATCTCGAGCTCGGCGATCTCGATGCTCGTGACGTCCTGCTTCTTGTTCTCGATCGGCGATTGCGGTTGCGGAGGCTCGGCGGTGCCGCACGCCACCAGTGCCGCGGCGGCGGTGACGATCGATGCGAGCGCGATCCTGCTAATCACGCGCGAACCATAGTCCAAACCCGGTTTCGCGCTACCTTCTCCCCCGTGGCTTCGCGTCGCATTGATCGTACGAATTCCGTACAGTCCGGCTCCGGTGGTGCGACTGGCGCGACCCTCTTCACGGCGGCTGCGCGCCGCGATCCCGCGCTCGCCGCCGCGGTGCCTCTCGCCGAGCGTATGCGGCCGCGCACGCTCGCCGACGTCGTCGGTCAGCGGCAGATCCTGGGCACCGGCGCAGGCGCCGCGACGGGCAAGGTCCTCGCCGGCGCGATCGCCAACGACCGCGTAAGATCGATGGTTCTCTGGGGTCCGCCCGGCGTGGGCAAGACGACCATCGGCCGCGTCGTCGCCGCGCAAACGCGATCGCGGTTCGTGCCATTCAGCGCCGTGCTCGGGAGCGTCGGCGAGCTTCGCGTCATCGTCGCGGAAGCGCGCGAGAAGCTGGCGTATGCGGGCGAGCGGACGATTGTTTTTGTCGACGAGATTCATAGGTTCAACAAGTCACAGCAGGATGCGTTCCTACCGCACGTCGAGGACGGGACAATCACGCTCATCGGCGCAACCACGGAGAATCCGTCGTTCGCGGTGAACGCTGCGCTCTTGTCGCGGTGCAAAGTGTTCAGGCTCGAGGGGCTGTCCGAGGACGACCTCGTGCAAATCCTGAAGCGCGCGCTCCATGACATGGACAATGGCCTCGGAGCGCTCGGTCTGTCGGCGGCGGACGAAGTGCTCGCGGTGATCGCGCGAATGGCGCGCGGAGACGCGCGGCGTGCGTTGTCGACGCTCGAGCTCGTCTCGGATCACGTCCGCACGGAGGGTAACGCGGAGATTTCCGTCGACGCCGTCGCATCGATCGAAGAGCGCGCACCGCTCCTCTACGACAAAGCGGGCGAGGAGCACTACAACGTCGTCAGCGCGTTCATCAAGTCGATGCGCGGGAGCGATCCGGACGCGTCGGTGTACTGGATGATGCGGATGCTCGAAGCGGGCGACGATCCGCTCTTCGTCTTGCGCCGCATGCTCATCTTCGCGAGCGAGGACGTCGGCAACGCGGACCCGCGCGCGCTCGTCGTCGTCAACGCTGCGGACCAATCGTTTCGGCGCATGGGCATGCCCGAGGGGATGTACCCGCTCGCGCACGCGGCGATCTACTTGGCATGCGCGCCGAAATCGAACGCGTGCAACGTCGCGTGGCACCGCGCAAAGCAGATGATCGAAGAGCACGGAGCGCTGCCCGTCCCGAAGAAGCTGCGCAACGCGGTGACGGGGCTGATGAAGTCCGAGGGGTACGGAGAGGGCTACAAGCACGCGCACGACTTCGACGATGGCGTCGTGCCCGGCGAGAGGTACTTGCCGGACGAGATCGCGGGCGCGGTCTTCTACGAGCCGACCGAGCGCGGCGAAGAGGCGCGAATGAAGCAGCGCGTCGAGGCGATTCGCGCGGCGGCGAAGAAGACCTTGTGAATCACAAGGCACGCGCTCCCGAAGGTCGCCCCGACGTAGCTTAGAGGGCGGGGGCGAACATCGACGACCAACGGGCGACGTCGATGACGCCCTCTGCGCGGAGCGATGCCTCGGCGCGCGCGACGTCGTCCGCGTCGTTCGTGCGCTTGCCGAGCGCGCGTCGCGCGAGCGCTGCGAACGCCGACATGTCGACCCTGTCGAACGCGTCGACGGCGCGCGCGAGCTCGGCGTTGGCGCGGTCGGCGTTGCCGCGTTGCGCGTGGACAGCTGCGCGCGTGAGCGCCGCGAAACCGTCGGCGTACGGCATCTCTTCGCGGGCGAGCGCGTTTGCGGCGCGCTCGGCGGCGTGCAGCGCGACGCGACGCTCTTCGGGCGTCGACGACGAATCCGCCGCCCGCGCGACGGCGACGTTCCCGCGCGTCATGTTGGTCAGAGCGCGAAGGAGCTGGATGCGCAAGAGGAGCGACCGATCGAGCACCTTCGCAGCGTCGCGCAGACGTCGCTCCGCGGCTCGGGCGTCGCCGACGTAGAGATCGATCTGCACGTGCGTGATGAGCGCCGAATGATGCTGCAAGTTGAACTCGCTTTGTGGCCACGCGCTCATCGCGCGCTCGACGGTGACGCGCGCGCCGTCCGGATCGTCGGCGGCGAGATCGGCGACCGCGATCATCATCCGGACGACGGTGCACGTATAGAGATCGCCGCGCAGCGTCGCGTCGTGGAGGTGCGCACGCGCGCGCCGCTCGGCCTCGCGGAGCCGTCCGAGAAAATAGAGATCCCACCCCGCGCAGAGGCGCGCCGTGCTGAGCTCGACGGTCGCGCCGACGCCGCGCGCGTGCGAGAGGCGCGTCGCTTCTTCGAATCCGTCGAAGGCTGCGCGCCAGCGCCCTTGGGCGTGCGCCGCGCATGCGCGCGCGAGGATCGCGAGGACGGGGACACGCGCGTCCGGGCGGGTCGCGGACGCGGTCTCGGCGAAGATCGCGAGCTCCGCCGCGCGTCGCTCCCCGGACTTCCCGAGGAGCGCGGCGTTCGACGACGCTTGGTAGAGCGCGTGCGCGACGCGATTGCCGTCGCCGACGTCGAGCTCGGCGTGGACCCAGCGCGTCAGGTAGTCGGCGCCGCGGATCGGATCGACCGGCATGAGCCCCTCCGCGACGGCTTTGCACGTGTCGGCGCGATCGATCGCGACGGGATCGACGGACGGTCGTTCGCGCGCGCGTGCGCTGCGCATGCGCAGGCGGAGCTGACCCCAGAGATACGACGCGATTGCGCGCGCCGGCGTCGCGGGGAGGCTCATTCCGATGTCGTGGAGCGCGGCGTCGATGGTCTTGCGTCCCGCGTCGACGTGACCCGCCAACAAGAGCTGCAGACCCGCGCGTCGTCTCGCGTCGCGTGCGCGCGCTGGTTCGAGTGTCTCTGCCGCGTCGAGGTACGCCTCTGCCGCGTCGGCGCCGCGCCCGGAGCTCGCGAGCACGTCGCCGAGACCGACGAGGAGCGTCGCGCGTCTCGTCGCGTCGCGCGGGTCGAGCGTGATCGCCACGCGGTAGAGATCGATCGCGTGAGCGAACGCGAGCGCGCGCGCCGCGCGATCCGCCGCGACCGCCGCCGCCTCCGACGCACGCACCACGTCGCCCGCGCCCGCGTAGTGCGTAAAGAGCCGCTCGGGATCCACGCGTCCTCCCGCTTCGAGCGCGCGCGCGAGGCGCATGTGGTGCACGCGCGCCTCGTCGGGCGCGACGGCCGCGCGAACGACCTCGCGGATCCGATCGTGGTACGTCTCGATCTCGTCGTCGCGCCCGGCGCCGCGCAAGCGGACCAAGCTCGCGCCGCGTAGCTGAGCGAGCGCGCTCGGGCCCGCGTCGCCGAGGCCCGACGCTTCGAGCGCCGCACCTTGCTCAATCGGACCTCCCGCGATCGCGACGACGTCGAGCAGGCGTTGCGCACGGGCGTCGGTGCCTCGCACGCGCAAGCGAAGGACGGCGTCGAGCGACACGTCGCGCATCGAAGCGACATCTCCTGCGTTCGTCACGAAGAGCGCGAGCTCGTGCAGGAAGAACGGGTTGCCGCGCGACTCGGAGGCGATGCGCTGCGCGTGCTCCGGACCGGCCAGCGCGATCGCGAGCGACGTCGCATCGTCGAGCGCGAGGGGACCGACGTCGATCTCGCGCCACCGCGCGCCGCTCCGACGATCCGCGAGAGTCGCGTGGAGCTGTCGTACGAACGCGCTCGCTTCGGCCTCCTCCTCGCGAAATCCGACGACGAGGAGAAGCCCGCTCGGCGCGACGGGCGCGAGCAGCGACGCGATCAACGTCGCGCTGTCCGCATCGCCCCACTGCGCGTCGTCGATCGCGACGACGAGCGCCCGCTGCTCCGCGAGCATCGTGAAGAGATCCTTCATCGCCGCGAATCCCATCCGACGAAGCTCGATGGCGTCCGGCGTCGCGGATGCGGCCATCTCGTGCGCATGCAGCTGCGATACGCGACCAAGGACCGGAAACAGACGCGCGAGCGCGACGGCGTCGAGCGGCGCGATCGCCGAAGCCGTTCGGGCATCGGTCGCGTCGAGCGCCACGGCGATCGCGTCGACGACGCGATCGAGCGCCTTGAACGGCACAGCCTCGCGCTCGAGCGCCCGTCCGCGGAAGACGCGCTCGCCGCTCGCCGACGCCTCGTGGAGAAACGCGTCGAGGAGCGTCGTCTTCCCCATGCCCGACGCGCCGCGCACGGTCACCACGACACACGATCCGCGGCGGCACTCGGCGAGCGCGCTGCGGAGCGCTGCCAGCTCGGTCGCGCGGCCGATGAGCGCCGTCGATCCTTTCGCTGCGGGTGCTCGCGTGCTCGTCCGCGCATCGGATCGCGCAGGCGCTTCGCCGAGTCGACGAAGCACCTCGGCACCGCTCGGTCGCTCTCGCGGGTTGCGGCGCAACAGGTCGACGGTCAAAGACGAGAGATCCTCGGGGAGGCCCGCGGCGATCGATCGCGGAGGCGGCGCCTCTCCGTGCGTTCGCGCGAGGAGCACGTCGAGCGTCGAGCCCGTGAACGGATACCGCCCCGTCAACGCTTCGAACAGCATCAATCCGACGGCGTACCAATCGGCCGCGGGGGAAAGGGGCTCGCCGAGCGCCTGCTCCGGCGCCATGTACGCGGGCGTTCCGACGAGACGGTCGTCGCTGTGCTCGCGCGGGGCGGCGCGATCCGCGGCGAGACCGAAGTCGAGGACAGTGACGCGTCCCTCGCTCGTTACGAGGACGTTCGACGGCTTCAGATCGCGATGAAGGAGCCCCGCGTCGTGGAGGAATCCCACCGCGCGCGCGAGCTGTCCCGTCGCCGCGCGAAGTCGATCGACGTGGGCGCGCCACGTTCGTGTCGACGCCGGGAGCACGTCGTCGGCGATCCCGATGCGCGCCGCCTGGTACGACAGCGCGAGCGGCGACACGCCCGACAGCGGCGATGGCGATCGCGGCGTCGCAGGGAGGGTCGGCGCGTCGGTGCTGATGAAGTCGTCGAGCGCGCTCGCGTGCTCCACGAAGCTCCGTCCGCGCACGAGCTCCATCGTGAAAAAAGATCCGCCGCGGTCGGCGACCAGATCGTAAAGCACGACGAGGTTCGGATGGTAGAGATCCGCGAGCTGGCGAAACTCCTGCTTGATGCGATAGAGCGACTCCGCGTCCGCGCGGTGCAGCGTCTTCAGCGCGACGTTCATCCGCCGCTCGTGATCGATCGTCTCGTAGACGACGCCCATCCCGCCGGCGCCGAGCACCCGAACGATCTGATACCGCTTCGGCAGCGTGAGACCCGCGGCAGAGTCTGCGACCCACGCGCCGTGCGTCACGTCAGTCGAGCGCGCCGAGCGCCCCCTCCAGCTCGCCGAGCGCGTGCGAGTCGCCCTTCTTCTTCGCCTGCTCGATCCCCGCGACGAGCCACTCGCGCGCGCCTTCGACGTCGGCGCGTTGCTCGAGCATCTGCCCGCACATCAGGTACATCGCGACGTAGTCCGGACGTTTGTCGCGCAGCACTTTGAACGTCGCGAGCGCTTCGTCGAAGCGCTCGACGTTTCGGTACTCCATCGCGAGCCCGTACCACGCCATGGGATCGTCCGAGCCGGACGCCGTCAGCTTCTCGAGGAACGCGAGTCGTTTGCTCATTGCGCGGCGGAGTATGGAACAAGAAGCGAATCGGCGTTAGGCATTGGATATGCGACCGAAGGTCTTCAGCATCGCGATCGAGGTCACCGGGCACTGCAACCAGAAGTGCGACTATTGCTACAACGAATGGCGCGAGGACAACGGCGCGAGCGTCAGCGGCGCCGACACGCAGAAGCTCCTCGGCCGCGTCACGCGCGTCCTCGACGCGCTCGACCTCGACCACGTGACGGTCACGGGCGGCGAGCCTTTCGCGCGCAAAGACGTCTTTCAGCTCTTCGATCTGGTCCGCGCGCGCGGCGTCGGAATCCAAATCATCTCGAACGGCGGCCTCGTCACCGACGCGATCGCCGAGCGCCTCGCGCCGTACGGCATCCGCTACGTGCAAGTTACATTGAATGGTCCGGACGCCGCGCTGCACGAGGAGCACGTCGGCGACGGGCATTTTCAGCCGACGCTCGACGGCATCGCCGCCCTTCGACGCCACGGCGTCCCGGTGGTCGGCTGCATCGTCGTCACGAAGAAGAACGCGGCGCGCGTCGCCGAGACGCTCGAGCTGTGGCGCTCGCTCGGCGTGATGCAGATCTCGCTGAGTCGTTTCAGTCCGGCGGGGTACGCGGCGGGACACGCGGCGAAGCTCTTGCCGTCGCGCGACGACTTGCTCGTCGCGTTCCGTCAGGCGATCCCGTTCGGGCGAGATCTCGGCATGTCGCTCTATTGCACGATGCCGGTGCCGCCGTGCGCCGTCGAAGTCGAAGACCTCGCGCCGATTCAGTTCGGCGTCTGTCCGATCGGATCTTCGATGCAGGAGCTCGCGCTCGGCCCCGACGGCAAGCTGAAGAACTGCACGCTCCATCGCACCGCGATCGGCGGCGTGCCCGACGTTCTCGATCCAAGCGTCGACATCGCCGCGCTCCTCCAAGCGCCGGAGATCACCGAGTACAAGAAGACGCTCCCGGCGTTCTGCGTCGGTTGCGTGCACGCGTCGACGTGCGGCGGCGGTTGCGGCGCGGCGGCCGAATGGGTGCTCGGCGACGCGCGACGGTTTCCGGATCCGCTCGTGTGGCAGCACGTCGACGACGACTTCGCGTCGAAGCTGGCGCGCGATCGCGCCGACGGGCGGAGGCACTTGGAGGTCGTGGTGTCATGAGCGATGAAGAGATCAAACGCCTGATCCTCGCGCGTCGCGCCGCGTTCATCGCGGCGGCGGTCGCGAGCCTCGCCGCCGCGCAGTGCGAGCCGAAGCCGGCCGATCCTCAGCCGTGCCTCTCGCAGGTCCCGTACGATCCGACTGAGCCGCGCCCGCAAGTCTGCTTGTCGCCGATTCCTCAGCAGCCGCCACCCGACGCGTCCGCGGATGCGCCCGAACCGACGCCGCAGCCTTGCCTCTCGCCGGTGGTCCCGCCGAAACGGCCATGAGCGACGACGACGCCAAGCGCGCAGTCCTCGCTCGTCGCGCGCGGTTCGTCGCCGCGGCGATGGCGGGCATCGCGAGCGCGTCGTGCGACAGCTGCGCGCAGCCGGGCCTATCGGCGACTCCCGTGTACGCCGACGCCAGCCCGCCGCCGGGGTTCTGGTGATGACGCGCGTAGATCGCCCTCGCGTCCTTCTCGTGTGGCCTGGAGGTCTCTTCTCCGGAGGCGCGAACTTCGGCGTCCCTCAGCTTCTCGGAATCGCCGCGTCGATGCGCGCGTCCGCGAATGCGATCGTCGACATCGTCGATCTCGATCTCGAGCGCGCGTTCGGCCCCGTCGATCTCGCGAAGCTCGTCCTACCCGGCTACGACATGATCGGCGTCAGCTGCTACTCGTCGTTCGACTACTTGAAGGTGATGGCGATCGGCGCGCGCCTTCGCGAGCTCGCGCCCAAAGCGTGGCTCGTCACCGGCGGCTACCACGTCAGCGCGCGTCCCGACGACTTCACCGGCGCCGACTCTCCTTTCGACTACGCGATCGTCAGCGACGGCGAGACACCGATGGCGCGCCTCGCGTCGGCGCTGGTGACCGGGCGGCGTCCGCTCACGAGAGTCATCGGCCCCGAGTCGACGCCGGATCCGAACACGCTTCCGCCGTACGACTGGTCGCTCCTCGATCGCTACCGTCCCGTCGCGCGCAAGATGGCGTCGCAAGCGGAGATCTACCTTTCGCGCGGCTGCCCGTACGACTGCGCGTTCTGCATGGAAAAGGCGAAGCGCGACGTCTCGTGGCGATCGCTCGAGCCGAAGCGCGCCGTCGACGAGATGCATCGCCTCGACGATTTTCTCGACCTCTCCAATTGGACGCTGTTCGTCGCCGACGCGCTCTTCGGAATGAAGCGCGCGTGGCGGCGCGAGTTCTTGGAAGAGCTGATCCGCCGCCCCATTCGCTCGCGTAAAACGTGGCTCCTGATCCGTCTCGATCTGATCGAGCGCGCGGATCTCGAGCTGATGGCGCGCGCGAACGTCGCGCCGGGCTTCGGGCTCGAGTCGGGCGATCCGGAGCACCTCCGGACGATTCGCAAAGCCGGCAAGCTGAAGGACTACCTCGATCACATGCTCGAGGTCGCGACGTGGGCGCGCGAGCTCGACGTCCCGTTCGGCGCGAACATCATCATCGGACATCCGGGCGAGACCGAAGAGACGATGCGCACGACGGCGCGCTACATGCGGCGACTCTTCTTGGGGGATCCGCGCGGCACGACGGGATTTCTGTCGGTCGATCCGTTTCGGCTCTATCCAGGATCGCCCATCGACGAGCAGCGCGGCGAATGGGAAGCGAAGACGGGGATGCGCGTGCACCGGTATCCCTGGTGGCACGACGGCGATCAGGAATTTCTGTCCGAGTGGGTCGATCCATCGGCGACGCTCGGCTTTCGGCGATGCCACGAGCTGCGCCACGAGCTCTTCGCGCCGATCGTCCGCGAGATCAAAGATCACTTTGTCTATCAGGGACCGGCGCGGGACTACTTTCTGCGCGCGATCGACGAGCAGATCGATCTCGTGCAGCCGAAGCGCAGGCTTCACACGCTCGGGCTCTGGCACTTGTGGAGTTGGCTCGTCGACGGATCGACGGCGGACGAGACGCGCGCGAGGTTGCGCGACGACGCCGAGCTCGCGACGACGGCCGCGGCGGCACGCGTCGCGGCGATGGAGGGCCGCGTGTCGGGGGCGCTCGCCGATGCGATTCGCGACGTGCCGCGCGAGCGCTTCGTGGCGATCGATCAGGTGAGCGCGTCGGCGGACGACGTCGCGATCGCGCTCGACGACGACGGCGCGGCGACGGTGTCGGCGATGCACGCGTACGTTGCGACGTTCGAGGCGCTCGCGCTCGGGCCGGGGGACGCGCTGGTCGATTTGGGTGGCGGGACGGGGTACGGCGCGGCGATCGCCAGCCGAATCGTCGGGGCGTCGGGGCGCGTGACGACGATCGAGATCGATGTCTCGCTGGCGGCCCTCGCCGAGAAGAACCTCGCGGACGCGACGCACGCGCGCGCGATCGCGGGCGACGCGCACGACGTGAGCGCCTGGCACGGCGCGCGCAAAGTCAGCGTGGGGTTCGCGGTGCGTGAGGTTCCAGCGACGTGGCTCGATGCGCTCGCGCCGGGCGGAAGGTTGGTCGCGCCGATCGGCGCGGCGGGCGCGACGCAAGCGCTCACGCTCTTCACGAAGGACGACGCCGGCGTCGTGAGCATCACGCCGCTGGGACCCGTGCGGTACGTCGGCGACCGCGGCGCGCCGCACGCGTTCGCCTAGCTCACGGCGCGAAACGCGCTCGCCAGGCGGCGTGCGCTACGTTCCTTCCCGCGTCGTGCGCGCGACGCGCCAGCAGATCGAGCGCGCGCTTCTCGAGTGGGTCGTGCGCGAGCCGCTCACCGTGCGCGTGCGACACTTCACGCACCGTCGCTTCGTGCGCAGCTTGCCATGCCACGTGATCGACCGACAGAGCGAGCTCTTCGCACGGCGCGCCGATCCATATCGCCGCGTCCCTCACCCGTCCTCGCAGCCGAAGCGCCGGGAGCGCAGCGACTTCGCATTGCGCGAGCTCCGGCGCGATCACCTCCATCGCGTCGACCGCGGTCGCGACCGTCCTATCGTCGCTCGCGATCGGCGGCAAGCGCGCGTGCGGCTCGTCCTCGAGGAGCGCCGCGCACCAAACGAGCTCCGACGCGTCCGACGTGACGCTCGCGAGCAGCTCCGGTGCGTCGACGTCCTCGGC
>JAYVXB010000429.1:0-15654 GCA_043785585.1 Deltaproteobacteria bacterium | reverse complement strand
TGCTCTGGATCGATCAGGGGACGAGCAACTTCGCGCCGCAGCTCAACGACGACACGCGGCTCGCGCTGTCGGATCGCCTCAGCTCGATCAGCGGCGCGGTGCTCGCGGGCGCGGGCGCCGAGTCGCTCTTCTTCGCCGCGCGGGCCGAGTACCGGCGGCATTTCACGGACACGGGGAAGCAGGCGACGGGCGTCGACGCGACGCTCTTCGCTGCGCAACAACGGCTCGCGGAGGCGACGGCGGAGCGTGACGCGCTCAGCGCCCGTCTGCGCGATCACGAGGCGACGGTCGATCGGCATGCAACGCTCGCGCGCGAGGTCGAAAAGCTCAGCGCCCTGCTGCCGGACCTCGATCGCGCGGCGGCGGTGGCCGAGAAGCGTGCGCAAGAGACGCGAGCGCAAGGCGACAAGCTGCTCGCGGCGAACGCGGAGGCGCAGGCGGCGTCGATCGTCGCCGATCAGGCGGCGGCGCATGTCGAGGCTCGAGCGGCGGCGCGCGCGCAGCTCGCCCTGGAAGAAGCGCAGCGAGCGATCCTCAGGGCGAAGGTCGTCGACGCGCAGGGGATCGTCGCGGGTCACGACGCCGCGCGTGTCGAGCTGGAGGCCGTCGAACGAAACGCCGCGACCGAGCTCGCGTCGCGGGATCGCGCGTACGCGGTCGCGCGCGCGGACAAGGACGCGACCGCAGCGCGGCGCGCGCTGTGCGAGAGCGAGGCGGCGTGGACGAAGGCGAAGGATCAGCACGATGCCCTCGTCGAGACGCGCGCTCGGCTCGCGACACTGTCCGGCGCCGAGACAACGGCACGCGCGGTCGCCGAGCACGAACGCGCGGTGGAGCGCGCGGAGCTCGAGCTCGAAGCGGCCGCGGCGTCGATCGAGATCCGCGTGCTCGGCGACGCAGCGATCGAAGTCGATGGGAGCGCGCTCGACCTCGCGAAGGGCGACGCGGCGACGCGACGCGCCGACGCGCCGACGACGGTGCGCGTCCCGGGCGTCGTCGAGATCCGCGTGACCCCGGGCGGGAAGGACCTCGCGCGCACACGCGCCAGCGCGGAGGCGTCGCGTACGGCGCTGCGACGCGCGCTCGACGACGCGGGCGCGCGCGACGTCGCCGAGGTGCGCGCGCGTCTCGAGGACAAGCGGAGGCTCGAGGGCGAGCTCGCGACGAAAGAGCAGCTCCTCGCGCTCTTGGCTCCGAAGGGGATCGACGCGCTCGAGACGACGCGCGCGCGCGACGTCACGCTTCTCGCGACGAGCGAAGCGGCGCTCGCGTCGCTCGGGACGGCGCGCGCCGTTGCCACCGACGACGGCGCTGCCGAAGCGCAGATCCGCCTCGAAGCCGCCGAACGCGCGCGCGACGATGCGCGCGCGACCCACGACCGTGCCCGCGCCCGCCTCGCAGAGCACGATCTCGCGCGCCAACATCACGAGGGCGACGCGCGCGTCGCACGGCAACGAGCGCAGTCGACCGAGCAGCGCGTCGACGAGCTCACGGCGACGATCGCGCGCTCGGTCGCCGAGCTCGGTGACGACGCGACGCTCGGTGAAGCGAACGCGCGCGACGCCACGGAGCGCGACGCCAAGGTCCGCGCGGCCGCAGCGATCGCCGCCGACCTCGCGAAGCTCGCGCCCGACGATGCGACCAGCACCGCCGAGCGCACGCGCCGCGCGCTTGAGGGCGCGGTCGCCGAGCTCCGCGACAAGTCCGCCGAGACGAACGTCCTCTTCGGCGAGCTCCGCTCCGCGGATCTCTTCGGCCTCCACGAGCGTCTCGGCGCCGCCGCCTCGCGCGTCGACGAAGAGCAGGCCGACGTCCTACGCCTCACCGAGCGCGCCGAAGCCGCGAAGCTCCTCTTCGAGACGCTCTCCGAGTGCCGCTCCGCCGCGCAGCGCGCGTTCGTCCAACCGCTCCAGCGCGAAATCACGCCGCTGCTCCAAGCACTCTTCTCCGACGGCGAGGTCTCGCTCGACGACAGCTTCCGCATCGACAAGCTCACCCGCGCGACGCACGGCATCGACGAGTTCGACGCGCTCGGCGGCGGCGCGCGCGAGCAGCTCGCGATCCTCGTCCGCCTCGGGATGGCGAGTGTTCTTGCCGGCGAGGGGACGCTGCCGGTGCTCCTCGACGACGCGATCGTCTTCTCGAGCGAAGAGCGCTTCGATCGCATGACGAATGTCCTCATGCGCGTCGCGCGTCGCTTGCAGATCGTTCTCTTCACCTGCCACTGGGAGCGCTACCGAACTCTCGGCGTCGACCGCGCGATCGATCTCGCCGCGCTACTTCGCGCGAACGGCGGCGCGCGCTGACGTCCACCACCACGCCATCGCGAGGAGCATCGCCGCGAAGCCCGCGCCTGCGATGACATCGAACGCCGCGGTCCATCCCCATTTGTCGGCGACGCCGCCGATGACGACGCCGACGAGGCTCGCGCCCGCGTACCCCGCGCCGTCGATGATCCCCGCCGCCGTCGACGCCGCGCGCTTCCCCGCGACGTCGAGCGAGAGCGCGCCCGCGAGGAGCGAGTACGGACCGAGCAAGAAGAGCCCGCAGATGCCGATCGCCGCGGTCGCCGTCGCCGTCCCCTGGAGCTGCAAGTGCGCGAGGCCGAGCACGGCGATCACGTGCACGGCGAGCGAGACGACGATGACCGGCGCGCGCCGACCCGGACCGAAGCGGTCGCTGATTCTCCCGGCGGTGAGCGCCGCGACGACGCCGGCCGCAGGAAAGATCGCGCTCTTGATGATCCCGTCGGACACCGCCGACTGGCTCCCCGCGGCCTTCGCGACCTCGGCCAAGTACGTCGGCGTCCACGTGAGAAACCCCGTCCGCACGAACGTCAGGAGCGTCGAGATCACGACCGTCACCCAGAACGCCGGCTTCTTCGCGAGCCACGGGAACGCTTCGCGAAACGGCATCTTCGTTTCGCTCGGCGGCGCGGGCTCGCCCTCGCGCGCGTCGCGCGGCGGTGCTCCCTTCAACGCGAAGAAGACGACGACGCCGACGATCGCGAGGAGCACGGGGTTCACGCGAAAGAGCGATCGCCACCCGAGCCCGCTTCGCACGAGCACGCCGCAGAACGCGAGCGCGCACACGTTTCCGATCTCGTAGCTCGTCGAGAGCGCGCCCATCACTCTGCCGTTTCGCTCGGGCGCGAACCATCGCGCGACGACGTGGACGAGCCCGCCCCATCCGCCCGACTGAAAGAAGCGATTGAGCATCGCGAACACCGCGAACGTCGCGAGCCCCGCCGAGAGGCCGATGCCGAACGTCGCGGCGACCGATCCGACGATCGCGACGAGGATGATCGCTTTGCCGCCGATGACGTCGCCGATCGCCCCCAACACGACCTTGCCGACGGCGTAGCAGGCGACCGCGATCGACAAGACGCGCCCGATCTCCGACTTGCTCCACCCGTCCGCGACGAGGAGCGGAACCGCCGCGTCGACGTTCGCGCGGCACAGATAAAATGAACCGTACCCGACGAGCAGCGTGAAGAAGACGACGCGCCGCTGGCGATCGAGCGAGGTCGCGGCCGTCACGCTCGCGAGGCTAGATGAGGGACCGCGCTGCGGGAATCGAGATGGGTTGAACAGGAAGATGGGGAGATCGGAAGCAGTGAATTTGGGCCTTCCGATCTTCCGATCTTCCTGTGAATTCCCTCTGGGCGGACCCCAATCGCGCTCGACGGCCTTGTCGATCCCCGCCTTTTGTGTAACTTGCAGCGCTCCGTGGCGCCCGCCGCGGGCTTCGCTTCGATTCTGCAGGCTTGTGCTTTTTGGAGAGGTGACCGAGTGGCCGAAGGTACCCGCTTGCTAAGCGGGCGCAGGGGTTAAACTCTGCCGCGGGTTCGAATCCCGCCCTCTCCGCAGCGTAGCGTCGTCGCAGCACCGAGACCCGATGGCCAGAGCCGTCGAGGAAGTCGCGCGCGAGCGCACGAGCGACATGCGCCGCGTGGCGCCGGACGCGTGACGAAATCCCGACGTTCCCGCGACGCCCGTTCCTCTATAACGGAGCGATTCGCCGCTCTCCATTTTCGCTCGGGCCACTTCTCCAGGACGTGCCGCCCCCCGGCTACGCGTACGACTGCGTCGATCGATCGCTGCTGAAGTCGTTCTACACGCGCCTCTTCGTGGCGCCGATCGTCAAGCGGTTGCCGGATCACGTCTCCGCGAACGACATCTCGCTTCTCTCGCAGGCGTGTGCGCTCGTGCCCGTCGCGGTCACGATCATCGGCATCTTCGTCGCGCCGCGGTGGCTGTTGGGGATCGTCGCGCCGCTCGGGTACCTCGGGTACATCGTCTTCGACAACGTCGACGGCGCGCACGCGCGGCACACGTCGACGTCGTCGCCGCTCGGCGAGCTCGTCGATCATTGGTGCGACGCGTGGAACGCCGCGCTCTTGCCGACCGTGTGGGGCATCGCGTGGGGCGCGCGTCCGATCCTCGCGTGCACGATGGGGACGATCACGGGGCTCGCGTACGTCGTCGCGGTCGACGAGCATCGCGAGACCGGGACGCTGAAGCTCGACGCGGTCGGCGCGGGCGAGGCGATGACCGCGATGATGCTCAGCATGGTCGCGATGGGGATCGTCGGGCGTGACGCTGCGCTTCGTGCGCCGCTCGTCGCAGGTCTCGGCGTCGGCGACGGGCTGCACCTCGTCTGCACGGTCGGCAGCAGCGGCGCGGTCGTCGCGTGCCTCGCGCGGCGAGGGCTCGGCGGAGTCGTGCGCGCCGCGCCGTACATCGTCAGCGCCGCGGGCGTGCTCGCGTGGGTCTCGCAAGGGCTTCATCCGATCGTCGGAGGCTTCATCCTCGCCGGCCTCGTCGCGGTCACCGCGGGACGGACGGTCCTCGCGCGCACCACGGGGCTTCCGCCGAGCGCTGACGGCACGAGCCTCCTCGCCGTCGGCTTCGGTCTCGCGACGACGCAGATCCCGCCGCTCGCGCCCGCACAGCTCTTCATCGGCATCGCGGTCGCCGCGATCGTCGCGTTCCGCGCCTGCGTGGATTTCTTGTGGGGCCTTCGCGCGCTCCGCCGATGGCTCCGCCGCGACGAGCTCCTCGGAAGGCTCGCGCCGTGGCTCGCGACGCGCGAGGACGCGCGAACGCCGCTCGCCTAGCGAGCGCGCGCCGTCACTTCTTCGGATTCGCCGCGAGGAATCCCCACATCGCGTCAGGCCAATTGGCCGTCCACCCGGGGATGTGGCTCCCACCGTGGATCGTCCAGAGCTCGACGCTCGCCGGGCATCCATCGTAACGCTCGACCGTCGTCTCGGCGCCGGCGAGGCTCGCTTCGAGATCGAGCGTCTGCCCTGTCGCCGCGAGCGCTCCCGTGCAGCCGTTCTTCGCGGCCCACGTCGCGACGGTCTGGTGCGCGGACGGGTACGACCCGCTCTTCGTCGACCCGCCCGTGTAGATGATCGTCTGGTCCGCGTCGCCGTGGACCTGCAGCACCGCGACCGGATTCGCCGGGTTGCATTTCGTCGCGTCGATCCACTGCATGCCTGCAAGCGTCACGATCGCGGCGACGCGCGGCGCCACCTCGCACGCGAATCGATGCGACATGAACGCGCCGTTCGAATGACCGACGAGGTAGATGCGCTTCGGATCGACGTTGTACTGCGCCGACACGTCGTCGATGATCTGTCCGACGTACGCGACGTCGTCGACGGGGTTGTGGTCGAAGTTGCAGCACCCGTCGGTCGCGTTCCAAAACCGCTTGCCTGCCGAGTCGACCGTCCCGTCCGGGTACGCGAGGAGAAAGTTCTTCGAGTCGGAGAGCCCGTTGAGGCCGAGGTACGCCTGCTGGACGATCCCACCCGCGCCGTATCCATGAAGGAGCACGACGAGCGGCGTCGGCGTCTTCGGATCGTAGCCGGCGGGCTCTTTGAAGTGGTACGGGCGAGCGGCGACGAGCGGCGGCGTCGAGCCTGCGTCGCCCGCGTCGATCGAGGTCGCCTCGCTCTTCGTGGAGCTGCACGCGGCCACGGCGATCGCGCCGACGACAACGACGAGAAGATTTCCGAAGCGCATGACGCGAGCGTGGTTCGGTCCGCGCGCGCCGTCAATTCGTTCGAGCCGCGGCGGTTGCGTCTACTCCCGCGCGAACACGCCGTCTCCGGTCGTCACGAGGACCACGTCACCGTCGCGCGCCGTGCTCCAGAGTCGATCGCTCGCGGGTGCGTCGATCCAACCCGCCTGGTTCGGCGATGCGCACTTCGCGTCGGCGTATGCCTTCACCGTTTTGGACCGCACCCCGCCGAGCGCGCGGCTCAACGCATCGACCGCCGACGCGCGCGGATGGCAATACCCTCGGTTCAGCCCTTCGTCCGGTTTGCCCGATGAGATCACCGCGTACTTCGGCGCCGCACGCGACAGAAACGCCGGCGTCGACGACGTGTTGCTTCCGTGGTGCCCGACTTGAAGCAGCGTCACCGCGCCGGGATCGAGCTTCGGCTCTTCGGTCTTGTCGGCGTCGCCAGTGAACAGAATCGACGACGCGCAGTAGTCGATGCGAAGCGCGATCGAGCACGCGTTCGGATCGTCTTTGCACGTGCTCGACCACGCGGGCGGCGTCACGGCACGGAGACGCACGTCGTGCCCGTCCGCGAGCGGCGTCGCCGTCGCGCCCGCCGAGACGACGTGCATCGCGACGCCACGCTTCGCCGCCGCGTCGTGAAGCCGCTTGATTTCCGCCTTGTCAGCGTCGTGTCCGTTGTCCGCGAGCGCGCGCACGGTGAGCGCATCGATGACGTCCGGCGCACCGCCCATGTGGTCCGAGTGCGGGTGCGTGATCCAAAGGAGATCGATCGGCTTCTCGGCGAGATCGCGCGCGAGCGAATCGAGGAGGTGCCGATGCGTCTCGGCGCAGACGTTCTCGCACTTCGATCGCGTCGGCGTGTCGCCCGCATCGACGAGCACGTGACGTCCGTCCGGCAGCTCGACGAGCGCCGCGAGACCCTGTCCGACGTCGTAGAACCGAACGCGCAGCCTCGCGCCTCCGCACGGCGCGCCCGCGTCGTTCGCCGGTGAAGGCATCGGCGCCGTCGACGCCGGCCCGATCGAGGGTGGCGGCGGGATCGCGGGCGCCGATCCCGCACCTCCGCACCCGACGCAGACGACCCACGCGACGAACGCTCGTCGCGCGCGCGCGCTCACGTCAGATCCATCACGCGCTGCTCGAGGCCGCGCCCCTTCGACACGCCGCTGATCCGCACCTGCGCGTTCAGCAGGATCCAGAGCACGTGCGAGATGACCGTCTCGGCGTCGGTCTCTTTGCGCTCGAAGAAGAGCGACAGATCCATCCGCTCGTCGTCGAACTCGACGCGCTTGACCATCGTGAGCTCGCGAATCTGCTGCATCCACGGCGCGCCCGTCACCTTCGTTCCGCGCGCGAGCTTCACGTGGACCTCTTCGGACGAAGCCGTCAGCTCGTTCATCGAGCCCGACGCGACGATGCGCCCGCGATCGAGGATGGCTGCGCCGTCGCAGATTTCTTCGAGCTCTTGGAGGTTGTGGCTCGAGATGATGATCGTCGCGCGCCCCTTGCGACCCTTGATGAGCTGACGCACCTCGAACGCGACGCGCGGATCGAGCCCCGCGGTCGGCTCGTCGAGCAAGATGACCTCGGGCTCGCCGATGAGCGCCTGCGCGAGCGCGACGCGCTTGGCCATGCCGTGCGAGAGGCTCCCGCAACGCTGCCCCCACCAGTCTTTTCCGTCGACCTCGGCGAGCACGCTGCGCGCGCTGTCTTCCGCCTTGTCGGCGGGAATGTCCTGAAGCCGCGCCATGTGCATCAGAAATTCGCCGACGCGATCGTTCGACGGCAAGACGGCGTCTTGCGGAAGGACACCGAGGCGCGACCGGAGCTCGTCGACTTGCGTCGGCGCGAATCCGAGCACTTCGAGCGATCCCTGCGTCGGCTTCAAGTACCCGGCCAGCATCGAGAACGTCGTCGTCTTGCCGGCGCCGTTCGGACCGATGAGGCCGTACACGGCGCCGATCTTCACGTTGAGCGTCACGTCGTCGACGGCCGTCTTCACGCCGAAGCGCTTGATGACGCCCTTCATCCGCACGGCCGCCTCGGCGGGCTTGCGCTTCTTTTTCGCGGGCGCGATGACCGCCGCGGGCTCTCCCTCGCCCGGCGTCGACTCCGCCGTCGTATCTTGCGTCTCGGCGCTCATCAGACGTCCTTCCGCGCGAAGACTGCCGAGCCCGCACCGACGACGAGCACGGTGAACCCGATGAGGATCCCGAGCGCCGTCACGATCGATCGCGGGTCCGACGAGAGGAGCATCTCGTCGTAGGCGTTGGGGTAGAGGTACTCGTACCAGCTCATCGCTTTGAGATCGCCGCCCTCGAGCATGTCGCCCATGCGCGCGATGAACCCACCGAGCCCAAAGAGCCAGAGCACGAAGAACGCGCCGAACGTGGTCAACAGCCCGAGGATCGGCGTGCGAAACAGCCCGCTGATGAAGAGCCCGAGCGCCGCCCACGTCGCCGAGATGGGGAGCGACACGAGCCAGAACTGAAGCCCCCACGTCACGAGCGAGCCGGCCGTCACGTAGCCCTTGCCGAGCGCGACGGTGCCCGCAATGACGTTGAGCGCGAGCGTGATGAGCGACACGAGCACCCAGAGCCCGAAGAACTTGCCGACGAAGAACGACCAGCGTCGCGACCGCACCGTCCAAAAGCGAACGGACCTGTGCTGCAGATCGCCCGACAGCGCGTCGAAGCCGAGGAGCGCGATGAGGAGCGGCCCGAACCAAATCGTAATCTTCAAGAACAAGAGGAGCGACGTCGGCACCGTCGAGAGGTGCGCCGCGAGGTTCGCGTCGCCGGTGCTCTTCTCGATCGCCGCGCGCTTCATCTCGACAAACGCTTGCGTCGATCCGGCGCCGAGCTTCTCGCGCTGCCCGCCTTCGATCCACACGCAGATGAGGATCGAGACGATGCTCCCGATGAGGGTGAGGGCGCCAAGGACGATCCCCTTCACGCTCCGGATGCTCTTGCGCAGCTCACGCGCGGCAATCAGGCGAATCTCGACGAGCGGGCTCACTTCTCGGCTTTCCCTTTCGAGCTCGCGAGGCAGACGTCCCGGCGCGAGCGCGCTCACCCTAGACGGACGGCGGCGATTGGGAAAGGCGATCGCGGATTTCGCTCGACGGGGCGCGTCTCTGGGGTTAGCAAACTCGTGTAGACGAAGTCGCGGCGCCTGTGGCTCTGCCGACGTGGAAGCGTGAACCCCGCCAGGCCCGGAAGGGAGCAACGGTAGCGTGGAAGCGTGTGGCAGAGCCTTCTCCGTTTAAGCGGCTCTTTTGGCCCTTTCGCGCGGCGAGCCTACATTCGCCCACATGGGCCGAAAATTCGTTAGCTTGCTCGCGATCGTGGCCGGTTCGATGGCCGCTGGGCTGAGCGCGCCCGTCGCGCACGCCTCTCCGCCGAAGATCGAAGTCCAAGCCGCCGCGCCGACCGGCTCGCTTCCAAAAGGCGTGAGCCTCTCGCCCGACGGACGCCGCCTCTTCGTGACCAACTACGGCGTGAAGGACCACGGCAACGTCACGATCTACGACGCCGCGAACCTGCAGCGCCTCGACACGGTCGACGTCCCCGGCGTCGTCGTCGAGAGCGCGCTCTCGCCCGACGGTAAGACGCTCTACGTCTCGAACTTCACGCGCAACACCGTGCAGTTCATCGAACTCGGATCGAAGAAGATCACGCGCGAGATCAAAGCCGGGATGCACCCGAAGATCCTCGTCGTGTCGCACGACGGGCGCACGCTCTACGCCGCCAACTGGGGCAACGAGAGCGTCAGCGTCATCGAGGCATCGAGCGGCGACGTCACGCGCACGCTTCGCACGCAGAAGAACCCGCGCGGGATGGCGGTGACGCGCGCGGGCCGCCTCTTCGTCGCGAACTTCAACGGAAAGTCGGTCGACATCTTCGACACCGATCCGAAGGCCGCGCGAGAGAACAAGGTGCAATTCGCGACGAAACGGATCCGCGATCTCTGCGAGTTTCCGCGGCACGTCGTGCTCTCGCCGGACGAGTCGAAGGTGTACGTCAGCTGCCTCCTCGCGAACGAGGTCGTCGTGCTCGACGCGCGCACCGGCGACGTCGAGCGGCGCGTGAAGGTCGGTCGCTTTCCGAAGGCGCTCGACGTCACGCGGGACGGACGATGGATCGTGAGCGCGGACTACCGCGGGAGCACGACGACGCTCATCGACACGCTCGACTGGACGACGCGCACGCTCGACGTGCCGGGGATGGACGCGGCGAGCGGCGTCGTGTTCGCGCGACCGCCGAAGTCGCCGCTGCGCCCGGGGCGAGGCAAGGCCTCGGCGAGCGCCGCGATGCCGGAGCAGCAGCTGCGCTGGTTCGTGACCGGCTGGTACGACAACCATCTCTACCAAGTCGGCGTCGCCGGCGCGGGCCCGCACTACACAGTCGACGCCGCCACCGCCGAAGTGACGCTGAAGCGCCGCCGGTTCCACAACGCGCACCCCGTGGAATGAAGGGCCGACGCACGAATTGCGCCGACATGCGTGAGGGTTACACGAATTAGCGCTGGCCTCCGGTCGCCGTTTCCGCTACCAAAAGCGCCTAGGGGAACAAGCTCGACCCATTGGGTCGTTGCCCCCGCAGATTAACTCCACGCCGCGGCGCATTTCTCCCCGGCCTTTCCAAAAAAAAGGCTGGTCGAAGCCGCGACGGATTTTCAGTCCGCCCGCAGTTGCTTCGCACTTTTCCGAATCGTTCCGCGCCGACGGCCGCGAGCTGTACCACCACAAAGTACGCCTCACGCCGCTGCACGAAGATTCACGGCACTCAGGAAAAGATGGCCGGAGGGCTCGGGCGAGAAAGCTTCGCTCCGAATGGCCAAAAATATTCTCGTGATCAGCTGCGACGTCCGCGAAACGCGCGTCGCCCTCATCGAAGACGGCATCATCGCCGAGCTTCACATCGAACGAAAAGGGCAGGCGCCGAAGGGCGGCCTCGTCGGCGACGTCTACCTCGGCAAGGTGACGCGCGTCCTCCCTGGGCTCCAGGCCGCGTTCATCGACATCGGGCTCGAGCGCGCCGCGTTCTTGCACGTTGAAGACCTGATTCGTCCCGACGACTTCGAGACGTACCTCGCCGGCGGTCGCAAGCACGCGCGCGGCGCGACGGCGGTGACGGCGAAGGCCGAGGACGGCAGCGGCTCGGACGAAGACCTCGACGAGGTCGATGCCGATGCCGAGACCGCGGTCGAGGTGGCAGAAGGCGGCCCGTCGCAAGCGCACGAAGAGGCGCTTGCCGAGGCGCAGCTCGTCGCGGAAGAGGCGGCCGAGTCGATCCCTCCGGGAGCCGAAGCCCCCGCAGCCGACGAAGAGGCGAACGCCGCGAGCGACGACTCGGATCACGACATCGACGATCGCTCGGACGATGACGACGAGGATCGCCCGTCCGGCGTCCTGCCGACATCCGACGACCGCGGCTTCGCCGACGACGATCGCCCTTCGATTCCCGAATCGCCGCGCACCGATCCCGGGATGAGCGGTGCGTCGCTCCCGGACGCGGGGCCGAGCAGCGGTGCCCTCGACAATCCGCCGAGCGAGCCTCCTCCTGCCCACGTCGAGGGTGGCGCCGATCAGGCCGCGGGTGCGCCGGTGACGACCCACACGGCGGCAAGCGCGACGATGATCGACGACCTGCTCGACAACCCGGATCTCCCCGGGTTCACGATTCACGATCCGAACGAGCCGGCGCCTCGTGCTCCGGCGCCGCGTCTCGAAGGCGCAGCTCGCGACGGCGGCGGCGGTCGACGACGCGGACGTGGACGTCGCGGCGGTGGGCGCGATCGCGACGGACGCGGCGGCGACCAGCGTGGTGGTGGCGGAGGCGGTGGTGGTGGAGGTGGCGGCGATCGCGGACGTGGACGCAGCGGCGGCGGCGGCGGTGATCGCGGCGGACGCAGCGGCGGCGGCCGAGAAGGCAATCGTGATCGCGGCGGGGTTCCCGGACGCCTCTCGAAGTCGACGCCGATCCGCGACGTCGTCCGCGAAGGACAAGAGATCATCGTCCAGGTCACGAAGGAGCCGATCGGCACGAAGGGCGCGCGCTGCTCGAGCCACGTCTCGCTCCCCGGCCGCTACGTCGTCTACCTGCCGACCGTCGAGCACGTCGGGATCAGCAAGCGCATCGGCTCCGACAAAGAGCGCGCGCGCCTGCGCGAGACGATCGAGAGCATGAAGCCGCCGACCGGCGGGCTCATCGTGCGCACCGTCGCCGAAGGCCTCACGAAGAAACAACTGAAGCAGGACGTCGGCTACCTCGTCCGCCTCTGGGGCGAGATCGCCAAGAACCGCGAAGGCGCCAAGGCGCCGCACATCCTCGGCAGCGAGCTCGACATCGTCCTCAAGACGGCGCGCGATCTCTTCACCGATGAAGTCGCCGAAATCGTCATCGACGATCGCGCGCAGTACCAGCGCCTCGTCGGCTTCGTCGAGATGTTCATGCCCGAGCGCTTGAAGGACGTCGTCTTCTACCAAGAAGACGAGCCGATCTTCGACGAGTACGGCATCGAGGACGAGATCGGCCGCGCGCTCTCGCGCAAAGTCCCGCTCCCCTCGGGCGGTCACCTCGTCATCGATCAGGCCGAAGCGCTCACCGCCATCGACGTGAACACCGGTCGCTTCGTCGGCAAGGGCTCGAAGGACATGGAGGAGACGATCCTCAAGACGAACCTCGAGGCCGTCCAAGAGATCGCGTATCAGCTCCGCTTCCGAAACATCGGCGGGCTCATCATCCTCGACCTCATCGACATGGAGCGCTCGGCGAACCGCGAGAAGGTTCGTCGCAAGCTCGAGGACCTCCTCCAGAAGGACAAAGCCAAGACGACGCTCAACCGCATCTCGGATCTCGGCCTCATCGAGATGACGCGCAAGCGCACGCGCGAGAGCCTCGGACGACTTCTCCACGAGCCGTGCTTCTATTGCGACGGCACCGGCCACCTTCAGTCGAAGGAGACGATCGCGTACGAGATCCTCCGCGAGATTCGTCGCAAGCGCCGCGATTTGCCGGGGTACAGCGTGCTCGTGAACTGCCACCCGGCCGTCGCGGATCTGCTCACGGGAAGCGAGAAGGAAGCGCTGCAGGACTCCGAGAACAAATACATGCGGAAGATCATCGTGCAGCCGCGCAAAGAATATCACCTCGAACAGTTCGATCTCGTCGGCAAGTAACCGCACGCCGTTTGCGTGCGGTTATCCTGAGCGAAGCGAAGGATCTCCGGAGGCGACTGATGAGCGAAGCGGACGACAAGCGCAGCAACGAGCGCGTGACGATCAACAAAGAGTTCGAGTCGTTCGACGCGTTCATTCAGGAGTACGTGACGAACATCTCGCGCACCGGGGTGTTCATCAAATCGGCGACGCCGCTCGCGATCGGGACGCGCGTGAACTTGCGGTTCACGGTCATCATGGATGACATCGAGACGATCGAAGGCGTGGGCGAAGTCGTCCGCGTCGAGAAGGATCCGGCGGGGATGGGCGTCGTGTTCCGCGAGCTGTCGACGTACTCGAAGGGGCTCATCGACAAGCTCCTCACGCGACAAGCGACCGGCGTGACTCTGGCGTAACGCCGCTCCCGACCATCGGAGGTTGACGTGGCGCTACAAGGCGCGTTTCCATGCGTCCCCCCTTCACGAGGAGAGACACATGGCGTTCACCCTTCCCGCACTCCCGTACGACAAGACCGCGCTCGCGCCGCACATCAGCGCGGAGACGCTCGAGTTTCATCACGGCAAGCACCACAATGCGTACGTGACGAACTTGAACAAACTGCTCGAGGGCAAGCCCGAGGCGAGCAAAAGCCTCGAGGACATCATCATGTCGAGCGAGGCCGGCGTCTTCAACAACGCCGCGCAGATTTGGAACCACACGTTCTACTGGAGCTCGATGAAGCCGAGCGGCGGCGGCAAGCCGACGGGCGATCTCGCAGCGGCGATCGATCGCGACTTCGGATCGTTCGAAAAGTTCGCCGAGGAGTTCACGGCAGCGGCGACGACGCAGTTCGGGTCGGGCTGGGCATGGCTCGTTCAGAACAAGGACGGCAAGCTCGCGGTCACGAAGACGGGCAACGCGGATCTCCCGATGAAGCACGGGCAGAAGGCGCTCCTCACGATCGACGTTTGGGAGCATGCGTACTACATCGATTTCCGAAACCTGCGACCCAAGTACATCTCGACGTTCCTCGAGAGCTTGGCCAACTGGGATTTCGCGCTCGCGAACCTGAAGAAGTAGATCGTCGCGCGTCCGGCGCCTTCGCCCCGCTATTTGCGCGTGAGCTCTTCGCGCAGCGTGGCGAGGGCGATCGACACGCCGACGGGATAGCGCGCGGGGCTCGCGAGGCGACGAAAGCGCGACGGCAGCGCGGCGAGCGCTTTCAGCGCGCGTTGGCGGATGATGCGCGACGGCTCGGGGGGGGCGGCGCGCTTGCCCGCGCGCATCACGTTGCCGAGGAGCGGCGCGCTCGATGTGGCGCCGCGGAGCTGCGTGGCGACGTCGGTCGCGCGATCGACGTAGCGGCCGTCACGCGCGCGGACGATGCGCTCGTTCGCGAGGTGGGCGACGTCGGCGACGGGGCGTTGGTCGGCGTCGACGTAGCGGATGATCATCTTGCGCGCGGGATCGCCGGCGCGCGAGGCTTGCGCGCGCGGGGACCACGCGCCGTCTTCCTCGAGCGCGACGAGCGCGTAACGAGAGAGCGTCGACGCATCGACGTCGACGTGCGTCGACGCGCAGAACGCGGCGATCGGCGCGGATTGTCGCCGGAGCTCGAGGATCGCGATCTCGTCGCGCGCGCCCGCGACGATGATCTCGGGTGCTCGGAGACCAGCTTCCTCGAAGGCGAGCGTGACGTCGCGCGCGAGCTCGGGTGCGTCGGCGGCGGCGACCTCGACGCCGAGCGGGCCATCGTCCCAGTCGTTGGAGTCTTTGAACGCGCGCGCGGCGGCGATCAAGTGCTCCAGCGACTCGCGCGGCGAGCGCGGATCGAGGCGGACGACGGCGCCACGTGGCGACGCTGCGAGCCACGCGTCGAAGAGGGCGCGTTCTCCGAGCACCGCGCGCGCGACGTGTGCAGACTGCAACGCTCGCACGGGGACGCCGTAGCGCTTCCCGGCGAGCGCGCTCGTCGTCGCGTGCGCGCCCGCGATGTACGCCGCGCGTGCGAGGAGCGGTGCGCCGCCGAGCCGACGCGCGTTCGCCGACGTCGTCTCGAGGATGACCGCGCCGTCCGCCGCCGACACGCACCGCGCGATGCGCGTCGCCACGAGCGTCGCGTCGCCGAGCGCCGCCTCGACGAG
Organism: Deltaproteobacteria bacterium; assembly: GCA_043785585.1. Classification (GTDB taxonomy): domain Bacteria; phylum Myxococcota_A; class Polyangia; order Polyangiales; family Polyangiaceae; genus JBBQXV01. The sequence continues at coordinate 309 of JAYVXB010000429.1, read as the reverse complement.
CGCGCCGACGAGCTGCGCCTGCCAGTACGGGCCCTCGACCGTGAGGACCGGCTCGTCGCCGAAGACGACGCTCCCTTCGGGCGCGGCGTCGACATCGCACGCGAAGCGGATGTCGGCCAAGCGGCGGCGCGTCGTCGAGTCGAGGACACCGACCGACTCGAGCCACGCGAGCTCGTCGGTCTTCGGCTTGAAGCGCTCGAGGGCATCGAGGAGAGGCTCGAGCCCCGCGAAGAGCATGAACCCGATGTCGGCACTGGGCGCGCTCAGCGAATACTCGAATGTCGCGCGCGCGTCGGCGATTCCCGCGTT
>JAYVXB010000428.1:0-5104 GCA_043785585.1 Deltaproteobacteria bacterium | reverse complement strand
GCGCCCGCGACGGCGCCCTCGGGCGCTTTGGTGTTGTTCTCGTGCGCGAAGTCCCGCGTCCCGCGCTTGTCGGGAAAGAGCACGGAGATCTCGTTGGTCGTGAAGCCTTGAGCGTGGAGGGTCGCGACGACCGACTCGGCTTGCGCCTGCGTATCGACGAGACCGATGATTGCCTTGTTCATTGGAGGTGCCTTTCCGTTCTATTTCTTGATTTCGATTTGATTGTCGACTTGCGCATCGCCTGCGACTCGCTTCGCCGCCGTCTCGATCGCGGCGCGCTCCTGGTCGGATTTGACCGGACCCTTGAGTGTCACCTTGCCGTTGATGGTGATGATCTTGACGTTCTTCGCCATGAACGACAGGGCCTTGTCGCCCATCACCGCCTGGCGGATCTGCTGCGTGATCTTTCGGTCGCCCTCGCTGCCGCCCTGATCGCCTGCGGTGAGCCCACGCGCCCCGGCAGGCGTCGCGTTGTTCCCGCTGTTGTCGGCGTTGGGATTCGTGGCAGGCGGTGCCGGAGTCGACGCTGCGCCTGCGGGCGCGTTCGGCTTCGTGCTGGTTGGCCCCGTGTCGTTCGGCGCGACGTCCGTCATGCGCGTGGTGGACGTGGTGACGGGCGCCGTCGCCGTGCTGACAGGCGCGGTTGCCGTCGAGATGGGGTCGGGCGCGGGCGCCGTGGTGACGGGCGCGGTGTTCATGGCCGCGGTGGACGGATCGTCCACGTGGCGGTTGTCGTTGCACGCGGCCAACGTCGTGACCGTCGTGGCTACAATGAGCAACAGTCGTTTCATGTCGATCTCCCGTGAAGTTCTGGTGACGCATTGGCATCTGCAGCGGTCTCGACCGTTGCGAGACCGTTGCGTGATGAAGCTGCGCCTTCAGCAACAACCAGGCCTGATCGCCGCCGCGCTCGCGCTGCGCGGAATCGCACGAAAAATCCCGACGCACGTCGCCTCGCGGTGAGGCCATGCGAAACGACTGCTCACTTCTGCTGCCACACCTGCGGCGGATCGACACGAGCCTCCGCGGGCGCCGCGTGTGCGGCTCAGATTCCCTGTTCCGGCAGCCCCTTCGGCGACGGACACGAATGCGTCCCCGTCTTCTCGTCGTATTGCTGGTGGTATCCCTCCGCGATCCAAAACCGCGCGATTGGCGACACCACGGTGGCGACCTTCTTGTTTCGCGCCGCGTCCTCGCGCGCCATCGCCGCGCGAACGATCGACTCTTGCTCCGCATCGAAGGTGAAGATCGCGCTCCGGTATTGATCGCCGACGTCCGGTCCTTGCCGATTCATCGTCGTCGGATCGTGGTTCTTGAAGAAGACGTTCACGAGCGTCGCAAAGCTCACCCGCTTCGGATCGAACTCGATGAGCACGGTCTCGGCGTGACCGCTCTTGTGCGCGCAGACGATCTCGTAGGTCGGATCCTCGGTGTGCCCGCCGGTGTAGCCGACAGCGGTCGCGACGACGCCTGGCACTTGGCGAAACGTGTCCTCGACGCCCCAGAAGCAACCGGCGGCGAACGCGGCGAGCGCGTTCCCGTCGCGCGGCGCGAGCGGCGTACCGCGACCGGCGCGTCCGGGATCGGTCCCGACGGGGCGACGCGCGCCGACGGACGTCGTCGTCGACGAGGGGCGCGGCTCGGGCTCCGGCGTGGCGGTGGTTCCTGCGCCGCGGCAAGCACTGAGGGCGACGACGGCGGCGAGGGCGGTGAGGATTCGCATGGATGTGCAGAGAATACGCCTGTGCGCGGCGGAGGTTTCACCGGAGACGCAGCGGCGCGGGCGAGGTAGGAACGTCGCATGCATGGTGCGCGGTATCTCTGCTTCGCGTTGTCTGTCGCGGGATGCTCGTCGCCCGACGTCGCGAGCACCGTGGACGCGTCCGTGAGCCGCGCGTCCGACGCGGCGATCGACACCGCGAGCGACTCGTCGATTCCCACCGACGCCGACGGTGGCGTCTGCGCCCTCGTGCGTCCGTACTCGTCGCGAAACGCGACGTGCAACGCCTGCGCGCAAGCGAAGTGCTGCGGCGAGGTCAACGCGTGCCTCGTCGACACCGATTGCGACGACGGCTACGTCAACTGCGCAATAGCCTGTGCGATCGACTTCGACGCGGGCTCCGACGCGGCCGCCGACGCCGGCCCGACCGCGTGCTTCGCTGAGTGCGCGCGCCACTACCCGAAAGGGAAAACCGAGTACGACACCGCGATCGGCTGCGTCGATCGATCGTGCGGGGCCGAGTGCAAGTAGCGACTACTCGCCCTTCAACACCCACGGCCCCTTTGTGGGGTCGCGATTCGCTTCGAGCCAATCCCAAAACGCCGCTGCCCACTTTGCACCGCCCGCTTCGTTGGGGTGGATCTTGTCCTTTTGGCGCTCGACGTCTTTGACGTGATCGTCCGAGTAGAAGTACGCGCACGGCGCGCAGTTCTCTTTGATGACTTGGAGGAAGCCCGAGTCCTTCTTCCACATGGGCGGCGTGATCCACACGCACTGGCCCCATTTGCTCGCTTTGCGTGCGAGCTCTTTGACGGCCTTGGCGTGGAGCTGCGGATCTTTCATGTCGACCTCGTTCGCGCCGAGCGTGACGAGGACGAGCGCGGGTCGCATGTTGAGGAGCGTATCGAGCGCGCCGTCGTAGCCACCGAACGCCCATGTCGGCGTGTACGAAGGCGTCTGCGCCTTGACGACGTACTTCGCGCCGACGCCGGCCACGCGCGCGCGAAGGTTTTGCTCGAAGTAGGCCTCGGTGAAGGAATCGCCGATGTGGACGACGACGGTGCCTTTGCGGGAGGTGTCGGGAGGGGAGGGGGGGGCCGTAGGCGCGGTCGCGGTCGTGGTCGGGGTCGCGGTCGCGGTCGGGGTCGCGGTCGCTGACGCGCCGGCGCCCGGTTTCGGATCGTTGCACGCGCACGCCGCGATCGCGGCGAGGGTCATCGCTCGCTTCAGCATCACCGCTTCGATAGCAGAGCGCGCAGCTGGCGCGTGGACCGAATGTCTCGTTCGGCGAAGCGAGCGCCGCGCGTCGTCACATGCCTTTGCACGCCCCGCCGCAGAAATCCGTGACGATCCCTTCGCGGAAGAACTTGTCCGACTGCGCTTGCGCGCTCTGCAGGACGCGCAGCTTGTCGTGCGGATCCGAGTTGTCGGGCCCCGTCGGCGGGACGTTCGTCGTCGGCGACGGCGGCAGTCCGAAATCGTACTCCACCATCGCCGAGCCCATGATGGGCGGAGGCTGCTCGTCGAGGCCGAAGATGCTCCGGTTCACCGGCGACACGTTCTTCGCGCCGATCGTTCGCGCGATGAGATGCGCGCCGAGCGGCGAAACCTGGTGATCACCGATCGCGACGTGAATCAGAATCTCGTGCGCCGGCGTATTCGGAAGCATGTTCTCGCGGATGTACGGAATGTATCCGTCCGGCTCGCTGCGATCCCACAGCATCTGCATCAACCCGAAGACGATCTGCCCGTCGAGCGGGTTCTTGTAGACGATGCCGAGGAGAAGCCCGAAGCCGCTGAAGTCGACGCTGCGATTCAGCAGCAACGTGTACGGCGCCCCCGGCTCGCCGAGGAGGCCGCGCGTGACGTCGGTGCTGATCGCCATGTACGTCCCGCCGAAGATCCCGCCTTGGCTGTCGCCGCGGTAGTAGACGTGCGTCGGATCGATCGCGCTCTTTCCATTGAACTGAATCAACGGCTCGTTCACGAAGCGCCCCTTCATCATGCGCATCGCGAGGAGGCTGTTGAGCAGGCCTTGGTGCTGGCGGTCGACGGCGTTCTTGAATCCGGCGGCGTCGCCGACGAGCGTATTGGTGATGTAGTTGACGTCGTCCTCCGCCATCCCGACCATGTCGACGCCGAACGCGACGTATCCATACGTATCGGCGATCTCGGCGAGGTAGCTGTTCTCCCCTTCGCTCTTTCGTCCGAGGAGGCCGTGACCGTTCTGCAGCGGCGCGCCCGGCGGCTTCGTGCCGTTCGCGATGCTGTTCGGGATGTGAATCAGGACGTCGAACTCCGCGGTGCCGTTCTGCTTCGGGAGGCCGTCGTCGCCGAGGACGAGCTTGGCTCCTGCGTCCGGCTTGTCGAGGTAGAGCGGCACCGTCATCGTGGCGGTGATCCGCTTTCGAATGTGCGGGTTCGGGTTGTCGACGACGTCTTTGATGACGTACGTCGGCCCGTCGGCGCCGACCTTCGCGAGCGCGTCGTCGCGCATGTGGATGAGCGCGCGCGTGTTGTTGTCGCGGCTCGCGGTCGTGTAGTCCCATGCGATCTGCAAGTCGGTCTTCGGGATCCCGGCCTTGCCGAGACGATCGAAGATGTCGGCGTAGAGCGCGCGTCGGCGTCCGACCGAGACGTCGCCGAACGCCGTGCCGTCTCGGAGCGCTTGAAACACTGGGCTCGGCGCGATCGCCGCGCCGCTCGCGTCGACGACACGACGAATCGCGACGATGTAGCGCGTCGCATCCTTCAAACGGATCGCAGGACGAATCATGAAGGCGCGCGTCTCGTCGAAGCCGCGACTCATGTCGAGCTCGGCGAAGTGCGGAACGCGCTTGCCCGTGTCGGCCTCCATCAAGATCGTCGGCGAGTCGGGGCCGATCGACAGCCCCATGGTCTCTTGCGTAGGCAGGCCCGTGATCGTAGCTCCGGGGATGTGCGTGAGCGGTGCGCTCCCAGGAGAGAAGCCGTCGTGGTCGGACCAGCTCTTCGGATCGTTGTTGTGACCGGACGCGTACTGCGGCAGCGTCGTCGCGCCGAACGCGACGCGCTTGCCGGTCGGCGTCGTTGCATCGTCGATCGTGTACACGTTCGACGGAAACGGGAAGCCGCAGTGCGACGGCACGAGCGCGTCGCAGTCGGCGCCGAGCAGCGGGATGCCGCCGCCCGGATCGGGAGGCGTGGTCGTGCTCGTCGAGCTCTTCGACGAGCAGGCGACGATGACGAGCGCGACGAACGGAAAGACGGCGCGGGTGAGCGCACGGAGATTCATGTGGCGGAGTATGTCGGAGCCGGTCGGGGACGCGTGGGCCGCGACCCCTCGAGAGACGCGAGGAAGACGCGGAGCAAAACCGCGGCTACGTTCACCCCCCGATGCTCCGC
>JAYVXB010000427.1:0-5108 GCA_043785585.1 Deltaproteobacteria bacterium | reverse complement strand
GCGCTGATGGACAATCGACATCTCTCATTCGAGGTATTCAACTCGCGTGGCGAGCGACTCGTGATCCGGCAAGCAGATGTCGAGCACACCCCGAACGTCATCAACAGTTTCCTCTCGAGATAGGACAGGCGGATGAATCTCACGATCGGGGTTAGCGGGCGAGATCTCGTCGCCACGATGCGCAGCGTCGTCGAGTGCGAGCTGTTTCACGAGACCGCGCCAATCGCGTTGCGTGTCGACGACAAGGCAAAGCCGGTGTCGGACGATTGGGTGGATCGCTGGGCACCGAATTGCCGGCGCGCCGTGTTCGCCGACTGGGAAGGCGCGGGACACGTCTCGCTCATCCGCGACTCGATCGTGAAGGCGAGGAGGAAGGGAGCACTCATCGAGCCCGCACGTGTCCTTGCGTTCCTATCGGTACTCCCGTTCGAGCTTGCCTCATTCGACATCGTTCACGAAGAATGGGACGCAGAACCGAACCGCTATTGGCCACCCGGCTTCGCCAACCTCCACTGGCCCCACGGCTGGGCGTGCGCATTCAAAGGCGCCGGCCACGCGCGCCTCGTCTCGCGGCGCTGGCTCGATCACGGCCCGTGGCTCGTGCGGCGCGGCGCCGACGATACGACGCTCGTGCAGTTCCACGATCTCGAAGCCGACTCCGCAACTGCGCTCGAACAGGCGAAGCCCGGCCACGACCGCATGGGAATCAGCGAGCACGGCGGCTTCCTTCAGTGGCCGGGCTACGTGATGACCCACGCGATCAACGGCCTCTACGTCGCGGAGAAGCGCGAGCTCCGCGTCATCGTCCACGGCCGCGACGTCCCCGAGTCCGAGATGACCGACGCGGCGGCGATGCGCGCGTTCAATGGCCACGGCGACGACAAGCCGATCGACAAGGTCATCTACGTCTTCATGGACGAAGGTTCCGCGCGCGCGCACCTTCACCAGCTTTGGCTCCGGGACATCGAGGTGCGCGCGATGGTCCGCGGCGCCGAGGTGCGCATCGACGAAGGCTATGCGCCGCAGGCCGCAAAGCCCGAGTGGGTGAAGCGCGTCGAGGCGCGCGAGCGCGCATGAGGCGAAAGCGCGACGGACGGCTCGCCTCCGAGTGCGTCGAAGCCGAACACCGTGACGCTCGCCGTGCCGCGTGCACCCGCTCAACGCCGTGACTCGCAATGCGTCGCTCACGACGCAAGGCGCACGTTTCCAACCTTCGGACGATGGGCCTTCGCCCCCACCCACGACATTTCCAACCTTCAAACGATGGGCCTTCGCCCCCACCCACGACATTTCCAACCTTCAGACGATGGGCCTCCGCCCCCACCCACGACATTTCCAACCTTCCGACGATGGGCCTTCGCCCCCACCCACGACGTTTCCAACCTTCAAACGATGGGCTTTCGCCCCCACCCACGACACTTCCAACCTTCAGACGATGGGCCTTCGCCGCGCCCACGACACGTCGAACGTTCCCACGAAGGGCACGCGCGGATGCCCCTTCGCATTCCAGGTTGCTGCCGACACGCCGTTCCGACGACGACTCACGGACACGCATGCCCACTCGGATCACAAACCTCCGCGCACGCATTCGCCCTCTCAAAGAGCGTCCCCGCCTTGATGCAATACGATCCCGCGAGATGCGCCGTGGGTCCGCCAATGGACGAGATGATCGGCGTACACGTCATCCCGCCGGGGCACGTGCAGTAGTTGTCTCCGTCATCCGTGCGTCCCGAGTTGTTCGCGCATCGACACGATCGAATGACCGTTTCCGCAGCGAGGCGATCGACACACTGCGCCTGCACCGCCGCACCGTTCTGGCCCGCGATGCCCGTCACGGGCGCGCCACCGTCTGCGACCTTGCAACCCGGCGTCCCTTGCGGTCCCTGCCCGCTCGCATCCTGCCCGTACGGACACGTCACGCGCCCACGAAAATGATTCACGAGGCACACCGGCGCGCCGGACGGGTCGCCTGTCGACGTCTCGACGTTCACTTCCTGCTCGATGAACCCAGTGAAGCGCGGGTTCGCCTCCTGCTGCGTGACGCACGGCGCGCCGATTCCGTTCGCGTTCGCGCTCGTGCCGCCGTCGCCGCTGCTGTCGCCGGTCACGGCGCCACCGCACGCAGTCAACGAGAGCGCAGCGAAAGAAAGCGCGTATGCATAGAACAGTCGACTCGCTCTCCTCACTACAGTTGCCCTTCTCCACAGTTTCTCAGTCGCGCATCGCAGTCCCCGCACGCCTGCGCCTTGTTGTAGTCCGTTCCATCCTTCACGCAAAACCCGCCCGTGAGGCCCTCGTTGATCGTGCCGATCGACGACCCGAGCTGCCCACAATGAAACCCGTCCGGGCACGTGCAGTAGTTCGCCCCGTCGTCCGTGCGTCCATCGATGTTCGCGCAACGGCACGAGCAATACACCGCTTTGTCCGCCGTACGATCGACGCACCCCGCAGGCACGGCCTTGCCATTCGCGTCGCCGTCTTTGCCGACGACAGGATCCGCGCTCCCCGGAACGACGCATGCGCCCTTCGCTCCGTTCGGCGCGCTCCCATCCTTCGTCTGTCCGTACGGACACGACACGCGCCCGCGAAAATGATTCACGAGGCAGAGACGCGTCTCGCATTGAAAGCTCTTCGATTCGAAGAGCACCTCGCGTTCGTCGAAGCCCGAAAACGTCCGATCGTATTCCTTCTCTGGAGTGCACGGATCGCCGACGCCCGCAGGCTTGCAGCCGGTTCCCGAGACGACGGCGACCGCCATGGCGCTCACCACGACGCACACCCATCGCTTCATCGTCGCGCGCCTCACCCCTACCAATGGTGAGGCGTTCGCGAATCCGTCTCGAATTCTACGGCGCCATGGAGGCCGCGAATGCCGGGCGCGCCGTGCATCGCTTCGTCCAGGCGTCCAAGCTCGACCAACGCTTGATGTCGAATCCGCACATCCCGACGTACGCCGCCCACCCGGCGAGGTGCACGTCGACGAGCGAGAACGCATCGCCGATGAGCCACGTCTTGCCCGTGAGCGCGCCGTCGAGGATCGCGAGGTGCTTCTCGACATCGGCCTTCGCGACCTCGGCGGCCTTCGCGTTGTGGCGCTCGGCAGGAAAGCGATCCGACGTATTGTGCATGTGGCGCGACAGCGCTTCGCCGACCGAGACGTTGCACCAGACGAGCCACTTCAGCGCCTCGGCGCGGCGCGCGCCCGGCGGCGGGTAGAGCTTCTTGTCGACGCCGAACGTCTCGCCGAGAAAAATCATGATCGCGGCCGACTCGAAGATCGGCGTTCCGTCATGCACGAGCAGCGGCACTTTGCCGTTCGGGTTGAGCGCCCTGAACGCCGGCTTGTCTTGATCGCGCGCTTGGAGATCGATCTTCACCTTCTCGTACGGCACGGCGAGCTCTTCGAGCGCCCAGTGCACGGTGACGGCGGACGAGTTTGGCGCGTAATAGAAAATGAGGCTCATGGTCGGCTCCTTGTGTGAACGCGACGTCGATGGGACCGCGTGACGTCGTGAGCAGGACCGTACCTGGGGCCGTTGACAGCTTTATGTCAGGTATGGTCGAGGTGGCGCGCGACGGCGTCCCAACGCCATCAGCGGCCGCTCCCGTTTCGCGTCGATCTCCCCGCGACACGCCCCCGATCCGCGAGCCAAATCCCGGCACGTGTCCGGCCGCGTCTCGTACGCGCCGCAAACGAACCGCGACGTCGCGACGTCGACCACGAGCGCGCCGCAATGCCCGTCGACCATCTTCATGTACGCGCGGTTGCCGTCGAACCACGCGAGCTCTTCTGCGCGCTCCGCGAACCTCGCGTGATCGTCTCCGGTCACCGCCACGTACGTCTCGAGCTGCGAGAAACAGCAGACTCCGCACGCGAGACATGGTGGGACGGGCAACAAGGAACGACGGTACGCCGATGCGCGCGTCTCCGTACGCTTAGTCGATCCGCGCGCCTCGCCTTCACCTTGTCAACGCGTTGCCGTTATCCGATCCTGGCTCCCAGCGTGCCTGACTCCGTCGAATGCCCCCGCTGCGATCGCGACCACGCGCGCGGCTCCGAAGACTGCCCCGCGCATCGCGTCGGGACGACGTTCGCCGAGAAATACCGAATCCTCCGCCTCCTCGGCGCGGGCGGGATGGGCGCGGTCTACGAGGTCGAGCATCTTCGTCTCGGCCGACGCACGGCGCTGAAGCTCCTCCTCGCGCGCGTCACGCACAAGCCGTCCGCCCTCGAGCGCTTCGATCGCGAAGCGCGTCGGATCGCGCAGCTGCACCACCCCGCGATCGTCCTCGTGCACGACGCGGGGCACGACGCGGCGGGCACGCCGTACATCGAGATGGAGATGCTCGCGGGGGCGTCGCTCGAAGAGATCACGGTACGCGCGCCGCTCTCGCCCGAGCGCGTCGCGACGCTCGCGATCAACGCCCTCCACGGGCTCGAGGCGGCGCACGCGCAAGGGATCGTCCACCGCGATCTGAAGCCGGACAACCTGTTCGTGGTCGGGGATTCGCACACGAGCACGATGGTGAAGATCTTGGACTTCGGGATCGCGAAGGCGACGGACGACGAAGCTTCGATGACGAGAGAGGGGGCGCTCCTCGGGACGGTGCTCTTCATGAGCCCCGAGCAGCTGATGAACGCGGGCGCGGTCGACGAACGCGCGGACGTGTACGCGATGGGCGCGACGATGTACCGGATGCTCACGGGCGCGTATCCGCTCGAGCCGGCACCGACGCCGGCGCTCGCGGCGCGGATCATGACGGGCGACATCGAGCGGCACCCGCGCGCGACGAGGCCGGCGGTGCCGGCGTGGCTCGACGCGATCGTGGCGCGCGCGATGGCGCATCGCAAAGAGGATCGGTTCGCGTCGGCGCGCGAGATGCGCGTCGCGATCGAGCGCGCGCGCGTGCCCGCCGAGACTGAGGTGAGTGAGGTCGACGCGCCGTCGCCGCTCGCGACGAGCGAGTCGATGGCCGCGTCGAGCCGGTCGCCGCTCGCGACGAGCGAGTCGATGGCCGCCGCACGCGCGCCGGCGACGGGGCCGTCGATCGGGACGGAGCTCGAGATGGCGGCGTTCGTGCCGACGCGCTCGGCGGCGTCGGCGTCG
>JAYVXB010000426.1:0-15673 GCA_043785585.1 Deltaproteobacteria bacterium | reverse complement strand
GAAGATGTTCGCGGGCTTCAGATCGCGGTGGATGACGCCGATCGCGTGGCACGCCGTGAGGCAGTCGAGGATCGGATCCGCGATCTTGAGCACCTGCGGCACCGGCATGCGCCGACCGGTGTGCATCCACAGCTCGCGCAACGTCTCGCCGAGGAGCAGCTCCATCACGAGGAACGGCTCGCCCTCGTCCGTCGTGTCGTCGTCGAGCACGCCGACGCAAGCCGGGTGGCCGATCTTGTTCGACACGTACGCCTCGCGGAGGAAGCGATCGCAGACCGTCTTGTCCTTCGCGAAATCGATGTGCAGGATCTTCAGCGCAGCGCGTTGTCCGTTCCGATGCGTCGCCGCATACACGGCCGCCATTCCACCGACTCCGAGCAGCGAGTCGATGGTCCACTTCCCTTTGACCGTCGCGCCGACGCGCGCGGCGTAAGCATCATCGCTCGACGAGGACGACGGGGCGGGTTTCGGAGGCTGGACGGTTTCTGCCACGTGCGGATCATCGCTCGCGCGACGACGACCTCCTTTCGAGATCGCGGATCCGTGCGTAGGAGCCGTTGCTCCAACCACGCGCCCCGCAATCTCCAAAAGGATATCGACCCGGGATGGCGTTGACGAGAGGGAAGCCGCGTGTTTTTCCGATCAACCGTGCTCGTACGCTCGAGCGTTCGGCGAGATCGAGACGCGAGAAAGCCTTGACGCGTCCCGTCGTCTCAGCGCCCGCGCGCGAGCACGTTCGCCAAGCAGCCGATCGTCCCGTGGTACGGATACGAAGCGCGCACCGCGACGGGCTTCACCGTCCAGCCGAGGTCTTCGTAGGTCTTCCGCGCGGCCTCGTCGAGCTTTGCGATCTTCGCCGCGTCGGGGAGCGACGTGTCGGCGTACTGCGGGACCCACGCGATCTTCTTTCCGCCGCGCGTCTCGTAGACGCCGTTCGTGTACGCGAAGTACGTCTTGTCGTCGAAGGCGACGGTGGGAATGCGCACGACGCGGTAGCCGGCGTCCGCGAGATCCTTCGCGGCGCGCTCGAAGCGCGCGACCATCACGTCGGAGAAGTCGCCGCGGAGCGGGTTGCCGGTGTCGGGGCTCGGCTCGCCGGGGACGTAGTCGGCGCCGACGATCGGGATCGCCGCCTTCGGATCGCCGACGAGCACGGTGTCGTCACCGAGCGGCGCCATGTACATCGACATGTGGTGCCGTGGAACGTCGCCGTCCTCCGCGCCGAGCATCACGACGTCGCGCGCCAAGAGCTTCGCGACGAGCTCGCGCATCGCCGGTGCCGACGCGATCCCGCGCGCGCGGTTCTTCACGAAGAGGTTCACGTCGACGAGGACGCGCGTCCCCGTCACGGCAAAATCGCCGGCGTCGAACTCGAGCGGCATCTCGTTCACGTAGAAGCGCTCCGGCATCGCGCCCGCGAGCGCGGCGAGCGTGCGCCAATCGTTCGCGCGCTCGACCCATTTCGGATCCGGAGGCACGGGAATCAGGAGCCCCGTGCGATCGCTCGTCGTGCCCGGACCGAGCACGAGCGCGCGATCCTTCGACCACGCGGAGATCGGTCCCGGCACTTCGACGATGCGCGTGCGCGCGTCGATCGCACCCGACGGATCGAGCTTCTTCAAGAATCGATGCAGCGAATCCGGCCCGCCACCGGGCCCGTCTCGCTGAATCACCGCGACGAGGCGAGTCGACGGATCGAGCGTGCCGAGAAAGTCGCGGTAGGGCGCGGCGAAGATCGGCTCGAGACGCGGCACGTAGTGAAAGAGCACTTCGTCGAGCGTCCCTCGATCCTCGACGAGCACCGCGCCCGCGAGCGGCGCAGGATCTTTCACCGGCGCCGCGACCTTCTCGCGCGGCGCGTAACGGAGCACGAGGACCACGATGACGATCCCCAGCACGACGCCCGCGATCGCGGCGAACGGAAAACCGCGACGACGAATCGTGGGCGTAGGGACGTCGGGCGTAGACACGTCGGCTCGACGCGAGGATACGCCCGCGTCGCGGTTCATGCTTGGCCTGCGCGACCTTCGGGAGCGCGTGCCTCGTGATTCACGAGGACTGCGCTTTCGCCTTCGCCAACGCCTGCCCCTGCTTCGGCGCAGGCTCCTTCGGCAGAAGGGCGGGCTTCTGCGTCGCCTCGACCCAGTAGTTCGCGCGCGGCGCGTTGTAGGTCGCGTAGACCCACTGCGGTATGTCGCCGCCCTTCTCGTTCCACTTTTGCATCAGCGCCTCACGCTTCTCTTGGAGGCGCTCGCCGATCGCGAGCTGCTTGGCGATGCCGGAGGGGCAATCGATCGTGATCGATTTCGACTCGTGTGCGGCGAGGACGATTTTTTCTTTGTGACGCCAGACGGCCGTCTGCGGTCCGCCGGTGCGCGAGTTCGGATTCGACATCGAGAACTCGATCGCGATGTCGAAATCGTCGGTCCCGTTCGTGTCGGTCGGGTTCTCGGCCGCGATGACGATCTTCCAGCCACCTTTCGCGGTCTCGTCCTTTTCGAACGACGCGGATGCAGTGACGACGTTGGGGTGAAAGGCGCCCTTCCGATCCTCACCGTCCGCGTGCGTGACGTGCGGCGTGAGGAGCGCGAGGCCGGAGGTTGCGGTGACGGCTGCGAAGCCGATCACGGTGACGATGGCGCGGATGGGGTGCATCATGCCGAGGAGAACGCTCGGCTCGCGCAACGTTCTTCCCGATTCAGAACGTCTGCATGACGATCGGGGCGGGCGCGGCGGCCGCGGGCTGCTTCACGTAGACCGCGTACGAGATTCGCGTGCGCATCTGCGGCGGCTGCTTCGCCTGCTGCTGCGGCGCCTGCGCGTCGGCGACCTTCGCCGCCGTGACTTGCGTTGCGATCGCCGCGGGCACGTCGTAGCGCTTGATGACCTGCTGGTGTGCGGCGAGGGTCAGCGTCTCGGTCGTGTTCCACGCCGTCTGCGGCATCGGCGCGACGCGCGACATCGGGCTCGCGACGGTGCGCGTCAGGTTCGCTTCGATCGACACGGTCGCGACCGCGTCGCTCTTGTTGTTCGCGACGACGACGACGACCCAGCCCGTCTTCGATTTCGTATCGCGCACGAGCTCGCCCTTCACGAGGACGCCGCCGATCTTCACGCCTTCCGCCGTGTACTGCGCGACGGGCTGCTCGCCGTCCGCATACGTGGTGTGCGGCCATGCGACCGCGAGGCCCGCCGCGGCCGTGCAGGCAGCGACGCCGACGAAGGTGACGACCGAGCGAAACGACGAGGAGAGGCGCGACATGAGACCCTTTCTATTCCAGCGTTGTTCTGGATAGACGCGGCTCCCCGCGATTCGGTCTCCGCACGATCGGATGACAAGGCATGTGCCGATCGACGCTCGGCTTTCCGGCCGTCGCACATGTCGGAGGACTACGCTCTCAGCGGCGCGGAGTCGACGACGCACCGCGACGCGCGACGAGGCCGAGCGCGACGATGAGACCGATGAGCCCCGCGACGCCGCCCGCGTCGGCAGGCGTCGCACCGCAGCCGCAGCTCGCCGTCGAGCCGCCGTTGTTGCCGTTCGTCGATGCGTCGGCGTTGCGTCCCGAGTCGCCTGTGGGAACGCCGCCGTCGCCGATCGGAATTCCCGCGTCGTCGGTGATCCCGAGCGTGTTCTTCAGCGCGGGCCATTGCGCGATGCACGCCGACTCGGACGCATCGGCGGCGCACGCCAGCGGTCCGCGGAGCCCGTTCATGTGGAGGCGCGCTTTGAACGTCACGCCGTCGTCGTCGGACTCGCCGAGAATGAATTTGAACTCGTCCGGCGGAAGCTTTTCGTTCGAGCACGAGAAGATCTTGCTGCCGCTGCGCGTGAGGCAGCCTACGGCGACGTCGCTCTTCTTCGCGAACGTCAGCGTCGCGCGATCGCCGATGTAGAGACCGGCCGAGGGGCCGCCCGCGTAGATCGTCGCACCGTCGGACGACTGCGCGAACCCGAGGATGAGCGGCAGCGTCAGCGGCGTCGTGAAGCTCTGACCTGCGTTGGTCGACACGTGCAGCGCGTTCGTCGTCGTGCCACTCGTGCGCACGTAGACGCGATCGGCGTTCGTCGGATCGACGCCGGACACGAACGGCGCACGATCGTTCGCCGGATCGAACGGCACGGCGCGCGAAGTCCACGCGGCGCCGTCGTTCGTCGAGACGAAGAGCGTCGCGACCGTGCTCGCGCCCGCGCCCTTCACGCCGGACGCGTAGAGACGGTGCGGATCGCTCGCGGCCACCTCGAGCGTCTCGACGATGTACGAGCCGTCGATCGGAATGCCGAGCTTGTTCCACGTCACGCCGTCATCGAGCGACTGAAAGACCTGCGTCATATACGTCGGATCGCCCGCGTCGTTCGTCCCCGTCTGCTTGCTCGCGAGCGCGAGCACCGTGTGCGGCGCGTCGGGTCGCACGACGACGTCGACGATCGGCTGCTTGTCGAGCCCGCCGCCGACGAAGTGCCAGTCACACCCGAGGTTCGACGAAACGCCGAGCCCTTCTTGCATGCCGGCCACGATCGATCCGTTCGCCGTGATCCCGATCGGCGGATCCTCGACGTTCGAGCCGTAGCCGATCGCGGTCTCGCAGACCCAGTCCCACGTCACGCCGCTGTCGTGCGAGACGAGGAAGCCGTACGTCGTGCGCAGGACCATGAACGTCGGGTCGGTCGGCGCGACGATGAGCTGGCTGGCCGCGGGGAAGCGACCGTTGGCGTGCGCGGCGGGAGACGCGAGCGCGATCGCTGCGCCGAGCGCGAGACCGAACGGAGCAACGAACCGCTGCGTCACGCCGTCTCCCGCGTATACGTCAGCGCCGCGATCGCGCCGATGAGCGCCGACAAGGGCGCGACCGCGAGCGGCAGGATGCCGAACGAAATCGCCAGGAGCGCGACCGCGCCGGGGATGAAGCCGATGATCAGCGCTGTGCGAACGCGCTCGCGCGTCACGTGCGGCACGGTCAGCGCTTGCGCCGCGTCACGCACGTCGTCCGATGCGAGCGCGACGCCCCACTCGCCCGGCGTCTGCCCCGCAGCGCTCATCGCGACCGCGACGTCCGATGCGCCGAGCGCGCCGTCGTCCGTCGATGGATGCCCGATCACCGCGACGATGTGGCCGACGTCCGCGAGCGAACGCACGTCGGTGCCGCGCTCCGCCGGAAGTACCTCGGGGCGGATGTGCTCGATGTCGAGCGAGCGCGCGATCGACTGGCACGTCTCGCGCGCCTCGCCGCTGAGGAGGATCGGCTCGACCTTCGCGTCGAGGAGGCGCTGCACCGCGGCGCGCGCGCCGGCACGCATTCCGTCTTGGAGCGCGATGAGGCCGACGACCTTGTCGGCGAGCGAGACGAGAAGAACGCTGCGCCCTTGCGCTTCGAGCTCGGTGACGCGCGTGTCGGCGAGCGCGACGCTGATCTTCTCTTGCATCATCAGCGCGCGGCTTCCGACGACGAGGCGATCGCCGGACGCCGCGAGCGCGGTCACGCCGAGCCCCGCGTGCACGGCCGCGTTGCGAACGTTGTCGGGTCGCTCGCCTCGTGTGCGCGCCGCGCGGAGGATCGCGGACGCGAACGGGTGCGACGACGCCTGCTCGGCGCCTGCTGCGAGCGCGAGGACGCGACCGACGTCGCCCGAGCCGAGCGGCTCGATCGCGACGATCTCCGGCTCGCCCATCAGCACGGTGCCGCGCGCGCAGAGTACGGCGACGTCGATCGTGCCGGCGCGCTCGAAGGCCCTCGCGTCCTTGTAGACGATGCCGCTCGCGAGCGCGGTGGCGTGCGCGCGCGCGTGGTGGAGCGCGACGACGGCGGAGACGCCTTTCGCGCCGAACGCGAGCGCCGCCGCGCACGCCGCGGCGAAGACCTCGACGGGCGACACGCCGTTCGCGAACGCCGCCACGGCGACGAGCGCCGCGACGAGAGGCGCGCCGCGCTCCATCGTGAGGCGCGTCGCGCGCGCGATCGGTGCCGCGACGTCGACACGCAACGTCGGCGACAGAGCGAGCTTTGCCCACGCGCGATCGAGCCCCGCCCACGTCGTCGTCAGCCGCAGGCTCCCGCTCACGACGCGCGCGCCCGCAACGACCGCGTCGCCTTCGCGCTTCGTCACGTCGACCGGCGCGTCGAGCCACGGCGTCACCGTCGCGGATCCCGCCGACACGATCGCGTCGACGCCGATCACTTCGCCCGTCTCGACGACGACCTGCTCGCCCGGCTTCACGTCCCACGGCGCGATCGTCACCGGCTCTTCGCCGTAGAGGACGCGGACCTTCACGTCGAGCGAGCGCGCGATGTGCTCGCGATTCGCGACGACGCGCGCCTTTGCGCGCTCGATGAGCATGTCGATCGCGAGGAGCGACGCCGCGGCGACGCCCGCGAGGATTGCGATGCCGGCGGCGCGCGAGTCGTGCCGGTACGCGGCCCAGTACGCAGCGGCGGCAGCGCCGAGCGCCGCGGCGAGCGCGACGATCGGATGGGGCTCGGAGGGATCGCGCTCGGCGAGCGCGACGCGAACGAGGAGCGCCGTCGCCGCGAGACCGACGAGCGGAAGACGTGCGGTCGCGGCGAGGCTGTCGATGAGACCCACCGCCGGGACGAGCGCGCCGGCCGCGATGCCGACGTAGTACGCGCCGCGAACGACCGCTCCGCGTGCTCGCGCGTCGACGCTCCGAGCGCGCGGTGCCGAGCGCGGCGACGTCTCGACGTCGACGATGGGCGCGAGCTCGGGAGTGCGCGCCGCTTCGATCTCCGCAGGCGAACGCAGCGTGCGCGGCCCCTGCTCGAGTCGCGTGCGAGCGCGTGCGTCGGCGCGACCTTGCACGGCCTCCGCCTCGCGCGTGCCGCTCGACACCGGCGCGTCGATGTCGACGTACGCGATCTGAGGCGCGCGCACCGACGGCGTCTTCGCGTGCACGCCATTTCCGTTCGCGTGCACGCCGTTTCCGTTCGCGTGCACGCCGTTTCCGTTGGTCCCATTCTTCTTCTTCGCGGACGACGGCGTCGGCGTGCTCTGCGCCGGCGCTCCGAGGACGACGACCTCGGGCGGCGCCGCCGTCTCGATCTCATCCGGCGAGAGCGTGGACGCCGGTCCACGAAAGCGCGACTGCTTGCACTCCGCGTTGCAGAAATACGCGAAGGCGCCGTCGAGGATCGCGACATGCCCCGCGCGCAGCGGATCCACAGCTTTTCCACATCCCGGACAGATCGCGGACGAAGCCGGAGCTGCCGAGGACGGCGGCGTGGAGGTCACGTTGGCCATTGGGGGAAGTCCGTGAATGACCCCTAGGCGACGGCTCTGTCAAGCCGCGCCCCGGTGGGGCTGAACGGATTCTCAGATGTGAGCAGCCGCCGCCGTCGTCTTTGTCGGGCCTGCAGCTGCCGCCGCGAGCTCCGCAATCACCCCGCGAAGAACGCGCACTCCCTCTTCGAGCTCGGCGATCGACACGACGAGCGGCGGCGAAAATCGAATCACGCGCTCGCCCGCCGCGGTGAGAAGGACACCCGCGTCGGTCAACTTCGGCAACACGTCGCGTGCGACGAAGCCCGGCTTCAAGATGAGCCCCTGCAAGAGCCCCTGCCCACGCGCGCCTTCGCACGCCGTCGGAAAATCGTCGGCGAGCTTTTGAAGCATCGACGTGAGCGCGGCGCCCTTCGTGCGTGCGCCTTCGATCAGCTTTTCGTCGTCGAGAATCCCGAGCACCGCGAGCGACGCGGCGCACGCGAGTGGGTTGCCGCCGAACGTCGAGCCGTGCGTTCCCGGCGGGAGCGCGCCCGCGACCTTCTCGGTCGTGAGCATCGCGCCGATCGGAACGCCACCACCGAGCCCCTTCGCGAGCGCGACCGCGTCGGCGCGAACGCCCTCGGACGCGAGGAACTTCCCGAGACGCCCCACCCCCGTTTGCACTTCATCGATGAGGAGGAGCGCGCCGCTCGCGTCGCAGAGCGCGCGAAGTCCCGCGAGAAATCCCGGCGGCGCGGGCAGCACGCCACCCTCGCCCTGGAGCGGCTCGACGTTGATCGCAGCGACGTCCGGCCCCATCGCGGCCTTCACCGCGTCGAGATCGCCGTAGGCGACGTGGGTGACCGCGCCGAGCTCGCCGAACCCTTCGCGGTACTTCGGCGTCCCCGTCATCGAGAGCGCGCCGAGCGAGCGCCCGTGGAACGCATTGTGGAAGCAGATGATGCGCACGCGATGCGCCTCGCCACGCGCGAAATGCCAATGCCGCGCGAGCTTGATCATCGCCTCGTTCGCCTCGGTGCCCGAGTTGCAGAAGAACGCGCGGTCGTAGCCGCTCCTCTTGCAGAGCTCGTCGGCGAGGCGGACGTTCGGCTCGTTGTAGAAGTAATTCGAAACGTGGATCACCGTCGCCGCTTGATCGGCGATCGCCTTCACGAGGCGCGGATGCGCGTGCCCGACCGCGGAGACCGCGACGCCGGCGCAGAGATCGAGGTAGCGGCGACCGCTCGCATCGAAGAGCTCGCAGCCCTTGCCGCGCGCGAAGACGACGGGCGACGGCTTGTAGTTGGCGTAGAGGCGGCGTTTCGCAAGATCGAGAAGGTCCGACATCGTTTCTCTCCGTGTCTCTCCGTGGGGGACTTTTCGCGTCGGAGCTTGATCGATCGCCCGGTCGAGGTCAAAGTCCGCGCCGACGGATCAGGGGATAGAACCATGAAGGCTCGGGGCAGTTTGCGTTTCGCGTGGATGGCAGGTGTTGCGGCGGTGATCGCGGCGATGGCGGCGACGACACCTGAGGCGTCCGCGAAGGGCAAGGAGAAGGATCCTCCGAGCGCGTGCATGGTCGTGAAGAAGGATCTCGACAAGGCGCAGAAGGGGCTCGACAAGGCCACGCGCACCTACGAAGCACGCGAAGAGGCGCTCGATCGCTGCCAGAAGAAGGGCGGCGGCGAGTGCAAAAAGCAAAAGGACGGGCTCGAGGACGCGCGCGCCGCGAAGGCCGAGGCCGACAACGCGTTCAAGAGCGCGCAGCGCATGGTGAAGAAGGCGTGCACGCAGGAGTGCGCGACGGCGAAGCAGGAGTTCACGACGGCGGAGCAGGTAGCGAAGGCCGCCGCGCGCGAAGCGGAGACGCTCGCCGAAGAGATCGCCGAGTGCAAAAAATCGAAGGACAAGGGCTGCGGCGAAAAGAAGAAGGACTTCGACGCGGCGAAGAAGGCGAAGATGAAGGCCGACGCGACGCTGAAGCGCGCGACGAAGCACAAGGACGCGGTCTGCGCGAAGTAGGCGCGCGGCGACGTTCAGCTCCCGTCGCGTGCGCGCAGCAGGGCGCGCGCGATCTCGGCGAAGCCGTCGCCCATCGCGCGCTTGGCGATCCATCGCGGCGGCACGCTCATTCGCGCGACGTGCTCGCGCGCGTTCGCGACGCCGAACGTGGCGCGGAACGCTGCGAAGCACGCCGCGTCGTTCGCGCTGTCGCCCGCGAACGCATACCGCGCGACGGCCGAGCCCGCGTCTTCGGCGAGCTGCGCGCGAAGGAACTCGATCGCGCCGGACGCCTTGTCGTCGGCGTCGAACGTCGCATGAAGATGCACGCTCGACTGCGTCGTCCGCGCGCCGGCGAGCCGCGCTTCGGCATGAATCAACGCAACGCGATCGTCGGGCAGGCGCACGCGCTCGCCGATGTCCCACGTGACGTCCGAGCGGCGCGCCTCGACGTCGTCGGACAAGCGCGCCTCGGGGACGATCTCGCGGACGCGCTCGACGAGCTGCGCGAGGCGGATGCGGCGCGCGCGGCGCTCGGTCTCGTCGCACCGCTCGCGACGCGCGACGCCACGTCCATCACGAACGATGTGCACCGCGCCGTTCTCGGTGACCGCGCCGTCGATCGGCCATTGCCGCGCGATCACCTCGCCCCATCCGCTCGGCCGCCCCGTCACCGCGACGAGGCGCATCCCGGCGTCGCGCAAATCCCAGAGCGCCGAATACGCCGCGCGCGTGAGCTCGCCGTGCGACAGGAGCGTGTCGTCGAGATCGAAGAGCAGTCCGCGCAGCCCCCGCACGAGCTCGTGCGCGTCCACGTCGCCTTCGATCGCCGAGAGCGGCTTCATCGCGGATCCATCCGCGCCACGAGCGCCTTCAAGTAGAGCCCCTCGCCGAACGCCGCGGGCACCGGGTGATCCGCGCCCTGGAAATGCCGCTCGAGGATGATCGCCTGGACGTTCGCCCGCTGCGCACCGATCGCGAGCGCGCGCGTCAACGCGACGAGATCGACCGCCGCGGAGCACGAGCAGAAGACGAGGAGACCGCCGAGCTTCGTCGCGCGGCACCCCACCTCGGCGAGGCGTGCGTACGCGAGGAGCGCCTGCTCGCGCGCGCCGCGCGTCGGTGCGAGGCGAGGTGGATCGACGATGACGAGATCGTAGCCGCCGCTCTTCGGGGCTTCTTGAAGCGCCTTCCGCGCGTCCTGCCGCGCGAACGAGATTCGCTCGTGGAGGCCGTTCGCGCGCGCATGCTCGGCCGCGACTTCGAGCGCGAGCGCGTTCTCGTCGACGGCGAGCACCTCGGTCGCCCCGCCGCGCGCCGCCGCGAGCGCGAACGCGCCGACGTACGAATACGTGTCGAGCACGCGCATCCCGCGCGACAGTTGCTCGACGCGCGCGCGAAGCCCGCGCTGATCGAAGTAGAAGCCCGTCTTCTGTCCGAGATCCATCGGGATGCGGTACACGAGCCCGCGCTCTTGGAACGCGAGCGCATCGATCGACGCGCCACGAACGACGCCTCGCGCCGCGTCGAACTTCTCGGCCTTCGCGGCGGTGCCCGGCGTTCGATCGACGATCGCGCGCGGACGAAGCGCCGCTTCGAGCGCTTCGAGGACGAGCCCCTCGCGTTGCTTCATCCCGATCGTGAGAAACTGAACGACGAGCACGTCGTCGAAGCGATCGACGATGAGCCCGGGGATGGCGTCGCCGTCGGCATGGATGAGCCGGTACCCGTTGGTCTGCGCGTCCGGCAAACCGAGCGACGCGCGCGAAGCGATCGCCCGATCGACGCGCGCGCGAAAGAGCGCACCGTCGATGTGCGTCGTGGCATCGCGCACCAGGATGCGCACCGGGATCGCCGATTCGGGTGAGTAGAAGCCGCGGCCGAGGAGGTTGCCGCGCGGATCGACGACGCTCACCTCGTCGCCGGCGGTCGCGCCCCCCTCGACGCGCTCGATCGCCTGCGCATACACCCAGGGGTGCCCTGCCCAAACAGGCTGGACATGGCCCGGCTTCAGACGGACGATCGGCATCGGCGCGACCGTACTACAGGGCGAAGGGCCCCGCCCCGCTAGGGCGATTGGACACTGCTCGTCGTGAACGCGCGATGACACGCGCTACGGCGCACGTTGATTTTCACGGGGACACGCCTCAAGCTCCATGGCACCTCGGTTGCACACCAACCCAGGCACGTGCGCGACATCGGAAAGAAGGAAGCGGAAATGAAGCAGCGATCGCGAGCGTCCTTGCGCCACATCGTCTCCCTCTCGGCTGTCGCCGTGGGGCTTGCCGTCCCGGCCGTTGCGTCGGCTCAGTCGGTTCCGGCGGGACCCGCGCAGCAGCCGTGCCCGCCCGGGAGCTGGTTTTGCGCGGACGCGCCTCAGCAGCCTGCAGCGCCTCCAGGTCAGCCGGTCCCCGGCCAACCGGCGCCTCCGCTCCAGCAACTGCCGCCGCAGGGTCAAGGGGCTCAACAGGCGCCGCCGCCGGTCGTCTACCAACCCGCGCCGCCGCCCCCCGTCGTCGTGTACCAGCCGCCGCCGCCGGTGGTGTACGCGCATCCCGAGGCTCCGCCGCCTTACTACTACCGCCCGCGCGTCACGTACCCGCGCAGCCAGTGGGGCATCAACCTTCACCTCGAAGGCGCGACCATCGGCAAAGGCATCAACGGCAACACCAGCATGGGCGGCGCCGGCTTCGGCCTTCGCTACCGAATGATCCCCGCGTTCGCCGTCGAGGCGAACCTCGATTTCATCGGCGGCACGGATTACAACGGCCTCAAGCGGACCGAGTCGGCGCTCACGTTCAACGGGCTCGTGTTCCTCAATCCCAAGTCGGCAGCGCAGATCTACCTGCTCGGCGGCTTCGGTTGGTCGGGCGCGCACGTTCGCAACGACAGCTTGCAGTATGCAACGAGCTACTACGCGCAAGACGACCACTACTCGTACTTCGGTGGCCAGGTCGGCGTCGGGCTCGAGCTTCGGCTGTCGCGGCATTTCGCGCTCAACGCCGACGTGCGCGGATTCATCCGCGGCCGCGTCGACGATGCGGCGCAGTACAGGCCGGAGTTCAACGACGGCACGGGGCGTACGACGAACACGTCGGGCGGCGGGCTCCTCACGCTCGGCACGACGTTCTACTTCTGAGACTTCCGAGGGGGCCTCCTCCTCCTCATCGCGAGCCGTTGGCGCCCTCCTCCTCGGGCGCAGGCGGCTCGCGAACTTTTGTGCTCCTCTCCGACAACGGCGTAAGAGTCGTGCGTGACCTTCCTCTCGACGCGCGTTCGTGTCCGCGGGACCGCCGCCGCGCTCGGGGCGATCTTCGCGCTCGCGGCGCCGCCGACGAATCTGTACCCGGCGATGTGGCTCGGGATGGCGGGGCTCGCGTGGCTCCTCGAGGACGCGGGCGGTCACGACGCGCGCATGCGTGGAAAGCTGCGCACGGCGTTCACGGGCGCGGCGCGCGGGCTCGCGTTCGGGTTCGGCGCGAACATGATCGCGCTGCGCTTCGTTCCGGCCGTCATCGCGCGGTTCACGCCGCTGCCGTGGGCGGCGGGGCTGCTCGCGCTCGCGCTCTTGTCGCTGTTCGAGGGGATGCGTTGGGCGATCGCGGCGATGGCGTGCGAGGGCGCCGCGAGGTTATACGCGCCGAGGTGGGCGTCGATCGCGATCGGCGTGTACGCAGGGACGTTCGTGCCGACGATCTTTCCGTGGTCGGCCGCAGGCGGCGTGACGCCGTGGCCAGCGATGGTGCAGCTCGCCGACGTCGTCGGAGAGCGCGGCGTGACGTTGCTGATGGCGCTGTCGGCGGGCCTCCTCGCGTCGGGCGTGCGGGCCGTCGTCGAGCGCGCGAGTCGGCGCGCTGCCGTGACGATGCTCGCGTCGGCGATCGCGCTCCCGCTCGCGACGCTCGCGTACGGTGCGGTCCGCATTCGTCAGATCGATGCGCTGCGCGCGTCCGCGCCGACGGTCAAGATCGGTCTCGTCCAGCCGTCGATCCAAGCGACCGAGCGCTGGGACGAAGCGCGCGCGCCGGCGATCCTGACCAAGCTGACCGAGCTCACGAAGAGCGCGGAGCGCAAGGGCGCGGAGCTGACGATCTGGCCCGAGGCCGCCTATCCCTACCCGCTGCCGCACGCGACGCGGCGCGCGCCGATCGGCCGCTTCGAGGTCCTTCCGTACGGCGTTCGCGGTCCGGTGCTGACGGGGCTCGTGCTCGTCGACGGGCCCGGCGTGTCGTTCAACTCGGCGACGGTGGTCACCGCGGACGGCGCGCTCGCACCACCTCAGGACAAAGTGCACCTCCTCTGGTTCGGTGAGACCGTCCCGTTGGCGGATCGCTGGCCGTGGCTGAAGCGCACGTTCGCGCGCGGCGTCGGCCTCACGCCGGGCGACACGTTCGTCGCATTGCGCGTCGGAGCGGTACGCGCGGCGGTTCTCAACTGCTTCGAGGACACGCTCCCCGACGCGGGACGCGAGGCGATGCGCGCCTCGCCGAACCTGCTGGTGAACGTCACGAACGACGCATGGTTCGCGGGGAGCGCCGAGAGCGAGCTCCACCTGCGCCTCGCCGCGCTTCGCGCCGTCGAGCTCCGGCGCGATCTCGGGCGCGCCGTGAACTTCGGTCCGACCTCGTGGGTCGACGCCAGCGGCCGCGTGCGCATGCGCTACGCCAGCGACATCGCCGGAACGCTCCTGGCGCAACCGGCCCTCCTCGAGTGGCCGCCGACGATCTACGCGCGCTTCGGCGACGCGCCTCTCGTCGCGCTCCTCTTCGCCATGTGCATGGCTTTGCTCGCGCGGGGGCGGCGGGCGCGAGGTGACGACGACGACAAAAGGACGAAGGGCGCCCGCTCCTAGGAGCACGCGCCCTTCACCGAGACGGATGCCCTGTCGCGAGACAGAGCTCGTCTTCTTACTGGATGAGATCCTTGAGCGCCTTGAGGGCGGTCGCGCGGATCTTCTTCGAAGCCGGCTTCCCCTTGATGGTGATCGGCTGCTTGGTGAACGGGTTGATGCCGGGGCGATCCTTCGTCGCCGGCTTCTTGACGGCCTTCAGCTTGAGGAGGCCGGGGACCACGAACTCGCCGGGACCGCGCGAGCCGAGCTGCTTCTTGATGAGCTCGGTCAGCCCATCAAACACGCGACCGACACTCTTCTTGTCGAGCTCCGCGAACTCCGAGATCTCTGCAATGACCTGCGCCTTCGTCATTCTCTTTCCGGACATTTGCGATTCCTCCTGTCGACAGCATCGACACTTGTCTCACAACCGAGACGATTCTCTATCCCGCGAGCTTTGCTCGTTACGCACTGTAACGCTCGGGGCCAGGAACTTTCGGCCCCCCCCGCGCGTGACTGACTTGTGATGGGTATCATCCGTTTTTCGCCCCCCGCAAGGGAAAAACAGCCTCGATCGCGATTTCTTGTTCCCAGCCCCCGGGAAAAGACGCGGCGGGCGATGCTTGACACTCCGAAAGATGTGTATTTACCGCGCCGTCTGCGGCGGCCTTCGACCAACTCGAAAGGGCGTTAGCGCGCGCGCCGCTCTCGCCTTTGAGCGGGCGTGCGGGGGCTTCGCGCGGCTGCGCGGGCCTTTTGAACGCGCTTCGACGCCGCCGCGCACAGGCGATCGGTCTCCGCCCGCATGCGTCGATCCTTCGCCGCGGTCTCGTGATCCCAACCGAGCAAGTGCAGGATGCCGTGCGCGACGAGCATCGTGATCTCATCGAGAAGCGGGCGATGGTTCGCGTTTGCCTGTCGATTCGCCGTGGCCACGCTGACGATGACGTCTCCCAACAAATCGCCGGCGAGCGACGCGAGCTCTCCCTCGCGCTGCGCG
Source organism: Deltaproteobacteria bacterium (assembly GCA_043785585.1). Lineage (GTDB taxonomy): Bacteria > Myxococcota_A > Polyangia > Polyangiales > Polyangiaceae > JBBQXV01. Next base: position 625 of record JAYVXB010000426.1, on the reverse strand, counting down.
AATGCCAGCACGTCTGTTGGACGATCCTTGTTGCGATAGATCCGGTTTAGATCTTGGATTTGTTCGTCGCCGGTAAGAACGATAGAGACCTCTTCCTTCGTCAATTGAAGGGCGGTCATCATCGCGCCGGCGCGACGCACGATCTCCGCGCGGTCGACGCGCTCGCGCACCATGACCGGGCGCGCGGCGCGTTCGACGACGACGTGGACCGGCACTACTTCGCCTTGTCGGCCGACTTCTTGTGATCCTCGAGGAACTTGGCGAGGCCGACGTCGGTGAGCGGGTGCTTGATGAGCTGGCGAATGACGCTCATCGGGATCGTGGCGCAGTGCGAGCCAATGAGCGCGGCCTGCACGACGTGCATCGGGCTGCGGACGCTCGCGGTGAGCACCTCGGTGTCGTAGTCGTAGTTCGAATAGATCTGGACGATCTGCTCGATGAGCTCCATCCCCTCGGCGCCGGTGTCGTCGAGACGACCGATGAACGGCGAGATGTACGCCGCGCCGGCCTTCGCCGCGAGGAGCGCCTGCGTCGCAGAGAAGCAGAGCGTGACGTTCGTACGAATGCCTTCCTTCTTGAAGGTGCGCACCGCCTTGAGGCCGTCCGCGATGAGCGGCACCTTCAC
>JAYVXB010000425.1:0-5114 GCA_043785585.1 Deltaproteobacteria bacterium | reverse complement strand
TCACGATCGTCGATCGCAAGCTCACCGGTTGCGCGCTCGATGCCGCCCTCGTGCGCGAAGTGGCGCGCGCATCGCTCTACCGCGTCGCGCCCGCGACCGACGACGGAAGCGCGCGCGCCGCGACGACGTACCTCGCGCGCCTCGTCGCTCCGTGCCCGGTCGACGACGACGGTGTCGCGATCTTCCAACGCTACCCGCACCGCGCGATCGTCGATCCGTGGCGCGAAGGCGACGCGCGCTTGGCGGACCAATACGAGCGTGGCGCATCGCTCTTCTACTGGTGGCTCGATGCGGAGTTCGGCGTCGAGCCAGGAGCGGTCGTGCGCGGGTTGTGGGCGCTCGCGCCGACGACGACAGCGCTCGGTGCGTCGCATTTTCGCGCGCAGCCGGATGGCTTCGACGTTCTTCGCATGACGTTCAAAGGCGCGCTCGGAGCGCTCACGACCGCCGACGATCTCTTCGTCCGCTTCGCCGTCGCGCGCGCGTTTCTCGGCGCGGCGGACGACGGCGAGCACCTCGTCGAGTCGCGCACGCTCGGCGACGAGGCCCGACTGCGTCTCGACTGGGACGTCCCGTGGCCGGAGAAACCGCGACGATTCGCGTGCCCGAATCCGATCGCGCCGACCGCCGCGAGCTACGTCGCGATCCGTCGCGCGAACGCGCCGAAAGGATCGAGCCTCGCCATCCGCGCGGAATGGGAAGAGCACGCGCGCATGCGCTGGGTCGTCGTGAAGATCGACGCCAAGGGCGCGGCGACGTCGGTGCTCCCGGTGACGGGGCTCGATCGCGCAACGGAGGCGGAGCTCACGGTGACGAACCTCGACGACACGGCGACGGTGTTGGTCGTGGGCGTCGGCGTCGGCGACGCGGCGCGACCGTTCGATCCCGACGACGAGATATGGGAGCCGCACGGCTGTCTGCTCCAGCTTCAGGCGGAGTGAGCGCGACGCCGACGGACGCCGAAGATCGCGCCGATCGACAAGAGGCCGACGATCTCGACGAGCCCGAATCCCCACGACGGCTTGCCCACGCCCCCGGCGACGGCGCATCCGCCCTTCGCGTGCGACGGGTACTCCGCGTTCCAGATGTCGGTCCCGATCGGCAACGTCTTCGGCGTGACGATGTCCGCGCCGTCGAACGACGCGCCGATCGTCAGCGACCCGCCGCCCATTCCGCGCGGCAACTTCAGCGTCGTGACGTAGAGCCCCGGCGCGAGCTTCTGCAACGGCGGCGCGGTCTGCGGCACGCCGTTGACCGTGACCCACGCCTGCAGCCGCGACGCTTCGAACAGATCCGCGCGGTGCGCTCCGTCGGCGGTGCGAAGCTCGACGATCGCGGTGAGCGGCGTCGACTCGTCGGCCGCGACGTAGTCCGCGCCGACGGTGAGCCAGCTCTTGTCGCGATCCGGCATCACGAGCATCGGATTCTGCATCTGATCGAGCGCGTCGAGCGCCCCCTGCACGTCGAGCTCGCCCGGCCCGCCCTGATCTTCGAACGGCGCGGCCACGACCTCGTCGCCGTCGGCGTGGAACCTGTGCGCGCCCGCTTGCAAGAGCGCGGTGATCTTGTCTTGCGTCAGCGTGCGATCGCGCTCGAAGAGGAGCGCGATCGCTCCCGCCACCATCGGCGCCGACATCGACGTGCCAGAGACCACGCCGTGCGTCTTGTCGACTTGTTCGCAGCGCGGATCGTTCGGTCCGCCCTTCTTCGGATCCGGGCAGCGCCTCGTGAAGACGCTGCCGGGCGTCGGCGGCGTCGCCTGCTTCGCCATCGACGACACGACGATGAGACCCGGTGCGGAGATCTCCGGCTTCATGACGCCGGTCACCGTCGGACCCGCGGCCGAGAAATAGCAGAGCTCGCCCGGCACCGGACGTCGCGGATCACCCGCGATGGCGCGGCCGCCGGGCCCGTCGAGGAGCGGGACGTACACGCCGAACGCATCGCCGTAGATGCTCGTCCACTGCGATTTGTTGACGGTGCAACCGACGGCGATGATCCCGGGGTGCGTCCCGGGCAAGTTGATCGTCCCTTCGCGAACGCCGCCCGCGAAGCTCACTGTCCCCGCCGCATCGCCGGTCCCGAGCACGTAGAGCTCCGCGGTGCCCGTCCCTTCGAGCGTGATGTTGTACGTGCCCGTCGGCCACTTGCCGCTCCAGAGGACGAGCGCGTACGGCGTGTGCGCGAGGTGCGAAGTCTGTCCTCCGCCGCTGCCGCCCGCGCCGTTGCTGTCGACGCCGTTGATGACGCCGGAGTTGTAGCCGTCGGTGTTGTGACCGCGCTCGGTGCCCGCTTCGATCGGCGGCACCCATTCACCGTCCGGGCCTTCCAGCCCGACGCTCATGCTCGCGCCCGCGCGCAGCGTGATCCACGTCTGCACACCGCCGCCTCCGCCCGAGCCTTGCGTGACGATCGGCACGCGCATCTTCGTACCGCTCGAGACGTAGACGCTCTGGTGATCCGGGTTGTCGACGATCGATCCGTTGTTGCCCGCGGCGGCGACGACCGCGTGCCCCGGTTTGTCCGGGCCGACGTAGCTCGCGATCACGTTCTCCCACGTCGCCGTCCCGTCGTGTGGGCCGACGGGACTCCCGAGCGAGAGGTTCACGACGATGGGCTTATTGAGCGCGTCGCCGCGATCGAAGACGAACTGCACGCCCTTCAGCGTCGCGCCCTCTTCGAACGAGTCGCTGTTGGCCAGGCTCGCGCGTGCGATGACGAGCGTCGCGCCTTCGGCGAAGCCTCGGTAGATCGTCGACGGGTTGCCGCCGTTGCCCGCGGCGATCCCCGCGACGTGCGTGCCGTGGCCGACCTCGTCGCCAGGGACCGGAGCGCCCATCGCACGGAGCGCGTCGATGTCGGCGCCGCTGAACACCGCGCCGGCGAACAACTTTCCGGCCGTATCCTTCAACCCGAACTTGTCCTCGAGCTCCGGGTGCTTGTTGATCGGCGCGAGCGACATGTCGATCATCCACGCGACGCGCGTGTGCCCCTGCGCGTCGAGGAAGTCGGGATGCGTGACGTCGAGCCCGGTGTCGACGATGCCGACGACGACGCCGGCGCCGGTGTGCGTGAGGCGCACATGGTTCTGGTTCGTCGCCTGCACGGCGTGATCGAGGAACGGACGAAGCGGCGGTGCGACCTCCATGTGGAGATCCGGATGCGCCGTCGAGAAAGCGAGGAGATCGGTGGAGCGACCGCGGACCATTCCGATGCCCGGCGCGATCTCGTCGAGCCCGAGCTGCGCCGCGGTCGTCCCCGCGGGGATCTTCACGAGCGCCGAGATCGTCCCGCTCGACGGCGCGAGCACGCGCTCGGCGTGCGACCCGAGCACGCGAAGCACGGACGCGGCGTGCGGGGTCCCCGGATCGGCCGCGGCGAGCGAATCGGCGCAGAGTGCGACGAAGGATGCGAGGAAGAGGACGAAGCGCGCGCGAAGCATCGGCCCGGACAGCGTATCAGCCCGAGGTCACCCGACGCGACCGCTTCCGCGCAAGAGCGCCCACGCGATCGCCGCGACGCACGCGACGACGAGCGCGATCATCACGTAGAGCCACGGCGAGATGCGCGGCGCGGGCACCGGAAGGATCCGCGACACCGTCGACACCGACGGCGGACGCAGCGCGCGATCCGACGGCATCACGGGCGCAGACGCCAGCGGCGAGGGCTTCTTCGACGACGCGACGGGCTCGCCGTCGTCGTCGAAGAACGGCGATCCATCGACGCGCGTCTTGCCGTCCGTCGAATCGGGCGACAAGAGATCCGCGAGCGACTGCCGCGCGCTTTCGTCCATCACCGCGGTCATCGACGGGAGCGGCGGCTCGAACGCGCCGGGCGTGGACATCCGCGGCGCGTCCATCTGCACCGTGTCGTCGGCGCTCGGACGCCGCGCGGGCTCGCGATGCCGCCCGCTCTCGCCGACGGCGTTCGGCACCGCCTGCGCGAGCATCTTCGCGAACGTCGCAGAATCGGGGATTCGCTCGTCCAAGTGATGACGAAGCGCGCGGTCGACGATCTTCGCGACCGAGCGCGGCACCCACGGCGCGACCTTCTCGAGCGGCTCGGGGCTCGACGTCACGAGCTGGATGATGAACTGCTCGTACGTCGGCATCTCTTTGTACGCCATCTTCCCGGAGATCATCTCGTAGAGGAGGACGCCGAGCGACCACACGTCCGTGCGATGGTCGACGCTCTCGAGCCCCTGCGCCTGCTCCGGCGACGTGTACTGCGGCGTGCCGACCGCCGTCCCCGCGCGCGTCAGCTTGAGCGCGCCCGATCGCGCCAGCGACTCGCGCTCGAGGATCTTCGAGATGCCGAAGTCGAGCACCTTGACGAAGATCGACCCGTCGTCGCGCTCGACGAGGAAGATGTTCGCCGGCTTGAGATCGCGATGCACGACGCCCGCGGCGTGCGCCTTGGTCAGCGCGCGCGCGATCTGGTGCGCGATGCGGACGGAGGTCTCGATGTCGAGCATCTCGTCGCGCTCGAGGCGCGTGCAGAGGTCCTCGCCCTTGAGGAGCTCCATCACCATGTAGAGACCGACCGCGTCGTCGACGCCGACGTCGAACACCTGCACGACGTGCTCGCTCTCGATGAGGCTCGCCGCGCGCGCCTCGCGCCGGAACCTCCCCGCGACCTCGCCCTCTTGCGCGAGCGACGACTCGATGAGCTTGATCGCGACGCGCTTGCCGATCTCGACATGACGCGCCTCGCACACGACTCCCATGGAGCCGGATCCGAGCATTCGCTCGATGCGATATTTGCCGGCGATGGTCGCCCCGAGCAGCGACTGTCCGTGCGGCGTCATTCGTTCCCCGATCCTCCGAGGATACGAGGCTTTGGCGCACGGCGTCGAGTTTTGGGGGCACCCGAGCTCTCGTACGGTCGTGCTCGCTCGGCGACGCAAACGCGGCAACGTGGCGAATCGCACCGGGGCGCCGACCGGGCGATCGCCTCGTATTTCCCTGCGTTCCGCGCAGATAGTCGACGGCACGCGCGATGCTCTACGGCGTGCATGGTCAGTGCGCTCAAAGAGGATTCGTCGGGCACGTACCGGTTTCAGTCCGACAGGGTGCGAAGAAAGAGCCCGATGGTCATCCTCGCGACTCCCGACG
>JAYVXB010000424.1:0-5115 GCA_043785585.1 Deltaproteobacteria bacterium | reverse complement strand
CGACGCCGCGAAGCGGCGGCGGGAGGGGGCACCCAACTTCCTACGGCACGATCGCCTGCGTGCGAAACTTGATCGTCTTGTCGCTCGTCCCGATCTGCCTCACGAAGAGCCCGACGAACGACCCGAACAGCGCGTCGCTCGGCCCAATCCCCGTCGATCCCGTCGGTCGCGACATCCAGCGGCGCATCTGCTCGAGCATCTGCGGCGAGATCGGATTCACGTCGACGATCGCGCCGAGAAAATGCGGCGTTCCGGCCCCGAGGAGCGTGCGATCGACGACGGGGAGATCGCGCGCCTCGGCGCACTGACGAAGGACGCCTTCGAGATTGACCGCGGCGGTGTCACGCTCGCGTCCGGGCTCGGTGACTTTGATGCGGTAAATCTCGTCCCAGAGATCGTAGACGATCCGGCACGTCTTGACCGCGAGCGCGATCGGCGTCGCCTCGCCTTCGCGAAAGACGTACGCGCGCATCGCGATGACGGTCGGGAGGCCGCTGCCGAGCTTGTTCGCGATCCCGGGATCGACGGCGTCGCGGTACGAGAAGCTCGCGCGGAGGAGCGACTTGTCCCAGGCGTAGTTCGCTTGGCGGCTGGGGAGCGTGCTGGGGGACGCGGGTTGCTGCTGCGCCGACGCGGTGGATGCGAACAGCGTCCACACGATGATGATTTTGAACAGGAAGACGGGGAGACGGGAACATTTTTTGGTTTTCCCAATCTCCCTTCCCGTCGTCCCGCCTTCCTGTTCAATCCTCTCCTTCATCGCGCAGCTCCTGCGTCGGAGCCGCGGACCGGGAGGAATCCGAGGAAGTTGGAGAGGCCGAAGAGGACGCCGCCGGCGGCGGTGTCGATGCGCAGACCGAGGTTGAATGTGAGGTCGATCGGGGCCGTGCCGAATCCCGAATAGCCGCGCGCATGCTGCGTGAGATCGAGCCCATTCGCGACGGCGTAGAGGCCAGCGGCCGTGAAAAAGTCGATTCCGTAGATCGATCGGTGGCCGCGGTAGAGCGCTATTCGGTATTCGGCTTGGACCTTCGCTGCGTATTGGCCATATCGCACTTCGACGATGTCGGTGCCGAGGAAGTTCGGCGCGGGGCGGCGGTCGACGTTCAAGTCGAGGACGCGGTCGGGGAGGAGATCGGTGAAGTCGCCGATGTAGAAGCGCTCGAACACCGGCGCGTTGCCGAAGACCGCGCCGGCAAAGCCCTCGAGACGCAGCACGTGCTCCCATGGCAGACGCAGCCAATGCGACGCGCGCGACGTCACTTTGACGTACGGATAGTCGCTGCCGAGCGGCGAGAGAGATGCGTCCGCGGAGAGAATGACGTGCTGGCCGCGCGTCGGGAGCACCGGCTCGTCGCGCGTGTCGTAGAGGAGCGTGCCGCGCACGGTCGAGAGCACCGAGCTCCCGGGCAAGACCATGAAATCGATTGGCTCGATGTCGAGACCGCGGTGGTGGCTCGCGGCGAGTGGCACGCTCGCGTCGATCTTTTCGAGGCGGTAGTTGAAGAAGAGCTGCGTCGAGATCCCGAGATCGTGGCCCGCGCCGATCGAGCCGCCGAAGCGGCGGTACCCGAGCACCGCGAAGTCTTGCACCGCTTGGTGCGTGGCGTAGTCGACGAGCACGTCGCGGTTGCCGAAGAAGTCCTTCGCGTTGTTGTAGAGGAGCGTCCCTTCGAGCGCCCAGCTCGTCTTCAAGAACTGCGGATCGACGAAGCGCGTCCGAAGCCCGAGCTGGTTCTCGGCGATCGCGATCGCGCCGCCGAGCGTGATGCCGGTGCCGGCGAGGTTCGTCTCGGAGACTTGGACGCCGCCGTACGCTGTGAGCGGGCGCGCGGTGCCGCTCGGCTCGGCGTCGGCGGAGATGCCGAGCCAGAGATCGTTGACGATCATCGTGTTGCGTTCGGCGACGTAGACGACGAGCACGACGTTGCCACGGCGCGATCCCTTGCGGAGGGAGAGCTGCACGTCGCGGAAGAAGCCGGTGCCGAGGAGACGGAAGCGCGTCAGCTCGAGCTCGCGATCGTCGACGTCGAGCGTGTCGCCGGCGCGGAAAGGGACGTAGCGTAGGACGACGCGCGCGAGCGTCGTCGTGTTGCCGCGCACCTCGATGCCTTCGAGCGTGTAACGGAGGCCGACGCGGCCGGGCGCGCGGACGATCGGACCTTGCGCGTCCGCGGGCGCGTGCGTCGGCGGGAGGCCGGTCTGCGCGCCGTCGACGGGATCGCCGATCGTCGATGGCGGCGGCTCGGGCGGCGCCGCCGAGCTCGCTGGCGACGGCGCGGTGGACGACGGCGCGGCGCTCGACGATGCGCTCGGTGACGGCGGCGCATCGGTCGATGCTCCCCAGGTTCGCCGACCGCCGCGGTCCTGCGCCTGCGCGAACGCGGCGACGAATGACATCGCCGCAACGACGAGCGCAAGCAGACTTCGCCGCGTCGCTCGCATCACGCGCCCAGCTTACTACTTCGTCGCCGGCTGCGCGTCCGGCTGATTCTCCGGCATCGCCGCGCGCACCGCGTCCGTCGCGAGCGCCGCCTCCTCCGCCGCGACGACGCGCGGGTACGCCGCGACATCGAGACCGAACCGGCGTGCGTTGTACATCTGCGGAACGAGGAACGCGTCCGCCGCGCCGAGCGTGTCGCCGTACGCGAACGGCCCGTGTACGCCCGCTTCGCGCTCGTGCATCGCCATCAACGCTTCGAGCGCCTGGAGCCCGCGCGCCACGAAGGACCTCGCCCACGTCTTCTGCTCCTCGGCGTCCGGCGAGCGCTGCAGCATCACGTACCGATTCTGAAGCGGCTGCGTGCCCGAGTTGACGATCTCGACGAGCGCTCGAACGCGCGCGCGCGCAAACGGATCGCGCGGGTAGAGCGCCGCCGCGGGAAACAGCTCGTCGAGGAGCTCGATGATCGCCACCGATTCGACGAACGGCTTGCCGTCGATCGTCAGGCACGGGACATACCCCATCGGGCTCCGCGCCTTGTGCTCCGCGGTCGCGTGCTCGTCCTTCAAGATGTTCACGACCGCGTACTCGTACGCGAGCCCCTTCGCCGCGAGCGCGATGCGAACGCGGTACGACGACGACGAGCGCCAGTAGTTGTAGAGGACGAGCTTCGGCGGGCGCGGCTGCGCGGTGGGGAGCGTCATGGCGCGCGCAGCATAGCAATCAGCCCGCGGCGCGCTTCTTCTCGTCGGCGATCGTCGCCGTTGCGGCCGCGCAAGGCGGATCGCCCTCCAGCGGCTCGAAGACCGCCAGCCCGCGCTTTCGCCGCGACGTCGGTAGGGTCCCGCTCTCTGCACCGCCGGCGCACGTCGCCGCGACCTGGAGATCCTCGTCGCCCTCCTTCTTCTCGGACGGCCGCGAGTACAAGCGATGCCCTTCGGACGTGAGGCACTTCCCGGTCGCGAGCTCGAACTGCCATCCGTGCAATCTGCACGTGAGGACGCCGTTCTCGACGACACCGAACTTCGTCAAGTCGACCTTGAGGTGCGGGCAGCGGCGCTGCACGACGTGCCCGTCGATCTCCATGAGCTGATCGATCGGCGCCTTCTCCGCGTAACACGACTCCGCCCAACGCATTCGCGCCGGCGAGAGGCACTTGAAGAAGTTGTAGACGTATTCGTTGAACGGTCCTTTGCGCACCGCTTCGAATCGGCACGACAGGAAGAGGGTATTTACCCAGTCTTCTTCGTGATTGACGATGCACGACTCGACGAGGCCACGGTCGACGCGAAAGACGTAGTCGCAGTCCGAGCCGTCCCACGCCTTCACTTCACGGCGTTGAAAGTCGATGAGCACCTTCGGATCGCCGCAGTCGAGCAAGACGCGCGCGTTCACGCCGATGCACGTGTAGTCGGCCATCGCGAGCAGCGGCTCGAACCACGCGCGGAGCGACGCGAGGACGTCGACCTGCCCGCGCGGCAGCGATCCCATGACTTTGTCGATGACCGGCTGCTGCCGCGCTTTGTAGCGTGCGAGGTACGCGCGCTTGTGGCGGAAGATCGACGCGACCTCGTCGTCGGGCATCGGGTGACGCACTTTGCACGCGCCGCCCGCGAACGTCGCGACGGTGTCGGGGATCATCAGCACGCCGTTGTTCGCGCCTTCCGATTTCATGTAGTCGAGAAACGTCGGCTGGTCCGGAAATGGGTTCGACGGATCGGAGTCGATGTCGTTGAACGCAAAGAGCGCGTCGTCGAGGAAGCACGGCGGCCCAGCGCTCGGCACGACGTGGCGCGCGTCGACCTGACGGACGAACTCGAGCGCGCGCGCCATCTGGTTGGCGCGCTTCTTCCGGCCGATCTCCGCCTTCTTCTCGGGCGTGTAGTCGTAGACCATCGGAAACCAGATCGCGCCGGAGAACTGGACGAAATGGACGTCGAACGGACCGAACGCTTTGATCATGTCCCAATCGATCGGGCGCGAGTCGTTCTGGTTGAAGACGCGCGTCTCGCCGTCGTCGACGAGGAGCGCGGAGTCGCCAATCGGACCGTCCATCGGCGTGACCATCGCGAGGACGGCCACGCGAAGCCCGTCGAGATCCATCGTCTCGCCGTTCTTCGTCTTGATGAACTTGGTGAATCCAACGTCGCGAAGCTCGCGCTCGAGCGCGTCGACTCCGAAGTCCGGCAAGAGGACCGTCGTGTCTTTGGATACGTGAGCGCGCAGGAAGGCGGGATCGAAGTGATCGCGATGCAGATGCGAGATGTAGAGGTACGTCGGTCGTGCGAGCTTCCAGCGATCGACGTCCTCGTTCGACGGGAACGGGAACCACGACGCGAAGTACGCGGCGTTGAACCACGGGTCGCAGAGAATGCTCCCGTGTTTCGTCTCGATGAACATCCCCGCCTGCCCAAGGAACGTGATTTCCACCCTCTCGCGATAGAAGAGGCTCGCGGCTTGGGACAAATTCCGTGCGACGATTGGCACCGATGCCCCGCGCGTCGCCACGCTTCGCTCCCGCACAGGTCGACGTCGAACGGCTCGACGGCGGAGGCTTCGTCCGATCTGCGGACGCCGACGTCATCGCCATCGTCATCGTAGGAGACGCGCGCCCGCCGTCCTTTGCGGTGCGACGCGGGTGTGTCATGTTCTCGCCCTTTCGCCCCCATAGC
>JAYVXB010000423.1:0-15692 GCA_043785585.1 Deltaproteobacteria bacterium | reverse complement strand
TCGACGACGCGCGGAGCATCTTTTCGACGAGCACGGGCTCGGAGTCGCTCTCTTTGACGGCGAGCCAAATGGATCCGGTCCATACGCCGTCGGCGCCGAGCGCGAGCGACGCCGCGACTTGCCGTCCGCAGCCAATCCCGCCGGCCGCGAGAACGGGCACCGGATGAACGGCGTCGACGACGTCGGGTACGAGGACCATCGTCCCGATCTCGCCGGTGTGTCCGCCCGCTTCCGTCCCTTGCGCGACGATGATGTCGACGCCGGCCGCGACTTGCTTCAACGCCTGCGCAACCGTGCCCACGAGCGCTGCGACCTTCACGCCGCGCGCGTGCGCCTGGGCAATGACGTCTTTGGGCGGAGGTCCGAGGGCATTGACCAGTAGCTTGATCGGATGATTGAGCGCGACCTCGACGTGCCCGCGACCGCCCGCGTCGCTCCACCCGAGCAACGACTCGATCGTCTCGCCTTCCGGGAGCTCCGGCACCTCGAAGCGCGCGAGGAGCTGCTTCACGAACTCGCGATGCTTCTCGGAGATCATCCCCTCGAGCGCCTCTTTCGTGACGCCGCCCTGATCCGATCCCTCGTATTTCGCAGGCATCACGACGTCGACGCCGTAGGGCTTGCCGTCGACGTGCGCGTCGATCCATGCGAGCTCGATCTCGAGCTGCTCGGGCGTGAACGCGAGCGCGCCGAGGACTCCGAAGCCCCCCGCCTTGCTCACCGCGGCGACGACGTCGCGGCAATGGCTGAATGCAAAGATCGGAAACTCGATTTGAAACGTGTCGCAGAGTCGCGTGTGCATCATTCGCTCCGTGCGAGCTCGGCGCCGATGCGCGCGAGGTGCGTCGACGACGAGCCGAGCGTCAGCTCGATTTGTTTCGAGAGCAGGTAATAGCGGTGAAGTGGGTAATCGAGATCGAAGCCCATTCCGGCGTGCAGGTGCTGCGCGGCGTAGACGACGCGATGCCCCGCCTCGGAGGCGAAGAACTTCGCGACGCCGACCTCGGCGCTCGCGGGGAGATCCTCGGACAAGCGCCACGCGGCTTGCCACGTCGCGACACGGATCGATTCGACGTCGATGTACGCGTCCGCCGCGCGCTGCGCGACCGCTTGAAACGTGGCGATCGGGCGATCGAACTGCTGGCGGGACGTCGTGTACGACGCGGTCATCCGAAGCACGCGCTCGGCGATTCCGAGCTCGATCGCGACGAGCGTGATCGTGGCGCGCGGCGCGAGCCACGCGAGGACATCGATGCCGCGCTCGGGATCGCCGAGGATGTCCTCGCGGGCGACGCGAACGGTCGTCAGCGTCATCTCGTACTGCGACTCGCCGGCAGTCGTGACTTGGCGTTCGAGCTTCACGCCCGCCGCTTTGGCATCGACGAGGAAGACGCCGAGCGCGTCGCCGGTCGTGCGCGCGCCGACGAGGATGCGGCTCGCGAGTCGCGCCGCCGGGACGCACGTCTTTACTCCATCGAGAATCCACGCCGCGCCGTCCGCTCTCGCCGTGGTCGAAGGACGGAGCGGATCTTCGGAGCCGTACTCGGCGAGCGCCGCCGTGAGGATCGTCTCGCCGCGCGCGACCGCGGGGAGAAATCGCGCGCGTTGCTCGGCATTCCCGAACCTGCCAATCGGCAACGCGCCGAGCGCGAGCGTCGCCCAAAGCGGCAACGGCACGACCGCGCCGCCTGCCTCTTGCAACAACGCGCACAGCTCGAGAAGCCCGTGACCGCCGCCGCCATCGCTCTCCGCGATCGCCGTCCCGAGGAGCCCGAGGCCCGCGAGCTCTTTCCAGAGCGGCGCGTGGAAGCGATCTTCCGTGGCCTCGATCGTCTTCAATGCCGCGGGCGTCAGTCGCTCCGCGAACAGCTTCCGCGCGAGATCCGCGACCGCGGTTTGAGCCTCCGTGAACGAGAAATCCATCGTCGTCTCCTTCAGCGCGGCGCGCGCGGCATGCCGAGCCCGACCATCGCGATGATGTCGCGCTGCACTTCGTTCGTTCCGCCGCCGAACGTCAGCACGAGCGTCGGCCGGTAATAGCTTTCGATGCGTCCGCGAAGGACGACTCCAGGCGATCCCGTCTTCAGGTAGCCGGGCTGACCGAGGACCTCGAGCAGCAGCGCGTACACCTTCACGAACGACTCGCTCCCGAAGACCTTCACGCACGACGACTCGGCGGGATCGAGCTTCCCTTGATCGATGTTGAACGCCTGGCGCCACGTCATGAGCTTGAGCACCTCGGCGTGCGCGTGCGCGCGCGCCAAGTTGAGCTGGACCCACGGCTCGTCGATGACGCGGCGGCCGTCGGCGAGGCGCGTCTCCTTGGCCCACGCAACGACCTCGCTGATGAACCGCGTGATGGGACCGGGCGAGCTGAGCGCGACGCGCTCGTGATTGAGCTGCGTCGTGATGAGCTTCCATCCGTCGTTCTCGCGACCGACGCGCATCGACACCGGCACCTTCACGCCGTCGTAGTACGTCGCGTTCGTGCGGTTGCCGCCGAGCGTATGGATGGGCGTCAGCGAGAAGCCGGGCGACTTGGTATCGACCATGAGGATCGAGATTCCTTTGTGCTTCGACGCTTCGGGATCCGTTCGCACCGCGAGCCAGACGTAGTCGGCGTACTCGGCGAGGCTCGTGAAGATCTTCTGCCCCGTGACGATGTAGTCGTCGCCTTCACGGACCGCCTTCGTCTTGAGCGACGCGAGGTCCGTCCCCGCGCTCGGCTCGGAATAGCCAATCGCGAAGTGGAGCTCCCCGCGCAAGATACGCGGAAGCATCGCCGCCTTCTGCTCGTCGGTTCCGTACTTGATGAGCGTCGGACCTACGGTGCAAAGCGTGAGGAACGGAATCGGGAATCCCGCGCGCTGCACTTCATCGAAGAAGATGAACTCTTCGATCGCCGGGCGCGCGCGACCGCCGAACTCCTTGGGCCACCCGATACCGAGCCAACCGTCGGCGCCCATCTGCTGGAGCACCTTCGTGTAGAGCGGACCGCCGCCCTCGGTGCCCGCGACCTCCGCGAGGACGTCTTCGGTCACGTGCTTTCGCAAATACGCGCGGAGCTCGTCGCGGAGCGCGCGCTCGGCCGGCGTGTAGTCGATGTACATCTCAGCCTTCCTTGGGCGCTTGTGCGCCGATGATCGACCTCATGCGCGCGGCATCGATTTCGACGAACGTGCCTGTCGCTTCCGCGGTGACTTTGCCACCCGCGCTCATCTTCGCGGCGACGAGGCTCCTCTTGCCGTCGACGCTCGACGTCGTCGCCTCGATGCGAAGCTCGACGCCGAGCGGCGTCGGTCGCAGATAGCGAATCTCGAGTGTCGCCGTCACGCCGCCCGTGCCTCGAATGACTTGCAAGTAGCCAAAGACTTGATCGAACGCAGCAGCGACGAATCCGCCGTGAACGCAGCCGGGAATGCCCTCGAATGACGGGCCGAACGTCACCAGACCGAGCGCGATGTCGTCTGCCTTCAAGAGCTTCATCGGCGGCGAAATCGGATTCGACTCGCCACTGAGCGCCGTGCGATCCGCGAAGACTGCGAACTGCTCGGCGTTCGTGCACGACGCGAACCCTTCCTTGAACGTGCGCGTCGGAAACGGACACAGCACGAACGCGGCCTCGTCGACGGCCTCCGCCGCGAGCAAGAGCGCGTCCTCCGGGGCATCCGTCGTCACCACGACGGCGGCGAGCTCGCGAAGCTTCGCTGCGAGCTCACGCTTCGCCGCCCATGCGCCCGTCGGGAGCGCCGGCGGCACATCCCAATAGTGTTTTGGCGTCATACGGAGTCACCGCGCGCCGTGGCGGCCGCCCAGCGGTAGTCCGGCTTTCCGCTCGGGTGCCGCGCGATTTGCGCGACGACCTTGAGCTCGCGCGGAACCTTGTACCCCGCAATGCGCGTTCGGCAGAACGTCTCGAGCTCCGCGAGCGTCACCGATGCCCCCTCGCGCGTTTGCACGATCGCCGCGACGCGCTGTCCCCATCGATCGTCCGGCACGCCGACGACGACCGCGTCTTGCACCGAGGGGTGCGCTTTGAGCACCGACTCGACCTCTTCGGGAAAAATCTTCTCGCCGCCGCTGTTGATGCAGACGGCGCCGCGACCGAGCACGGTGATCCGCCCGTCCGCCTCGAGCGTCGCGAGATCGCCCGGGACGACCCAGCGCTCGCCGTCGATCGTGATGAACGTCTTTGCGGTCTTCTCGGGATCGTTGAAGTAGCCAATCGGCAATCGGCCACGACGTGCCAACTTGCCAATCGTCGTCGTCCCCGGCTCGAGCGGCTTCATGTCGTCGCCGAGGACCGTGTTGCTGTCGTCCATGTAAAAGCTGGGGCGCCCGCTCGGCACGCCGCCTTCGGCCATCGCGCCGGTCGTTCCTTGATGTCCCGTCTCGGTCGCACCGAAGCTGTTCAGCACCATCGTGTTCGGTAGAAGCGCGACGAGATCGTCCTTCACCGAATCGGACAGAATCGCGCCGGCCGAGGCGATGACGAAGAGCGATGACGTGTCGAATGCCCCTGCTCGCAGCGCGTCGACGAGCGGACGCGCCATCGCGTCGCCGACGAACGTGAGCGTGCTCACCTTCTCGCGCTCGATGAGCTCGCACACTTCCTTCGCGTTGAAGCTGCGCCCGCCTTGAAGGACGACCTTCCCGCCGCCGAAGAGGCCGATGAGCGCGGCCCACTGCGCCGCGCCGTGGATGAGCGGCGCCGCCGGAAGAAACGTGAGTGGTTCGTCGGACTCCTTCGCGACCTCCGCGAGCTCCTCGGCGCGCGTGAGCGGCTCGCCGCCCGGACGACCGCCTTGGAGCCCCGCGTAGAAGACGTCCTCGTGCCGCCACATCACGCCGCGCGGCATCCCGGTCGTTCCGCCGGTGTAGATGATGTAGAGATCGTCGCCCGATCGCGCCTCGAACTTTCGCTCGGGCGACGCGGCGCGAAGCGCGATCTCGTAGTCGATCGGATCGATGTCGCTCGCGACCGGCGCGCCGCTGTCGGCGACCGCGACGAACGTCTTCAGGCCTGCGACCGTCTTCGCCGCCGCGCCCGCGAACGAGGACAGCTCGCGCTGGTGCACGAGCGCGACGAGCTTCGCGTTCTCGAAGAGGTACGTGAGCTCGCCCTCGACGTAGCGGTAGTTGATGTTGATCGGTACCGCGCGGAGCTTGAACGCCGCGAGCATCGACTCGATGAACTCGACGCCGTTGTACAGATAGAGCCCGACGTGATCGCCGGCCTTCACGCCGCGCGCGCGGAGCACGTTCGCCATGCGGTTCGCGCGGTCCTCGAGCTGTGCGTACGTGAGACGGCGATCGCCACAGACGAGCGCGGTCCGCTCCGGAATCACGTCGACGAGGCTCTCGAACAGATCGGCGATGTTGAGCTCCATGGTCCTCTCCCCGGCGCTAAGGCCGCTCGCTCCCGACGACCCACATCGCGAAGAACTGCGACGCGCCGCCGTACGCATGACCGACCGCCGTGCGCGCGCCTTCCACTTGATGCGCGCCCGCCGTGCCGCGCACTTGCATCGCGGCCTCCGCGAAGCGCAGCATCCCCGACGCGCCAATCGGATTGGACGACAAGACGCCGCCGGACGGATTGACGGGAAGATCGCCGCCAATCGCCGTCGCCCCTTCGAGCGTCATCTTCCAGCCGTGGTCGAGATCCGCGAATCCCAAGTTCTCGAGCCACATCGGCTCGAACCAACTGAACGGCACGTAGAGCTCGGCGACGTCGACCTCGCGACGCGGATCGACGATGCCCGCCTGCGCGTACACGTCTTTGGCGCAGTCGCGTCCGGCGCGCGGATCGACCTGGTTTCGTCCAGCGAACATGCTCGGCTCGCTTCGCACCGCCGTCCCGCGCACCCACGCTGGCTTCTTGGGCGATGCCTTCGCGGCCTTGTCGCTCGCGAGGACCATCGCGCACGCGCCGTCCGAAGACGGGCAGGTCTCGAGGTAACGTATGGGATCCCATAGCATCGGCGACGCGGCGACCTTCTCGAGCGAGATGTCGTCCATGCGCAAGTGGGCATACGGATTCTTCAACGCGTTCAATCGGTCTTTGACCGCGACGCGCATTCCGACGTCGTCGGGCGCACCGGAACGGCGGATGTAGCTGCGGACGATCGGCGCGAAGAACCCGCCGGCCCCCGCGACGAGCGGCGGCTGAAACGGGTACTTCGGAGAGAGCGCCCACATCGCGTCACTCTCGGACTGCTTCTCGAACGCGACGGTGAGCACGCGATCGTGAATGCCGGCCTGCACGAGGTGCGCGGCGACGATCGCCGTCGATCCGCCGACGCTGCCCGCCGTGTGCACGCGCATCATCGGTTTTCCGACGGCGCCGAGCGCGTCCGCCAGATAGAGCTCCGGCATCATGATGCCTTCGAACATGTCGGGCGCTTTGCCGATCACGACCGCGTCGATGTCGCGCCACCCGAGCCCGGCGTCGTCGAGCGCACGCATCGCCGCCTCGCGGACGAGACCTGCGATCGACAGATCGTCGCGCTTCGACGCGTGCAGCGTCTGCCCAATCCCGATGACGGCGCAACGCTCGCCCATCACTCCGCCTCCAGCAAGCACACCAAGTTCTGTTGCAAGCACGGCCCCGACGTCGCGTGCGCGATCGCGGACCGCGCGCCGCCGTCGGAGATCCGCTGCGACGCCGTGCCGATCCGGTTGAGGCCGGCGACCATGAACGGATCGGTCGCGCGTGTTCCAGCGCCAATCTCGACGTCGTTCGGAAGAGCAAGCGCGTCGCGCAAGATGATCTCTTGATGCCGATACGACGCGTGGAGCTCGGCGACGTCGACCTTGCGGCCGTGCGCACCGACCTTGCGTGCGGCGATCTCGGTCGACGAGGAGCGCGTGAGATCGCGCGCGCCGAGCGAGTGCGCTTCGATGCGGTGGTCGATGCCGCGAATCCACGCGGGCCGCGCCGACGCCCGTCGCGCGCGATCACCGACGGCAAGCACGACCGCGGTCGCGCCATCGGCGAATGGAGCGCGCGAGTGCGCGACGTCGCTCTCCGTGCATCGGCCGGAATCGACCAGCGCACGCGCTTGCAGCCCCGCGATGCTCGCGTCGTCCGGCCAGAGCGGCGCGACGTTGTACGGATCGAGCTGCGTCGCGAGCACGTCGCCGAGCGATCCTTGTGTCGCGCGCCCAAACGCATAGACGAGCGCCGTATCGATGTCGCCGTGCTGCAAACGCACCCACGCTTCGTAGAGTGCCCACGCGCCGTCCATCTCGACGTGCGACTCGGAGATCGGCGGCCACGCTCCTACTGCGTCGAGCGCCATCACGAACGAGAACGGCCGCCCGCCGAGGTAGTCGCAACTTCCGGAGCACGTGAAGCCGATTTCGTTCTTCGGGATCTTCGCCTTCGCGAGCGCTTCGCCGATGACTTTGACGAGCATCTCCGTCTCGTCGAGATCACGGTCCGTCGCGACGAGAGACGCAAACGACACCACGGCGACGTCGCGCATCACAGGTGCTCCTTGTACGAAGCGAACGCCGCGTCGGGCTCGCCGTTCGGGACGAAGCAGCGGATGCTCTCCATCGTCGCTTTGCGATCCGCGGGCGGCAGCCACTCCGCCTTCACGCGAAGCCCCATCCGCGCCTCGGCCGCCGGCATGTCGACGAGGTGGAGGATGGGCAGGTCGGCGCCGTCGAGAAGGATGCTCGCGTAGACGTAGGGGAGCTTCATCGTCTGCCCTTCGAACGGAACGCGCACGATGCAGAATGTGGTGACCGTGCCCGTGTCCGCGACGGAGACTTGCTCTTCCATCCAGACGCCGCAGGTGGGGCACGCGCCCTTGGACGGAACGTAGACCTTGGTGCACGACGGACATCGCTGTCCGACGATGCGCCCTTCGACGAGCCCTGCGAGAAAGCGCGACAGCGCCTTCCCTGCCGTCACCTGGTACGTGAGCCGCACCGGCGCTTTGATGCGCTTGATCGCCTCGCTCATCGCGCGGTCTCCGGCTCGAAGCACGCGATGTCGCCGATCGCGCCCACGCGCTCGGCGCGCCAACGCACCTTCACGCGCATCCCCGTCTTCATGCGATCGCTCGATCCCGCGTCGACCGCGTGGAGCATCGCAGTGTCCGCGCCGTCGAGCTTCACGAGAGCCCACGCGAACGCGTGCGCGAGCGGCTGATTCGGTCGCGGCGACTCGATCCACGACCACGTCGTCACGACGCCCGACGTCCCGACCTCGACGAAGTCGCCCGTGGCTTCGCCCGTCTCCGGATCGTACTCGGCCGGCGGGACGAGCACCTTGCCCGACGCCGTACGAACCCCCTCGATCTTTCCGTCGCGGAGGCCCGTGAGAAACCGCCCGATCACCGATCCTACGCTGCGCCTGTACGTGTACTCGAGCACGTACTCCGCCGTGAGCCTCGATGCGTCCGCGCCGCCGTTCGTTGCCGCTCGCATGCCCAGAATAGAACATGTTTCACTTTCTCTGTCCAGGTGTAGAATGTGTTCTATGCCCATGCCGAGCGGAGTCCGGGCGATCGATCTGATGCTTCAGATCCCGACGGACGATCAGAAGAAGCGCTACGAGTTCTTGAAGCCGCTCCTGATGGACGAAGAGAGCCGCGAGCAGTTCGACTTTCCGGCGCAGTACATGTTCAAAAACATCCCTACGACACGAAAGTCGTCGGACCACGTCGGCATCACGCTCGACGAGATGGACAAGTGGGGCGTCGAGCGCGCGATGGTCGGCGTCAGCGGCATCAACAACGACGGCGTCCGCGCGCTCAAGGAGCATCCGGATCGTTTCTTCGGGAGCTACGAGGTGAACCCGAACCTCGGCATGGAGGGCGTGCGCGAGCTGGTGAAGGCGCACGAGACGCTCGGGATCAAGGCGGCGTCGGCCTTCCCCGCGGGCCTTTGCCCGCAGGTCCCGATCAACGACAAGAAGTTTTATCCCATCTATGCCAAGTGCACAGAGCTCGACATTCCGATCTTCATCTGCGCCGGCGTCCCGGGACCGCGCGTGCCGATGGGCGTGCAAGACGTCGCGTTGCTCGATGAAGTCTGCTGGTTCTTCCCCGAGCTGAAGGTCGTCACGCGCCACGGGTGCGAGCCATGGACCGATCTCGCCGTGAAGCTGATGCTCAAATGGCCGAACCTCTTCTATTCGACGAGCGCGTTCGCGCCGAAGCACTACCCAAAGGCGATCATCGACTACGCGAACACGCGCGGCGCCGACAAGATCCTCTACGCGGGCTACTTCCCGATGGGCCTCACGCTCGAGCGCATCTTCACCGAGCTCAAAACGGTCCCCTTCAAGGACAACGTCTGGCCCAAGTTCCTGCGCGAAAACGCGATACGCGTTCTCAAGCTTTGATTGGTTTGACCGCCAAGACACGAAGCCGCCAAGGGATTGGATAGGACTTCTCTCCCCGAAACTCTTGGCGCCTTGGCGCCTTGGCGGTCAAATCTCTCTCAGTCGGCGAGGGACAGCGCGCGCTTCGGGCAGCGCTTGATCGCGGTCTCTACGGACTCGAGCTGCGCGGGTGAGGGCTCGACGACGAGGAGCCTGAGCCGATCGTCGTCGCCCACTTGGAAAATATCCGGTGCCGTCTTCATGCACCGCGCGTTGGCTTCACACAGATCGTAGTCGACGACGATTCGCATTCACTTGGCCGTGGCTTGTTTGATGATGGCGTACATCTGTTCGAGGCCGCGCGACTTGTCGAGGAGGAACGAGCTCATCTCGTCGGCGATGCTGCCATAGTCTGCGCCGTCGAGCTTCGTCGTCTTCTCGGGCGCGGCGCGGTTCACGTCGGCGATGATGTCGGCGATGACTTCGAGCGGCGTCACGGCGCGATCGCCCATCGGCGTGACGAGCGCTGCGAGGACGACGCGGATCGCGCCGTTCGGATCGCGATCGGCGGCGCAATCCTTGGGCGGATAGATCTTCGCGACGGAGCGGAGCGCGGCGTCGACGAGGCCGCGACGCAGCACGCTGCCTTTGTCGTCCGTGACCGGGCTCGAGAGCGCCTCGGAGAGGACGCGGTAGAACGGGACGAGGTTCGCGTCGTCGTCGAGCACCTGAAGCGAGTCGACGGTCGCGGCGAGCGCGCCCGCTTGGGCGTCGTTCGACGATGCCGCGTCGAGCAAGTACGAGACGAGCGTCTCGATCTCGGTGCGCGACCGATCGTCGTTGGCGAGCGCGTCGAGCATATCGATCGACGCGGCGAACGTCGGACCGGCGAGGACAGCGCTCACGTTCGCGGTGAGATCCTTCTTCGCCCACGTGCATGATCCGTCGTGCGCCGGACAGTGCGCCGCGACCTGCGCACGGAGCACGTCGATGATCGCCGGTAGCGCCGCGGTCAGTGCCTTGTTCTTGAACGTGGCCGTCGGTCCCGCGCCGTCGACGGCCAGGAACGTATCGACGAGCTGCGACCGCGCCGCCTTCCAAAGCGCGCGCCGGTCCACACCGCCCGGATTCGCGGACGCGAACGCGTCGAAGGACGAGTCGATCCCTTTGAACGCATCGATGACGAGCGACATCGGCGTCACCTTGTCGACGCGCGTCCCATCGTTGCGCAACGACAGCGCATCCCCCGCGCGCGTCACGAGGCCCGCGGATCGCGCGGGATCGAGCATGAGCGAGAGCGCCTCCGAGATCACGTGCACACCGTCGACGTTCGTCGACGCAGTGCAAAGGCCCGTCTTGGCGTCGCGCGCGGTGCAGTGCGCGACCGTCGTCGACGCGAGCGTCTTCAAGAGCGACTGAATGCGCACGAAGACGCCCGACTTCAGGATCTCGACGAGGAGCGGCTCGTACGAGACGATCCCGCTCTGCGCGCACCACCGCGCGTCCTTGCGCGACGCTTGCGGATCGCACTCGTCCTTCGTTTGCTTCGCCGATCCGTAGTGGTTGTGGAGCACATCCCAGAGATCCGCGAAGAGGAGCGGCAGCTGATGCGAGTCGAAGGCGCCGGCGAGCGGCCGCAGCGACGCGGTGAACCCGAGCTCGTCGACGGGGAAGAGCGCGTTCGGATCGCGCGCGCGGAGCGTGTCCTTCACGTCGGCGCACTTGCGCAGCGCGTACATCGTCCCGTTCGGCGTCGTGAACGGATCCGGCGCGCAGAGCATCGACGGGATCGGATCGACCGTATCGCGCAAGAACGCGAGCGTCTTCGCGTTGGCCGCGTTCGTGTCCGTCGGGAGCCCGGGATACGGCGTGTTGAAGTAGAGGAGCCGCGCGAAGCCGCGCAGGTTCGGATGCAGCGAGAAGCCGTTGACGCCCGACATCTGCTCGAGCACCGCGTCGGCGCCCCCCGCGATCGTCGCGAGCGGCGACTTCATCAGCTTGTTGAGGCAGTCGTCCTGCACCGTGAGGAGCGCCTTGCCGAGAATGACGTCGGTCATCAGCGTCATCACATTCGGATAACCAAACACTTGGCACTTCGCGAGGCGCGACGGCGCAGACGATCCGACGATGCCGCAGATGAGGCCGCTCATCGCCGTGTTCGTCGGGTAGTCGAAGCTGATCGGCAGCCCTTGAAAGTTCATGTTCACGTGGACGATCGCGCCGTCCTTCGTGCAGATGCCGAGCCCGTTCAGATCGTGGAGCAGCGACAGGAACTTCTGCATCTGGCTGCGGTTCGCGCCGCTGTCGGGCTGGTTGCGATCGACGGGCGTGACGAAGCTCGGCGGCGCGGTGTTCGTGGTGAGGTTCCTCGACGGACCGTTCAGGTTGTTCGTGTCGTACGAGATGTCGTCCTTCATCGCGAGGTACGTCGCGAGCGCGGGCTCGATCGGCAGCGTCTTGTCGTCGGCGACCGCGCGCAGGATGTCGTCGAGGAGCTTCGGCTCCTTCGCGACGAGCGCGAGCTTCTGGAACAAGTCGTCCCAAAACGTCGACGCCTCCGGGAGACCCGCCTCGGGATGCGCGTCCGCCTTCGCTTTGATCTCGAGCGCCAGCCCGACGAAGCTCGCGAGCGCTTCGGGATGATCGCGGAGGAGCTTGCGCGAGAGGATCAACAGGTCGTCGATCTCCGGACGCGACGCGACCTGCCCCGCCGCGTAGACGAGATCCGCAATCGGCGACGACTCGGGGTGAAACGCTCGGTACGGAAGCGTGACCGGCACCGTGCCGAGGCCGACCGGCGGCGACGCCGCATGTCCGAGCTTCCAGCGCTCGAGCGCGCGCGGGTCCGGCTCGTACGTCTTGCTCGTCGAAGGCGAAGTGTCGCGCGTCCCGCCGAGCGCCGGGAGCGCGGCGAGGACGTTCATCATCGCCTCGGTCTTCCGCGATGCATCGGGCGTGAAGAGCGGGCGGACGTCGCGAATCATCGACGCGAGGAACGTCTGGTGCGTGTCGACGTAGCCGTAGATCGGCGCACCGGAGCTGCCGAGCGCGCGACCGTCCCCATCGCGCCTGCCGTCGCGCGCCTCCGGCGTGAAGAACGGCGACGGAAGGGCCGCGCCTTTCGCGAGAAACTGGCCGAGTGGATCGACGTCGGGGAGACCGTCCGGCGCACCGCTCGGTCCGGTGAGATCGACGAACGGGTCGGGGACCGCGCCTGCGACGAGCGGGACCGACGCATACCCGCGAGGATCGCGCTTCACGATGTACGTCGGCGCGCCGGTCGAGAACGCCGCGTTTTGCAGCGTGAGGATCTCGCGCATCCCTTCGAGGAGCGAGCGCGGGCGCGACAGCACCGACACGCCGTCGAGCATCGGATCGTTCGCGACGGCGAGCGGCGCGACTGCCATCTCCGCTCGCGACGTGCGGAGCTCTTCGTAGAGCACGCTCGTCAGCGACTGAAACGCGCGCGACGAATCCGTCGCCGCGCCGTCAGCGATGAGCGGGACGACGACGGAGTGAATGACCTCGAGGAGGCGCGGGTACGCGAGCACCGGTCGCGCGAGGCCGAGCGCGTTCCCGACCGGGCGATACCCGCGCCGCGCATCGAAGCGCGCGAGCGCCGCTTGCGCATCCGGGTCCGCCTTGATCGCGTCGAGCGTCGCGCCGAAGCCGCGCGTCGCCGTCGGGATCGTGTCGTCGTCGTAGAGATCGACGAGGCGACCGAGCGTGTCGGCGAGCTCCTTCTGCAGACCGATCTTCCCTCCTGTCGTCGACGGCACGCCGCACGAAGTTTGCGCGATCTGCGAATCGGGGATCGCCGCGTTGATCGCCGCCGCGAAGTCCTCGCGACGCCGCGCAAGCGCCTCGATCCGCGCGATGTTGTGGACGCGGTTCGCTTGCTGCTGCGCGAGCGTCACCGGCTTGCCGTCGATGTTCGTCGTGGCCGACAGCTCGGGCAGTAGGGTCGTGTCGACGCGATCGACGTATTTTCCTGCCTGATCCGGGTGGCAGACGAAATGAAACGCGAGCCCCGTCACGTCCTCGCGAAGGGCTTGCGCGCCGACGCGATCGCAGATGACGCTGAAGAGCTCGTGACCGAGGCTCCGCGGCGGCGGCGCGTTCCTCGACGTGTCGAAGTCGGCCGCGCAACCGGCGCACGCGATCGTCCCGACGACCGACGCGAGCCGAACCCCCTTCGCGACGCGAGCCTTCATGATCGCACCTCCGAGAGACCAGACAGACGACTAGCGACGACGCTGACGCGCGCCTTCCAAGAAGAGCTCCGTCGCGGCGCCGAGCGCGCGCACGAGCGGTAAGCTTGGTCGCGCGCACCAGGCGAGCGTCGCCGCGAAGACGTTGACCAGGTACATGTCGGCGAGCACGTCGGGCGCGAAGTGGCGAGTGAGCTCGCGGCGATCGATCGCGCTGCGGAGCGCGGCGGCGAGCGCGCGGTGCACCGGGCTGACCGTGTCCGCGCGGAGAGTCGCGGCTGCGCGACGGAGCGCGACGGAGCCGACCTCCGGAAAGAGATCGCGCTCGGGCTCCCACTGCCTCGCGAACTCGACGCACATCGCCTCGAGCGCCTTCTTCACCGGGGCCGAGGGCGGCAACGCCTCGACCGCGCGCGCGACGTTGGCCTCGGCCTCGCGAAGCAGCTCGAGGAGCACGTCTTCCTTCGTGGGAAAGTGGAAGTAGAACGTGCCGCGGCTGACGCCGACCTTGCGCGCGATGTCGTCGATTTTCGAGCTGGCGAAGCCGTCGCTGCGAAAGATCGCCAGCGCCGCGTCGCGGAGGCGCCGTCGCGTCTCCTCGCGCTGAAGGTCGCGCCCTGTGAGCGCTTCGTCGATCGCCGCCACCGACCGCATGATCCCTCCCCTCGACCTTCGCAGGGATCTTTCATTGACATACGTCATTGACACTTGTCAACGAAAATGGGACGACCGTTCCAGCTGGAGGGCGCTCAGTCGATGACGAGCCGCATGATCGGGGCCGCGCTCGCTGCGGCCGTTCTCGCCACCGTCGCCGACGCACGCGCCGCGGGGCTCTACTTCTCCGATCGCGGCGTCCGCCCGATGGGACGCGCGGGCGCGTTCGTCGCAGGCGCCGATGATCTCGGAGCCATCTGGTACAACCCCGCCGGGCTCGCCGACGCCGGCACCAGCGTGCTCGTCGACTTCTCGTGGCTGCGCTTCTCCGCGGAGTACACGCGCGAGCTCTACGTCCTCGACGCGCAGAACAACTACCAGCGTTTCAACTCGCCGAAAGTCAGCGGCGGCTCGCCCGTCCTTCCGATCCCGACGATCGCTGCCGCGTACAACTTCGGCGCGCGAAAGGAGTGGACGGTCGCGGGCGGAGTCATCGATCCGTACGTCGCGCTCGCCGGGTTCCCGTCGACCGTAAACGGCCAGCCGTCGCCCGCGCGCTACGCGCTCGGCTCGTACGACGGATCGATCATGGCGATCCCGGGGGTGTGGGTCGCGTACAAGCCGATCGAAGAGCTTCGGTTCGGGCTCGGTGCGCAAGCTCTCATCGGCGTCTTCCAGACGACCGTGACGTTCAGCGCGAGCCCGCAGGACCGCCTCTTCGGGGCGCCCGAGCAGCCGGAGTTCGACGCGAACGCACAGATGAAGATCGGTCCGATCTTCTCGCCGTCGATGAACGGCGGCGTGACATGGGTTCCAAAAAAAGAGGTCCGCTTCGGTCTCAGCGGGCAGCTCCCGACGGTCATCAGCGCGCCCGCCACGCTCACGATGCAGATGCCGACGAGCTCACTCTTCAACGGCGCGCACCAAGACGGAACGAGCGCGCACGTCCGCTTCGTTCTCCCCGCGATCGTGCGCGCGGGCGTCGAGGTGCGACCGACCGACGATCTTCGCATCGAGGTCGCCTACGTCCGCGAATTCTGGTCCGCGCACCACGCGATCGACATCTCGCCGAACGGCATGAGCATCGACGGCGTCATCGGCATGCCGGCCAAGGTGAACATCCCGGCGATCGCATTTCCACGCAGCTTCCAAGACTCGAATTCGATCCGCCTCGGCAGCGAGTACCGCTACGCGATCGCCGGATACCCGACCGACCTTCGCGCAGGGATAAGCTACGAGACGAGCGCGGTGCCAAAGGAGTACTTGTCGCTGGCGTCGCTCGACTTCAACAAGCTCACGCTGTCGCTCGGCGGCAGCTTGCACGTCGGGGAGCATTGGCGCTTCGACGGCGTGTACGCACACCTCTTCGCGAGCAGCGTGTACGTCGACTCGGCGGCCGCGCAAATCCCGCGCATCAATCCGATCAAGGGGAACGCCGCGTTCGAGCCGGTGAACGGCGGGCACTACTTCGCGAGCGCGGATCTCAT
>JAYVXB010000422.1:0-15716 GCA_043785585.1 Deltaproteobacteria bacterium | reverse complement strand
TGAAGCTCGGGTTTCACGACAACCAGACGCTCTCCGACGACGTCGGCCTCACGCGCGCGATGTGGGAGAGCGAGCCGCGACGACAGACGCTCGCGCCCAATGACAAGTCCAAGCTGCGCCGCTACGAAGCGTCGCTCGTGCACGAGCAGCGCTTCACCGAGAACACGAAGCTTCGCACGCTCGTCTATGGCTACATCACGGATCGCATCTGGCGACGTCAGGACTACTCGCGGAACTTCCTTCCGGGGACGAGCTTCGACCGGGTCGTCGGCGCGGACGAAGCGCCGCTCGGCGGGGCGATCTACTTTCTCAACTCGAATACGATCCTCGATCGCGACTACCAAGTCGCCGGGATCGAGCCGCGCCTCGAGCACAAGCTGAAGACGGGTGACATCGCGCACACCATCGACGTAGGGGCGCGCTTCCTGACGGAAAGCGCGCACTACCAACAGCGCGCGGGCGACACGCTCACGTCGTTCGCAGGCGCGAACAACTTCGAAGAGACGCATCGCTCGTACGCGGCGGCGATGTATCTCCAGGATCGCATCGCGTTCAGCGAGTCGCTCCTGCTCACGCCCGGCGTTCGCTACGAGCACGTCAACTTTCACAAAGCGACGACGCGCGCGATGACGGCGACCGGCGCGCAGGATCAAAACGTCGCCGGCGACGTGGCGAGCGACGCGCTGGTTCCGGGCGTCGGCGTCATCTACGGCTCGCGCGCGGCGCACGTCTTCAGCGGCGTTCACGTCGGGTACGCGCCGCCGCGGATCGCGTCGTCGATCAGCCCGAAGGGGACGCCCGCGGCGCTCGATCCCGAGAAGAGCTACAACTACGAGCTCGGATCGCGCTTCAACCACAAGCGGTGGCTCCACCTCGAGGGGACGTTCTTCTTCTCGACGTTCACGAACCAGGCGGTCACCGGCACCGGCGACACGGGCGGGAGCGAGCTCGTCAATGGCGGCAAGACGCGCCACATCGGTTTCGAGAGCGCGGCCGTCCTCGGTATTGGACGCCTCGCCGATCTCGCGAAGCGCTTCGAGGTCGATTTCGGGCTTCGCTATACCTACAACCATGCGTCGTTCGTCGGCGGTCGCTACGATGGCCTGTTCCTGCCGTACGCGCCCGAACACAGCTTCACCGCGACGGTCGACGTCGAGCATCCGACGGGTGTCGCGGGGCAGGTCGCGTGGACGCACGTGTCGAATCAGTTCACGGACCAGGCGAACACCGTCGCGACGGACGTGACCGGGCGCTACGGCCGCATGCCGGCGTGGAACGCGGTGGATCTCGGCGCGCGCTACCGGCACAAGCCGACGGGGATCACGCTGAGGCTGACGGTGAAGAACGCTCTCGACGATCCGTACATCGTCGCGCGACGACCCGAAGGGATCTTCGCGTCGGGGTTTCGGCAGATCATGCTCGGGCTTCGTTGGGATTGGGAGAAGCCGCCCGCGCCACCGAGCGGCGTCGCGACACAGTAGTCGTCAGAACTGCACGCCGACCCGCGCCTGGATCTCATGCAGCGTGTGGCCGCCATCGCGCGCGCCGTCGTTCGCGCCAGGAAGGACCGCTTGCGCTGGCGCGACCGCGCGCTGGCTCGGCGTCTGGACCGGCCCCCCCGCGGCACTGGCGGTGAGCGGCGCGCTGTCGGGAAATACGTACCCGACGTAGTTGATCCCGACGCGGAGGTGTCGCGTCGCCCAATAGTTGAGGCCGACCGATACGGACATCATGTCGATGTCGCCATTCGGCGTCTTCGAATCGAGGACGCCGCCGCGCGTCGCGCCCGCGTACGACAGATGAAGCTGCTCGAACTTCAGCAGCGCCTGGAGCCCTCGCTGCGGCCGCTTCACCGGCTTCGAGAGATCGAGGTGTTTCGGGCGCCCGTAGCTCGGCAATCCGATGATGTCGCGATTGCCGAATACCCAGTAGCCGGCTTGCAGGTAGTACGCATATCCCTTGAGCGTCCCGAGCCTCTCGGTGAAGGGCGAGAGTTGGTATCCGTCGACCGCCTCGCGCGTGTTCGTGCTCGCGTAGACGATCTCTCCGGTGAAATCGAAGCCGTCGACGGGCAGGTGAACGTCGGCGCCGACCGCGCTCTGCTCGCTGCTCGGGATGATGTGCATCGTGCGGCCTAGCGAGTCTTTGTACGTCGCTTTCCAAAATGCGTATCCGCCCTGCGTCGTCAGCGACGGCTGGTCGTATCCGACCTGCTTCGGATCGCGCGATCCGTAGCGGAACGAGACGCCGATCTGCGCGTCCCTCAGAGCCGACGCGCCCGTCGTGTGCAATGGACGCACGAACGTCCGCGCGACGAGATCGAAGCGGCTGTCGGCGTTCGTACGATTGGGACCGTCGCCGTTGTAGAGACCGACGGTGTAGTAGACGAGGCGGTTCGGCGCTTCGCCCCAGACCATCGCACCGATGTCGCGCGTGAACGGCGTCCCGAGCCCGCGCGACACCACGGATCGCTCCAGGAACGGCGTCGTGTTGTCGCTCACCGGGTTCTCCATCGTGAACGGGATCAGGTACTGGCCGACCTGGACGTTGAGCCACGGAGATGGAGCGAAGTTGATGAAGGCGTCCGTCGGGAGCGTCCGCTGCGTCGCCGTCTCGACCGGCGCCGAGAGATCGGAGCACGCCTGCGCGCCGCTTGCCGCGTTGACCGTGCAGGTGCGCGTCGCGTTGCGTGCGGCGAGGTTGTCGGTCGACGTCGGGCCGAAGTCGGCGGAGAGCTGCCACTGCCACTGCTCGAAGAACTCGCCACCGATCTCGGCGCGCGCGCGACGGAGGAAGAACGTCGACTTGAGCGCGGAGTCCGGCCCGAGCGATCCGACGCCTGGCCCGAACCAATCGATCGCGTCGACGTGGACGCGACCCTGCACATAGAGGCGAAAGACGTCGGCTGCATCGCGCAGGAAGAAGAGGCCATCGTGGAAGCCAGCGAGCGGCGGCTCGGGCGGAGGCGTCGCGTACGACGCGTCGTCGGCGCGCGTGACGACGGGAACGATGACGCCGGCTATCGCGAGCGTCGCGACGAGGAGCCCTTTCATGCCTGGAGAATGTTCGGCGAGGCCGTGTCTGTCAATCAGGATTCATGTCTTTTATACTGGACCGCGCTCACCCCGCGCTGCGAATGGCGGTCTTTTGCGTTCGTATTGTCGAATATTTGTACCGCGCACGAGACCCGCGGGGCGCGAGCACGCGCGAGAGCGCGCCGCCATCCGTCCGTGCTAAGCCTGCGCCCGTGGACGCACGCCCCGACGCCGCACGCCCCGACGCCGCACGCGAGCACATCGTTCGCCTCGCACGGCAGCGTGGACCGATCGGCATGGGCATGAACGAGCTCATCGCCGCGGGCGCAGCGTCGGCGCCGTCCGCCGCGTGGGACCTCGCGCGCGCGATCGACTTTCAGCAGGACGCCGCCCCACTCGAGACGTGGCTGCGCAGCGTCCTCACGGGCGACGCGCCGCCCGCCGACATCCAGACGCTATGGTTCGATCTCCACGAAGAGCTCGGCGCCGCGCGCGCGTTCGCGTTCACGTTTCTCGGCACGACGGAGCAAGGGCCGCCCGATCCCGCGCAGGGGATCCTCTTCTGGTCGCCCGAGCAGAGCCGCGCGCCGTCGCGCGTGCTCGAGCTGCTCGGCGCGACGCTCGTCGCCGACGACGACGCGACGCGCTTCGCGCGCTACGTGCTGCCGCTCGGCTTCGCGGTGCTGATGCTCACGCAGCTCTTTGCGCGCGTCGGCCCGTCGCTCGCGCTCGGCGCGCGTGAGCATCGATTCCTCGCGGTCGGCTACGACTCCGAGGACTACCTTCTCCTCGAGCCGTTCTGACCCGCGCGCCCTGGGGGTTGGACGCACCACCCTGATGCCTCGAGGACCGCGGCGAGTCGCGCGATTGCGCGGAAAAGCGAGCCACGGACACGCCCGTGTCACACCGGTGACACGGCGCGATTCCTGCTCTCTTTCGGTGAATGAAGACGCGCGCCTTCCTCCTCGCAGCATGTGTCGCGCTCGCCGTCGCGAGCGTCGCAGCATCCGCGCCGGCCGACGGCAAAGGCAAGTCGTTCGGCGTGCCGTGCGACAGCGATGGCGAGTGCGCGAGCGGCGCGTGCAACAAAGGAAAGAAGCGAACGTTCTGTTCGATTCGCTGCTCGTCCGACAGCCAGTGCCCGACGCCGCCCACCGCGGGCGCGTGCAACGATCGCGGGTACTGCAAGAAGTGACGTCGGGCCGCGCCGCTCCTTCGTAGCCACTGCAAGATCGAAGTCCCGTCAGCGTCGTCCGCCGCCGCGACCGAGGCGCGCGTCGAACGACCAAGCACCGGCTCCCGCGACGAAGAGGAAAATCAATCCGGCGCTCGCGAGAAAGTCGGTTCGCCCTTCGTGCAAGGCTTTCCAAAAGCCTTCTGCGTGGAAGATCGGTAGCTTCGTCGTCGCGACCGCGACGCCCATCACGACGCCGAGCGGGATCACGGCGAGGCGCAGCGCGAGACCGAGCACGACGAGCGCGCCGCAGACGATCTCCACCGTGCCGACGAACGGCGCGAGGAGCTCCGGTGACGGAAGTCCGATCTTCGCGAATCTGCCGGCGCCAACGGTCGCGGGGTAGAGAAATTTCTGGAGGCCTTCGGACATGAAGACGAGGCCGACCGCGCAACGCACGATCGCCGTCGCGCGCGGCGCATCGGTGGCGAGGAGGCGGCGGAGGTTCATCGACGTCGACGATAGCCGACCGCGCTCGAGCCAGGGGCATGGGCATACGACGTGTTCATGCGCTCGAGGCCGATTCGATCACGTACTTCGACGATCTCAGCGTGGTCGCGCTCTGAGTCGGCGCCGCAGCCCGAGCGCGATCACGATGGCGACCGCCGCCGACGCTCCGAGCCAGGGCGCGCGCCGTCGCCACCAGGGCTCTGCCGCCTTTGCCTTTTCCGCGACCACGCGCGCTTCGTCTGCGAGAGCGCGCTCCGCGAACGCCGGCGCCACGTAGTCGTGGAGATCGATGCCGCGCAGATCGGGCGGCGCGCGACTCGCGGGATAGAGGACGAGCGACGGATCGATCCCCTCGACCGACACTCGCGGAGTGGTCGGTACGGCGGGCGCGTAGATCGCGACGATGGTCTCTACCTTCTTGCGATCCAACGACGGGAGCGCGCGCATCACGGCGTCGACCGTCGCGCCCGCGTCGGCGTGAATCAGTTTCTCGGCGCGGTGGATCGCGCGCGTCAGCGCCGCGACGAAGTCCGGGCGCGCACGGGCGACCTCGTGTGTCACCGCGAGCGCATGGATCTGTCGTGCGGCGAGCTTCGCGACCTCGCCCGCCGATTGGTTCACGAGCATCACCGCGTCCTGCTCGACGAGCGCCGTCTCGAGGTACGGCGTATGGCAATAGAGGACGTCGACCTTCTTCGCTCCAAACGCTTCGTTCTGATCGTGCCCGCGCAAGATGACGATCTCGACGTCGCGGTCGGCGTCCATACCCACCGACGCGAAGAGCGCGCGCAGCCGCGGCGGCGGTCCCGGTGCCACGCCGACGCGGAGCCCCTTCAACCCGGCGAGTCGCTCCGCGAGAGGCGCAGTCGCGGAGAGCTTGCGCTCTTCCATCAGGGAACGTCGGACGACGACGTTGATCGGATCGTTTTGCAACAGGTTCGCGACGAGGAAAAGTGGGAACTTGTCCGCGATGAGCTGGATGTAGAGCGGCGGCGGAAGAACGAAGACGTCGGCGGTGCGCTGTTGCACCAGCTGCATCGTCGCGGGCGGAGCCGCGGGGGTCTTCACGTCGATCTCGATCGCCTCGTCGCGAAAATAGCCGGCGCCGATCGCCGTCCAGAACGCGAGGTACTGGAGGTTGTCGCCGTCGGGGACGATGACCGAAACACGCTCGATCTCGACCGCGCGCGCGTCGCGAGGGAACGACGCGAGCATCAGCACGACGACGACGCCGAGAACGACGCTCACAACGCCGCGCACGCTCATCAGGAGGGCATGACGTCGCGCATCAGGTCGTCGGCGATCCGTCGGCCTTCACGACGAAGTGAAACCGCGAATCGCTCAAGCCGGTCTGGTAGTCGATCATGTCGACCGTGATCGCGCCGTCGCTGCGCCGCGAGAAGACTCCGAAGCCGTAGGTCTTGCTCGTCAGTGGCGCGCCACCGTTGCCGATGGTGACTTCGCGCGATCCATTGCCGTGATAGTAGGTGTGCGAGTGCCCGACGAGCGCGAGCGTGTACGGATGCTGCGCCATGATCGTCTCGGACGGCGCGACGCCAGGCGCTACCGGGTTCGACCCCGCCGACTCGTGCCTCACGACGAACGTGTACGTCGTCGGCACCGCGAGCGCGGTCGCGAGCCACGTCGCCTGCGTCGAGTCCCACGCGTTCGCCGCAATGAAAACGAACTTCGACGTCCACGTGTTGTCGGTCGCGTTGACGTTGATGACGTAATACGGAAGCGTCTTCTGGATCGGCGCGAGCATCTTGCTCATGAACGCCTTGTAGTTCGCCGTGATCCCGTTCGTGCCGTTCGCGCCGCAGTTCGAGGTCGTCGAGCCCGTGCACTCGTGGTTGCCCATCGCCGGGAAGGTCACGCCGGAGTATTTGGCGCGCGCGCTCTGGTAGATGTCGAGCTGCGCGCCGGCGGTGCTGGTCGATCCGCTCGCGGCGAATTGGTAGTCGCCCGTCGACACGACGAACGGCGGACGCGCCGGCAGCGCCTCGATGTCGGAGAAGATCTTCGTGATGATCGCGGTCGGGTATCCGGGCAGATCTTCGTACGTCGCCGGTCGCGTGTCGCCGACGACGGCGAAGAGGAGCCGCGAAATCGATCCGCCATTCGGTCCAATCGTCCCCGTCGGCGTGCCGCCGCCCCCATCGAACGCAACGCCGGCGTCGTCCGGTTTCGTCCCCGCGTCGCCGGTGCCGCTCGCGCACGCGCCTCGAGGAACGCAGACTTGCTCTTGGCTGCCGCTCACGGTCACCGCGGGCTCGCACGACGTGTCGCTCGTGCACTCGTCGCCGTTGGGGCAGGCGGCCGTGCAGTAGCTCGCGCCGCCGAGCTCGGCGCAGAGCGCGCCGTTGCAATCTCGATCGCTCGTGCACGGCGTGCACGATCCGGCTGCCCCGCTGTCCGCCGTCCCCCCGCCGTCGGCGCCCGCACCCGGATCGGCGGTGTGGTTGGTGCTGCCGCAACCGGCGCTCCACGCGCCCGCGATGCCGGCGCACGCGGCGATGACGATGATGACTGCGGGCTTCAAAACGTGTCTCCTTGAAACGCGAACATGAGCGCGTGCGGCTTGGGGCCGAGCGGATCGATGACGACCATCCCGTCGTCACTGCGACCCTTGTAGTGAACGAGGTGGGCGCCCGTCGGTCCGTAGCCCGTCGCGTAGACGGTGACGTGGTTCGCGTTCGCGAGCGCGGTCTCGACGGTCATCGCGAGCGCGTTGACGGTCGTCGTGGCGAACGCGCTCGAGTGCGCGCCGATCGTCGGGTACGCGTTCGTCACGTTCGTGTGCCAGCCCTCGGTCCACGCGGCGCCGCCGAGCGCGACGTCTTGTTGATGAAAGAGCCCGTCGACGTTGACCGCGACGTCGTACGTGGCGTTCAACGCGGACACTTGCAGGTGCACGTGCGTCGAGTCGCCGTTGCACGAGCGCTGTCCGACCGGGACGATCGCGACGAGGTATCCGTCGAGGCGACCGAACGTCGTCGTGAGCGCGTTTCCGAGCGCAGCCGTGCATTGCTTTCGTGTCGGCGTGCCGTCGACCCCGTTGCCGCTGCCGTCGGGCGCCACGGACGTGTCGGACGATGCATCCGCGACGACGGACGCGTCGCTGTCGGCCGCGTCGCCGGCAACTCCCGCGTCATCCGACGGTGCGACGACGCCCGAATGCGAGCCCCCGCACGCGACGAAGCCGGCGATCGCGAACAGGAACGCACCAAGCGAAGGTGTGAACGATGAGAAGCGCATGGCGTTCCTCTAGCGGGGCGGAGGCGCGACGACCGGCGCCTTCGTCGTCACGCCGGCGCCGTCCCACTTCGGCTGCGTCCCGGCGATGAGGCACGCGCTGCCGTCGTTGTTGCTGATGGCAACGGTGAACCCCGCGTGGGAAAAGCCGATGATCTTGTCTCCGAACGCGGCGATTCCGTACATGCTGCCGTACGTCGGCGTCGCGTCGGTGCAGCTCGACGACTTCACGATGGGTCCGCGGACCGTCACGCCGTTGCCCGCCGGCCCCATCGCGAACTTCGCGAGATCGATCTGAACGAGCGTGTCGGTCGGGTTGCACGTCGACGAGCTCGGCGGGCTCATGCAGTCGCGCACCGTCGCGAAGCCGATCGGATTGCCGTTGTTCTCGAGGAACACGATGTCGCCGCTCATCTCCCACGCGCCGCCCGGGTACTTGATGTGATTGGCGCTGGTGGCCGCCGGCACCGTGCCGAAATTGTTGATGAGGATGATGTTCCCCGTCGTGACGTCGACTTTGTAGAGCTCGCCGTCCGTGTTGCCGACGACGAGCGTCTCGTTGTTCGGATCGAGCGTGCCGACCGGTGCGAACGACGCGCCGTAGAACGCGACCTTCGTTCCCGTCTGCGGGATCGACTTCATGCCCGTCGTGCACTGCACGGTCGAGCCGGCGATCTTCATGTCGAGGTAAATCGCCTTCGTCGAGATCCCGTAGAGCTTTCCGTCCTTGTCGACGGCGATGTCGGTCATCGACGTCGCCTGCCCCGTGCCGCCGATGCAATCGAACTTTCCGATCATCGTCGACGCGAGCTTCGGGTCCGTTGCGTCGACCGAGTAGAGCGTCGTGTTGTCGTGCGCGTAGAGGATGGTCTTGCCGGGGCTGCCGGTGTCGGCATGCGAGCCGTCGCCGAGCGTGCCGACATCGCCGTTGTCGCCCCCGTCGCTGAACGGGCTTGCGTCTCCGCTGGTCCCGCCGTCGCCCGTGGCATCGAACCCCGACCCGTGGGGAGACGAGCACGCGTACCCAGCGATACTGAAGGAAGAGGCGAGCGAGACCAAGACGAGGCTACGGCGCATCTACGGAGTGTTACTCACACGATTGCAATGTGGTCGAGAAGAGTTTGCCTTCTCATGAGAAAAATCGCGGTGCAACGTTCCGCTTTAGGTGGAGACGGCGTGGAGATGGCATGGAGATGGCGTGGAGATGGCGTGGACGTTCGCGCGTTCAGGGTCAGGGTGCGCGGTTATCCGACCGTCATCAGAAGACGACGCAGTGCCCGAGCAAGCAGCTCCCGCATCCTTCGGCCGCGCAGCGCGCCGCACCCGCCGCGTCCTCCGAGCACGTCGTCTCGGCGCATCGGCGGCTGCCGTGCCCCGCGCCCGCGCCTCCGCCACCCGAACCGGTCCCGCCTACGGAGCCGCCGCCGCTGCCGCCGTCTTTCACGACGAGCTTCCCGCACTGATCGGGGCGCCCTTCGCAGAGCGACGCGCACCGCGACGCGATCAAGCACTCGCGCGCGCCCGGCTTCGCGAGCGTCGCCGCGGTCAGCGGTTTCTTCGCGCCCGCGAGGCACTCTGCGGCGGGACGACAGCCGCAGCTCTCGTAGCGCTTGCACAGCTCGTCGTCGGGATCCGGCGCGGCGCTCGCGCTAGGTGCGGCAACGGGCGACGGTGTGTCGCGCGAGCATTTGCATCCGGGCGCAAGGACGAACGACGCTCCGAGCACGACGACCGCCCAAACGGATCGTGCGATCAAGCGGTCGGCCCCGCGCTCTCGTCGCGCATCTTGTAGCCGAAACCATGCACGGTCTCGATCGCGTCGGCGTACGGACGGATGCGATCGCGCAGACGCCGTACGTGCGTATCGACGGTTCGGGTGCTGCCTTCTCCGGTCACGCCCCACACCTCATCGAGCAACTGTACACGCGATAGGACGTGACCAGGCTGTCGCATGAAGACGTGGAGCAGCTTGAACTCGAGCGGGCGCAAGAGGACCTCTGCGCGGTCGATCGAGACGCGGTGGCGCGTCGCATCGAGCTCGATGCCGCCCCACCGGAGCGCGAGCTGCGACTCGAGGTGCGGCGACGATCCCGTCGCACGCGGGACGACGGGGCGACGCGCGAGCCCCTTCACACGCATCACGAGCTCACGCACGCTGAACGGCTTGACCACGTAGTCGTCGGCGCCGACCTCGAACCCGAGGAGCCGATCGTACTCGTCGCCGCGCGCGCTCATGATCACGATCCCGACGTCCGCGAGGATCGCGTCGGCCCGGACGCGGCGGCAGATCTCGGTCCCGGTGATGTCGGGGAGCATGAGATCGAGCACGACGACCGCGGGCTTCGCGCGCGCCATCGCGACCAGCGCCTCGAGCCCCGAGCCGACGCCTTCGACGTCGAAGCCGGCGTCGCGCAAGTTGAAGACGACGAGGCGCTGAAGGTCGGGCTCGTCCTCGACGACGAGGACGCGCTCGGTTGGCTCGATCTCGGACCCAGAGCTCATCGCGATCGAATCGTGGCAAGCGCTGCCACGCGGGCACGTCACACCTCGGCGTCTGCTCGCGACATTTTCGTTACACGCCGCGATCGCACGGAGCCTTTCGCCGGGGCGAGGCGTCGCGCTCACGCCGTGACGCTGACGCAACCTGTCACGGACGTCGTCACGTCCACGCGCGCGGCGCTCGCTGGTTTCGCAACGGTGCTTCGATCGATCGCGTGGCGCGCGGTTTGCTGAGGGGCGCATCGGTCGGCGCATCTTCGACGCGCGGACCCACACGCATGATCCAAAAGCTCGTCGCATTCGCGCTCCGAATGCCGTTCATCATCGCCGTCTCGGCGATCGTGCTCATCTTCGCGGGCCTCGCCGCGTACCGAGAGCTCGACATCGAGGCCTATCCGAATCCGGTCCCGCCGCTCGTCGAGATCATCACGCAGCCGGATGGCTGGAGCGCCGAAGAGACCGAGCGGTACATCACGATCCCGATCGAAATCGGCGTCGCCGGGATGCCCGGTCTGAAGACCGTCCGCTCCCAATCGCTCTTCGGTCTCAGCGACGTGAAGTGCTACTTCGGCTGGGGGACCGACTACGCGACCGCGCGCCAAGAGGTCATCAATCGACTCCAATTCGTGCCGCTCCCCGCCGGGAACCAGGCGGGGCTCTCGCCGTGGAACGCGATCGGCGAGGTGTTTCGTTACACGGTCGAGGGCAAGGGCTACGCGCTCCGGGACCTGAAGACGGCGGAAGATTGGCTGCTCGAACGGCAGTTCAAGCAGGTCCCGGGCGTCATCGACGTCGTCAGCTATGGCGGTGAATCGAAGCAATACCAAGTCGGCGTCGATCCCTATCGCCTCCGCGGTCACGGCGTGTCGCTCACGCAGCTCACCGCCGCGATCCAAAATGCCAACCAGAACGTCGGCGGACAACGCCTCTTCATGGGCGAGCAGTCGTACGACGTGCGCGGCATCGGGCTGCTCCAAAGCGAGCACGACATCGAGAACATCGTCATCGCCGCGCAGAAAGGGACGCCTGTCCGCGTGAAGGACATCGGCGACACCGCCATTGGATTCGCTCCACGCCTCGGCTTGGTCGGACGCGACGGTGACGCCGACGTCGTGCAGGGGATCGTGCTCATGCGCTACGGCGGAGAGACGCCGAAGACGCTGGAAGGGATCTACGAGCGACTCTCGTACATTCGCGACAACCACATCCTGCCGCCCGGCATGGACATCAAGCCGTACTACGACCGCGGCAACCTCGTGAAGATCACGACCCACACGGTCCTCGAGAACCTGATCGTCGGCATGGTTCTCGTGTCGGTCGTGCTGTTCCTCTTCCTCGGTCACACCCGCGCGGCGATCATCACGGCGATCAACATCCCGCTCGCGCTCTTGTTCGCGTTCTGCGGCCTCGTCATGACGAACACGTCGGCGAACCTCATCTCGCTCGGCGCGGTCGACTTCGGAATCGTCGTCGATTCGACGGTCATCATGATGGAGAACATCTTTCGTCACGTCGGCTCGCACGGCAAAGGCACGATGACGGATCGGATTCTCTCGGCCTCG
This sequence comes from Deltaproteobacteria bacterium, assembly GCA_043785585.1. Taxonomy (GTDB): domain Bacteria; phylum Myxococcota_A; class Polyangia; order Polyangiales; family Polyangiaceae; genus JBBQXV01. The sequence continues at coordinate 3,681 of JAYVXB010000422.1, read as the reverse complement.
CGCGAGGTCGCGACTCCGATGACGTTCGCGACGCTGATCATCGGAGTCGCGTTTCTCCCGCTCTTCACGATGACGGGTGTCTCGGGCGTCATCTTCGGGCCGATGGCGCGGACGTACGCCTTCGCGATCGGCGGCGCGATTCTCCTCGCGCTGACGCTGACGCCGGTGCTCGCGTCGCGCTTCGTCCCCGCGCACGCCGAGGAGAAAGAGAACTTCATCATGCGCGTGCTTCACAAAGCCTACGCGCCGTTCTTCGATGCCGCGCTCAAGTACCCGAAGGCGTCACTCGGCTTCATGATGCTGCCGATCGTCCTCTGCGTCGTCCTCTTCCCGCTCCTCGGCCGCGAGTTCATGCCGAAGCTCGAAGAAGGAAACTTCTGGATCCGCGCGACGCTCCCGATGTCGATCTCGCTCGATCAGTCCGCGAAGTACGTTGGTCGGATGCGGTCGATCCTCCGGGGCTGCCCGGCCGACGCGAACGTCGCGTGCACGAACGAGAACCGAAAGCACACCGAGGTGATGACGGTCGTCTCGCAGCTCGGGCGCCCCGACGACGGGACCGACGTGTCGGGCTTCTACAACATCGAGCTCTTCGCTCCACTGAAGCCGTTCGACGAGTGGCCGCGCGGCCTCACGAAGGCAAAGCTCACCGACGAGCTCAGCAAGGATCTCACCGAAGCCTTCCCGGGCGTCGTCTTCAACTTCTCGCAGATGATCAGCGACAACGTCGAAGAAGCGGTCTCGGGCGTCAAAGGCGAGAATTCGATCAAAATATTCGGACCCAACCTCCGCGAGAACGAGAAGAACGCGGATCTCGTCGTCGACGTCATGGCAGGTGTCAAAGGGGTGGCCGATCTCGGGCACTTCAAGTCACTCGGACAACCGAGCATCAAGATCACGCCGAATCGATCGGTCTGCGCGCGGTACGGCCTCAACACGGGCGACGTCGACACCGTCATCCAAGCAGCGATTGGCGGGCAGGCTGTCACCCAGGTGTTCGAAGGCGAGAAGCACTTCGACCTCACCGTACGCTGGCTCCCGCAGTACCGAATGTCACTCGAAGCGATCCGCGAGATCACGATCGCGACCCCGGACGGCGCGCAGATCCCGCTCGGGCAGATCGCCGACATCAAGCTCGAAGAAGGGCCGGCGATCATCTACCGCGAGGGGGGCGTTCGCTACAGCCCGGTAAAGTTCTCGGTGCGCGGTCGCGATCTCGCGGGGACGATCGCCGACGCGCAGAAGCAAGTCAAAGACAAGATCCGCGTCGCGTACGACTCGCACCTCGATTGGGGAGGCGAGATCACCGAGCTCAACGACGCCGAGAAGCGGTTGAAGATCGTCATCCCGCTGACGTTCCTGCTCATCGCGTTCCTCGTCTATAGCGCGGTGAAGAACTGGCTCGACACGCTGCTCGTGCTCGTCAGCATTCCAGTCGCGTGCACCGGTGGCGTGCTCGCTCTGCTCGTCACGCGGCAACACTTCTCGGTCTCCGCGGCGATGGGTTTCATATCGATCTTCGGAATCGCGATTCAGGACGCGATCCTCGTCGTGACGTACTTCCAGCGCCTCCGTGAAACGGAGAACCGGACGATCCTCGAGGCGGCGCGCGAGGCGGCGGAGAAGCGGTTTCGCCCGGTGCTCATGACGACGCTCGTCGCGACGCTCGGGCTCTTGCCGGCGGCATTGTCGAACGGGATCGGCTCGCAGACGCAGAAGCCGCTCGCGATCGTCGTCATCGGCGGATCGCTCATCCTCGCGATCCTCACGCGCGTCCTGCAGCCGCCGCTGCTCGTCCTCGCGCATACGTGGCTCGATCGGCGAAGCAACGAGGAGACGCAATGATCGACGTTCGATTCGACGAGAGCGTGCGGGTCCTCGCGCAGTCGGCGGGAGAGCTCGCGCTCTGCGGCGCGATCGCGGCGGTCGCCGCGGTCGTGCTGTTCGTTCACCTCGACCGGCGGCTTCGTCCCGAGTGGCGCGCGGTGCCCGTGTCGCGAACGCTCCGTGGCTCTCCCTACCGCGCGACGGAGGTGATCACCCATCACGTCCGGCGCGCGCCCCGCCTCGTCCACGGCGCCGCGCTCTCGTGCTTTCTCTTCGGGCACGTCGTGGTGCCGGGGATCGTCTTCGTGCTCGCGACGTTTCGCTTCGACGGGATCGGCGTGCCGCTCATCTTCGCCGTCCCTGTCGCGTTCACGATGTGGTGCTGCGGCTGGCTCTTGATGCGAAGGTCGGCCTTCGCGCCCGACATCACGCGCGCCGTGGCGAGTGTGTCGCTCGCGCTCAACGTCGCGATGTTCGGGCTGGGTGTCCTGCACCTGGCGGTGATCGACGCGCGATGGGCCGGGCCGGTGCACGAGTGCTCGGCGTCGATGGTGCTGGCGACGTGCGTCTTCGCCGCGATCGCGGTTCCGCAATCCCTGCTCGTGCTCTTCGCCGTGCGGACGCACGCCGGCCTCTATGCGACCCAAGTTGCCCCTGCATCTTGGTGATGAACGAGTCGCGTCGGAGTCGTCGGCTACAGCGGCAACGGCGCGCTCGGTAAGCGACCCTCGACTCCCTCGGCGCGACGCGAGAGACGACACCCGCGCGCATCGGCGACGTCGACATCGGCGGCGTCGCGGTCGCGATCACCGCAGGCGATCCGCACGTCTGCGCCCTCCTCGACGACGGCGGCATCGTCTGTTGGGGGCTTGGCACGAACGGGAGGCTCGGTCACGGCGACGAGCGATCGGTCGGCGCGCGCGAAACGCCCGCGTCGGGCGACCGCGTCGACTTCGGCGGCAGAGTTGCCGCGATCGTCGCGGGCGGATTTCACACGTGCACGACGTTGGAGGGCGGCGCGGTTCGTTGCTGGACAGCGTCGCAGCCGGCACGTCGCACACGTGCGTGATCGTCGAAGGCGCGCGGCTGAAGTGCTGGGGCCTCGGCAGCGGCGGTCAGCTCGGGCTCGGTGATCGCCCGAACATCGGCGACGACCGAATGCCGGCGACGATCGGCGACCTCGCGGTGTTTTGACACCTCACGCTTTCGCCGCTTCGTTCGAAGGCTACGGTACCAGCGAAACACCAAGGCTCAGCGCGGCGCCCGCAGCGATGACCCACACCGCGTCGACCTTCTTCACGATCATCGCGAACGCCCCGACGAAGGCGATCGCGACCGCGAGCGGAGTGACGAGCGCATCGCGAGCGAGCGGCAGCGCCGAAGTCAGAAGGAGGCCCGCGCTCGCGAGCACGACGGCTTGCAACATCCCTCGCACGCGCGGATGACGCGCCCGCGGCCCGATGAACCGGAGCAGAACGAGAATCGCGAGCGCCGGGGTCGCCATCGCGAGCCAGCCAGCGATGGCGCCCGATAACCCGTCGGCAAAGTACCCGACGCTCACGACGTAGACGCCGACGGGGCCTGGCGTGCTTCGCGTGATCACGACGGCCGCGTTCAGCTGGTGGTCCGTGATCATGTGGCGATGCACGACGAGCTCGTCTCGGAGCACGGGCAGCGACGCGAGCCCTGCGAACGACGTCGCGGTCGCCTTCAGCAACAGCAAGTAGAGGGCGACGAAATTCATTCGGTCGCCTCGTCGCGTGCGGGCCAGAGGATACCGACGGCAGCGGCGAAGACGAGAACGTGGAAGGACGAAATCGAGAACACGGTCACCGCCACGATGGCCCCGGGGAC
>JAYVXB010000421.1:0-5140 GCA_043785585.1 Deltaproteobacteria bacterium | reverse complement strand
GGCGCGCGGCCACGCCGAGCTGCGACCGATCTTGCTCGCTGCGGTCGGCGCGCAGGAGCCTGCGATGGCCGACCAAGCGGCGCGCGCGGCGCGCGCGTTGTCGGTGGGCGACGACGCCACGTCGGCCGATGCGATCGCCGCGGCGCTGATGCAACCCGCGGCGTCGCGAAAGGACAGCGGAGGCTACTGCTGGATTCGTGCGGCGCTCACGTGGTCGCTCGCGCGTATGACGTCGGCGCGGCGCTCCGCGAGCAAAGCGACGCTCGACGCGCTCATCGCCCTCGCGACGACGCCGGAGCCGTGCGGATCTGGCGCTCCCGCGGCGCGCGTTTACGCGGTGAGGGGGCTTGCTGCGGTGCCGTCGGTGGAGGCGCATCGCGTGCTCCACGATCTGGCAGAGGGTAGCTGCGCACGTCCCGTCTCGACGTGGCCAACTGCGTACGACCGGTGGAACGAAGGGATGCCTGGCGACGATCACGAGATCGCATGCTGGGCGCATGCGGCGCTGATGGCCTCCGTGCGCGGCGGGACGAAGTAACGGACGAGCACCGCCCTTCAGTGCGCACGCGCCTCAACGGCAGGCGCAACCGCCGGCCCGAGGGTGAATTCAGCAACCACTGCACGGCTTCTTTTGGGCGCGTCCTCTCGGCTCGCACGCGATCACGCGCCCGCGCGCGTCGATCGCGATTTCGCAGCACTCCTCGAAGAGCTCACGGAGCCTCTCTCTCCCGCGTGGTACGCGAGACTTCATCCCCGAGACGGAGATGCCCGTCATCTCGGCAGCGTCACGCTGGGTGACGCCTTCGAGCTCCGTCAGCGTGAGGGCCTCGCGGTACGGGGACGGCAACATCGCGATGAAAGGCACCACGCAGAGCGCGAGGTCTCGTTCCGCTGCGCCATCGTCGTCGGCGTCCGGCGGAGCGATCGCCTCCTCAGGTCCGACGCGATCGGTGAGTGGGTGACGGCGTCGCGCGCGACGTTGCTCGGCGATGGCGCTCCGCGCGACCTGGTACACCCACGGCCCGAAGCGATCGTCGTCACGAAGGGTCCCGAGGCCACGCTGCACGCGGACGAAGACATCCTGGAGCACGTCGTCCACGTCCGTCGGCGCCACGCGGCGTGCGATGAACGGGCGAAGACGGGCCGAGAGGTCCTCGTGCGCGCAGCGTGCCTCGGGGTGAATCACGCGGTCTTCTCCTCGCAGCACGATGGGCCGCAGCACGCGCGCTCGCCGCCAGCCTTGCGCGCTTCGATTGTCGCCGAGGTCACGTGGTCCTCGACGCCGCTTCCTGGCATCCACTCGCGGATGAACGCGCGACTCTCGGGGCGCGGCGTCACACGGATGTCGATGAAGCCCGCGTCGCGAAGCAGCGCTTCGATGGTCTCGATGCGGACCGCACCGGACACGCAGCCGACCAGCGCGAGGATCTGCTCGTTCATCGCCGGAGGCAGGTCCTTCATGAGAGCGACGTCACTGATGGCGAGGCGACCGCCCGCTTTCAAGACGCGATGCGCTTCGCGAAACACCGCGGCCTTGTCCGGCGAGAGGTTGATCACGCAGTTTGACATGATCGCGTCGACGGTGCCGTCGGCCACGGGCAGGTGCTCGATCTCGCCGAGGCGAAACTCGACGTTCTCGGCGCCGATCGTCTTCGCGTTGGCGCGCGCCTTCGTCACCATGTCCGCCGTCATGTCGACGCCGATGACGTGACCGCTCGCGCCGACCTGGCTCGCGGCGAGGAAAGCGTCGAAGCCGCCTCCGCTCCCGAGATCGAGCACCGTCTCGCCCGCGCGGAGCGACGCGATCGCCTGCGGGTTGCCGCAACCGAGGCCCATGTCGGCGCCCTCGGGGACGCTCGCGAGATCGGCCTCGCTGTAGCCAAGGCCGAGGCTCGCGCCGGTCGTCGAGCTGCAGCAGCCCGGCGCGCAGCCGGCAGCGCCGTTGGTCTTCGCGACCTTGCCGTAGTGCTCGCGGACGGCGGATCGAACTTCATCGGGGGAATGCTGGATCATCTTCGTGTCTCCTTACTCGTGAAGACGGAGGATCACGTCGAAGGACGCACGAAATCGTCAGTCTCCTCCATCGCCCTCCGCCCCCGCCGGCAACGCGAGATCCGTCTGCGGCAATCGCGTCGAAATCGCCGCCGTGACGACCGCAAACGCGACGGTCCCGACCAGGCATCCCGCGATCCCGGCGAGCTGGTACAGAGCGCCCGAGAGCAGCGTGCCGGCAAGCCGCCCGCCAGCGTTGGCCATGTAATAGAAGCCGACGTTCATCGCGACCTTGTCCCCTTCCGAATAAGCGAGGATCAGGTACGAGTGCACCGAGGAGTTGACGGCGAACACCGCGCCAAACACGCCGAGGCCCCCGATCAACATCGCGGCAGGCGAGACTCCGGACAAGATCGCGAGGGCCATGCCGCCCGAGACTGCGGCGAGGATCACCGCGAGGACGAGCGCCGCCTTGCCCTGCGGCGCGCGACCGCCCGTCCACCGTCGGATGAGCGCGGGTGCGAAGGATTGGATGGCGCCATAGCCAACGACCCACAGCGCCAAGAATGAGCCCACCTCCGTGAAACCCCATCCGAGGCGGGCCGCGAGGAACACCGGCACGCCGACGACGAACCAGATGTCGCGCGCGCCGAAGAGGAAGAAGCGCGCGGCCGAGAGGATGTTGATGGCCCGCGTCTTCGACAGCAGCGTGGTGAACTTCGCCTTCTTCTTCGCCTTGCCCATCTCCGCGGGGAGCGAGAGCACGCAGGCGAATAGGACGACGACGAGCGCGGCGGCCATGCCCCACAGCGATCGCTGGAAGCCGACGCGCGACAGGAGCAGGCCGCCGAGGAAGAAGCCGGCGCCCTTCAGTGCGTTCTTCGACCCCGTGAGGATCGCGACCCACTTGAAGAGCGACGACTTCGCATCGTCAGGGACGAGCACCTTGATCGAGCTCTTCGAGCTCATCTTGGTGAGGTCCTTCGCGATCCCGGAGAGCGCCTGCGCGCCCATCACGTACGCGACCGAGACGAGCTTGGACCAGCCGGGAGCGACGAACGCGAGCATCGCGAGCGCGAGGACCTGGAGGGCGAGCCCCGCGAAGAGCGTCACCTTCAGGCCCATGCGCGCGGCGATCCATCCTCCGAGGAGGTTCGTAACGACGCCGAAGAATTCGTAGAAGAGGAACAGGACCGCGAGATCCACAGGCGAGTACCCGAGCTCATGGAAGTGCAAGAGCACCAGCATGCGAAGCGCGCCATCGGTGAGCGTGAATGCCCAGTACGCGATGGTCACGAGCACGTAGTTGCGAACGGCGGCGCTCATGGGCGTATGCGATCGCGGGTTACGAGAGCGTCGCGCCGACCTTCCGCGCGAGCTCCATCATCCGATGCACGTAGCCGATCTCGTTGTCGTACCAGGCGAGGATCTTCACGCTCGTTTCATCGACGACCATCGTGAGCGGTCCGTCGACGATCGCCGAGCGCGTGTCGTCCTTGTAATCGATCGACACGAGCGGGCGCGTCTCGTAGCCGAGGATTCCCTTCAACGGTCCTTCGGCGGCCGCCTTCAGGAGCGCGTTCACCTCGTCGACGGTCGTCGGCCGCGCGACCTCGAACACGCAGTCCGTGAGGGATGCGTTCAGAAGCGGCACCCGGACGGCGAGGCCGTTCAGCTTTCCTTTGAGCTCGGGATAGATGAGCGAGATCGCCGTCGCCGATCCGGTCGTCGTGGGAATGAGCGACAAGCCGCACGCGCGCGCGCGCCGGAGATCCTTGTGAGGTGCGTCGACGATGGTCTGGGTGTTGGTGATGTCGTGGATCGTCGTGATGACGCCGTGTCGAATGCCGATCGATTCGTGAATGACCTTCACGATCGGCGCGAGGCAGTTCGTCGTGCACGACGCGGCCGTGAGGAGGCGATGCTTCTTCGGATCGTAGAGATGATCGTTCACGCCGACGACGATGTTGAGCGCTTGCTCTTTGACGGGCGCCGCGACGATGACCTTCTTCACGCCACGCTCGAAGTACGGCTCGAGGAGCTCCGGCGTGCGGAACTTGCCGGAGCACTCGAGCACGATGTCGGCGCCGCTCTCCTTCCACGGAACGTCACCGGGCGCCGCGTGGCTCGTGAACGCGACGCGTTTTCCGTCGATGGTCAGCGCCTCCTTCGTCGACACCACGTCGTTCGGCCACCTCCCGTGCACCGAATCGAACGTGAGGAGGTGCGCCGCCGTTTCAGCACCGCCCTTCGTCTCGTTCACGTGAACGAACTCGATCTCCGGCCATCCCCACGCCGCGCGTAGCGCGAGACGTCCCATTCGGCCGAAGCCGTTGATGCCGATGCGCGTCGTCATGTGCCCTTCCTCGGAAGCGTGGGTGGTTCCTCAGCAACTGCCGCTGCCGCGCTTGCAGCAGTCTTCCCAGAGGTAGTTGGTGAGCGCCTTCAGCGCGTCGTAGTCGGCGCGGTAGTAGATGAACGTCCCCTCGCGGCGCGCCTCGAGAAGACCGGCCGACGCGAGGCGCTCGAGGTGGTGACTGAGCGTCGACGCCGGGACGTCGAGCCTCGATTGAATGTCGCCGGCGGGGGTCCCCGTCGCCTCGCCTTGCACGACGTAGCGGAGGATGCCGAGACGCGTCGGATTGCCGAGCGCGCTGAGTTGCTCGGCATGCCGGTCGAGCTTGCGTTTCGCTGCCATCGGTTCAATGGTATTTCTAATACTGTCGAAATAGGAACGCAACCCGAGCTTTGAACGGAGCCCTCTGGCATGAACGCCGCCCCCGCGCCGTCCACGGCGAGCGTGACCCGCCGCCTCTCCTTTCTCGACCGCTACCTCACGCTCTGGATCTTCCTGGCGATGGCCGTCGGCATCGCGATCGGCTCGCTCGCCCCGGGTGTCGCGACCGCGGTCGAGCGACTCAGCGTCGGCACGACGTCCATCCCGATCGCCGTCGGCCTCATCGTCATGATGTTCCCGCCGCTGGCGAAGGTCCGCTACGAGGACCTCGGAAAGGTCTTCCGAAACAAGCGCGTGCTCGGGCTCTCTCTCGTGCAGAACTGGATCATCGGCCCGGTCCTCATGTTCGCGCTCGCGGTCGTCTTCTTGCGCGACAAGCCCGAGTACATGATCGGCCTCATCCTGATCGGC
>JAYVXB010000420.1:0-5145 GCA_043785585.1 Deltaproteobacteria bacterium | reverse complement strand
ATGTCGCCGTTCTTCATGAAGAGGACTTTGATGTCCTGCCCGCCGATGTCGCAGATGACGTCGACGTCGCCGAAGAAGTGCACCGCGCTCATCATGTGCGCGACCGTCTCGACGATGTTCACGTCGGAGCGAACGCACTGCTCGAGCACGTCGGCGGCGTAACCCGTCGCGCCGAAGCCCATGATCTCGAGCTTCGCGCCCTGATCCGTCTCGACGTAATCGCGAAGCTGCGTGAGCAGCTCCTTCGTGTCCTGGATCGGGTTCCCCTTCGAGAGCTGGTACGCCTTGCAGAGGATCTTCCCGTCGTCGTAGTCGACGAGCACGGCTTTGCTCGAGGTGGAGCCGCCGTCGAGGCCGATGATCGCCTTGACGTTCTGCCCGCGCTCGAAGCGCGTAGGTACGAACTTCGGGATCGCGTAGAGCTCGCGAAAATCGGTGAGCTCGGCTGCGGTCTTCGCCAGCGGCGGCCCCGCGCTCTCGCCGAGGCGCGCCTTGCGACCGTTCGTCATGTAGTCGCGGAGCGAGTCGAGATCTTTGAGGACGCCGACGTGCTCCTCTTCGTGCAGGCCGTAGAGCACCGCGCCGAGCGCTGCGTAGTACTGCGCGTTCTTCGGAACGAAGACGAGCTCTTCGATCGGAACGTCCTTGGGGTAGTCGTGCCCGCGCTCGTCCCACGTCTGCGGGATGCGAAGACGCCAGCACTCCTGAAGGAACGGCAAGTACGTGTTCGGGCCGCCGAGAAGCAGGACGCGGTGCTTCAGCGTGTTGCCACGCGTCAGTACGCTGAGGTTCTGAAGGACGATCGCGTCGGCGAGCGAGCAGAGCACCTCGTTCGAAGGGATGCCGCTCTTGATGAGATTGACGATGTCGGTCTCGGCGAAGACGCCGCACTTGGCCGCGACGTGGTGCAGCTTCGAGTCGTCGAAGTGAAGCGACGTCACCATCTCGGGCGGCGCATTGACCTTGAGGAAGCACTTGTCGATCGTGGCGCCCGTGCCCGACGCGCACTTGTCGTTCATCGACGCGATCGCCGTCTTGTCGCCCGGCTTGCCGTCGCCCTTCGACGCGCCCGCCTTGAACATGATGATCTTCGCGTCCTGCCCGCCGAGCTCGATGACGGAGCCGACGTCGGGATGAAGATGCTCGACTGCGAGCGAGACCGCGTTGACCTCTTGGACGAACTTGCCGCCCGTCGGCCCGCCGAGCGGTCCGGAGCCGGAGCCGGTGAGGAACATCTTCCAGTCGCTTGCGTTTCGATCCGGAAACGCCGCGTGGATCGTCTCGAGCATCGACAGCACGTACTCGGGCTGCTTCGTGTGATGCCGCTGGTAGTCGCTCCAGAGGATCTCTTTCGTCGTCGGGTCCACGACGACCGCTTTCACGGTCGTGCTCCCAACGTCCATCCCGATCGCCAGGCGTTTGTCGTCTCGCTGGGTCGCCATCGATCCTCCGTCGCGGGAACTAGACTGCCGTGTCAGTTCAAACGTCGTATCGGATCTTTCATTCCCGAGTAAAGGGCCGCCTCACTCGCGGAGTTCTGCAGCAACAGAACTGACACGCGTGTCATCGCGCCGAAAGCCCACGGAATGCGCCGGCGAGCGTTGCAACGCTCCGCGAGGCGTCGCATCCTCGCGCGCTCGAAAACGGACGCGCACGCCCCGCGCGCGCGAAGGAGGGAAGTCACATGGCAAACGCGAACAATGGTCGTTTCGTCTGGCACGAGCACCTCACCAACGATCCGAAGGCGGCGATCGCCTTCTACACGGAGGTCGTCGGGTGGAAGACGCAGCCCTTCGGAAAGGGCGACGAGTACGTGATGTGGGTCGGCAGCCAAGGGCCGCTCGGTGGCTTGATGAAGCTCCCCGAGGACGCGAAGAAGATGGGCGCGCCGCCGCACTGGATCGGCAACGTCCAGGTCGAGAACGTCGACGCGACCGCCGCACTCGTGAAAAAGCTCGGCGGCAAGATTTACAAAGAGGCGTCGGACATTCCCGAGATCGGTCGCTTCGCCGTGATCGCGGATCCGCAAGGCGCCGTCATCGCGATCTTCACGCCGAAGGGACCGATGGCGCCGCACGACGCCACGAAAGAGGGCGAGGTCTGTTGGAACGAGCTCCTCACGAGCGATCGCGTCGCGGCGTTCAAGTTCTACTCCGAGGTCTTCGGGTGGAAGACGATCCAGGAAATGGATATGGGGCCGAAGGGCGTCTACCAGATCTACGGCGTCGGAGACGTGGTGCTCGGCGGGATGATGACGGCGCCGAAGGAGATGGGGATGCCGCCCGCGTGGCTCTTCTACACGGAGACGTCGGACATCGAGGCGGCGATGGCTCGTGCGACGAGGGGCGGCGCCAAGGTCATGATGGGGCCGATGGAGGTGCCGACCGGCGGACGCATCGCGATGCTGAGCGATCCGCAAGGCGCCGCGTTCGCGCTACACCAGAACGCGAAGAAATAGGCGCTATCGCGGGCTGTCCACCGCTGCTACTTCTTCGTCACGGTGGGCAAAGAAGAGCGGCGCCAGCAGATCCTCTCGCATGCGCGCGACGTCTTCGCGAAGCGCGGCTACCACGCCGCGAAGATCGACGACATCGTCGCCGCCGCCGGCGTCGCGCGCGGGACGTTCTATCTCTACTTCGACGACAAGCGCGCCATCTTCGAGGAGATCGTCGACCGGACGATCGCTCGCCTCGGCATGACGATCATCCGCGTCGATCCGCACGACACGGGGCGGAGCGTCGCGGAGCAGGTTCGCGAGAACATCCGGCGCATCGTCGCTCTTCTGCTCGAGGATCGCGCGACGACGAAGATCCTGTTGAGCGACGCGGTCGGAGTCGATCCGTCGTTCGATCGCAAGCTCCAGTCGTTCTTCGGCGAGATCGCGAACCTGCTCGAGGGGAGCATTCGCGACGGACAGGATCTCGGCATCGTCGCGAAGGGCGACGCGCGGCTGCTCGCGTTTCTGACGATGGGTGCGCTTCGCGAGGTGATGTTCCAGATCGTCGCGCGCGGCGCAGAGTACGATCAAGAGAAGCTGGTCGAGGCGATGTTCGCGTTCTTCGGCGGCGGCTACCTGCGCGTCGACGAGGCGCCCCGCCCTGCTGCGCGCGGCAAGGCGAGTGCGAGCGCGCGTGCGCGCGGACGATGACTCGGCGCGCGTACGCGATTGGTCTCGTCGTCAACGTCACGATCGTCGTGAGCGCATCGATCGGCGCATACGCCGGGTGGCTCGCGCATCTGCACCTGCGCTTCATCGCGACGTACGACTACGTCTTTCACGCGCTGCTGATCGGACCGCTGGCGCTCTTCTTGGACGGTGTGCTGCAGTTTCGTCCGGTCGCGCGACGCCTCGGCGCGTTTCCTCCGCTCGCTTGCGTCATCGTGCTGACCATCGCCGGCATCGAAGAGCTCCTGCAGCAGCTCTCGCGTCGTCGCTCGACGTCGCTGCACGATTTCGTCGGCGACACGGTCGGCGTCGTCGTCTTCACGCTGATCGGACGGCTCGTGCTGCGACGGGCCTCACGCGCGTCGGACGGGTCACGTCAGCGCCCTGCGTGACGCCGCGATCCTCGCGCCGTCGATCGGTCGTCCGATCTTCTGCGCGATGGGCCCGAGGACGAGCGCGTAGTCGTCGTCGTGCGAGGACGAGTCGTCGAGCGCAGCGGCGCAGACGAGGTAGTCGACGATCGCGTCCACGGCGGCGGCGGGGAGCGCGGCGATTTCTTCCGCGACGTGGGCGACCCGCGCGTCGAACTCGGCGTCGGTCGATCCGGCGGCGCTCCCGGAACCGATCACGGTGCGCGTGTGCCGGAGCGCGTCTTTCTGTCCTTGCGACCAGTCGCCACGAAGCGGCGCAGCCATCAGCGCTTGGAGCGCCGCGAGCACGAGGTCCGGCTCGCAACCGGGCGCATGCGCGTACAACGCGAGGAGCGGATGCACCACCGCCGCGCGCCGCCGCATCTGTCGGTCCGCGAACTTCAACGTCGAGCGCGTCGAGTACCAGCTGAGCGCGGCGGAGATCGGGATGCTGACGCCGGGTGCGAACACGCGGAGCACCGTGCGCTGCGCCATCCGCTTCGCGATCTGTTTGGACGCCGCCTTCTTCACGATCGCCGCGAGGATCTTGCGCCCTTGCTTCGTCATGACGCGCGTCGCGTGGTGCGCGGCGAAGCGCTTGCCCCCTTCGGTCGCGTCGGCCTCGCCCATCTCGATCCCGAGCGCGCTCATCAAGACGACGTAGCAATCCTCGGCGTCGTCGGGCGTGAGCGGCGCGCCGTGCACGACGGAGAGCTCGTACGTCGCATGAACTTGGAGCATCGACGCATACGCGACGTCCGCCATGATCGACGCCGCGACCGTCGGGGCGACGATCGGGAGATCGACGAGCGCCGTCAGCAGCACGCTCGCCTCCGCCAGCGTCACCGCCGCCGCGCTCGAGCCTGCCGCGACGGACGCCCGCCGCGCTCCGCGCCGCATGACCGAATCGGCAAGCGCCGCGGTATCGCGCGTCCCGTGCTTGTCTTCGAGCTGCGCGCGATCGATCCGCCGCGCGTCCTCGTCGAGCGCGCGTTGCACGATCCCCGACACCCACCCGCCCGCGACGTCGCCCTCGTCGGTGGCGACGGCGCGTGTGAAGCGTGTCTTCAGCCCGTCGTACTGACCGCGGACGTCGTCGAGCCCCATGTGGGCGTGAGCATAGAGCGCCCCGCGCCGGAGGGAAGAGAGACGGCGAAGTTTCGGAGGAGCCGCGCGGCGTGCGGCGCGTCGGTCGCCGCAGCGAGGATCGCGCCGGCGTCGTTGCCTTCGGCGCGGATCAAATGCGCGCGCCCGGCGATGTAGCCGCGCATCACGTCGCCGTCGATCTCGGGGTGAAACTGCACGCAGCGAATGCGCTCGCCGATCGCGAACGCCGCCGTGGCCTCGAGCGCCGTCGATGCAAGGACACGCGCGCCGACGGGCAAACGCACGACGCTGTCGACGTGCGTCGCGTTGACGTCGAACTCGTCGGGCACGCCTATGAAGAGCGGATCGGCGTGCGCGACGTGACGGCATCGCACGGTGCCGATCTCACGGCCGCGTGGGTTCTTCGCGACGAGACCGCCGAGCGCTTGCGCGACGATCTGATGCCCGAAGCAAATCCCGAAG
>JAYVXB010000419.1:0-15762 GCA_043785585.1 Deltaproteobacteria bacterium | reverse complement strand
GCTTGTGGCGCTGCGCGTACGCCGATTCTTCTTTGAGGCGCGACTCGAATTGCCGCCGATTGCCGAGGCCCGTGAGGGCGTCGATGGTCGATGTCTCTTCGGCCTGCCGGAGTCGCGTGCGCAGCTCACGCTCGCCGCGCGAGCGCTCGACGATCGCTCGGACCTTCGCGACGAGGACCGGACCGCTGAACGGCTTGACCAAGTGATCGACCGCGCCGCCGACCGCTCCTTGGACGAGATCTCTGTCGCCCGTCGCGTGCGCCGTGAGGAGAACGACCGGCAGGAACGACGTCGCTTCGTTCTCTTTGAGGCGTCGTAGCGTCTCGAATCCGTCGATGCCGGGCATCATCACGTCGAGGACGATCGCGTCGAGCGCCAATGCGTTGGCGAGCGCGATCGCGAGTGCCTCCTCGCCGGACTTCGCTTCGAGGCAGTGGAGCTTGGCGTTCTTCAGCCAGCGCGTCGTGAGCGTGCGCAGCGCCTCGTCGTCATCGACGACGAGCACCGTCCGCGGCGCGCTCATCGATGCGGGTACGCGCCTAATCCGCGGGGAGCTGCCGTCGTCGGACATTGCTGAGTCGACTAGAATACAGACGGGCGCGCTACTTCGCCAATCGCCTTTGCGAAACGACCGCCGCGGCCCCGGCGAGAATCAGCGCCGCTCCCGCCAGCGCGAGCGACGCCAAGTGCTCCCCGAACGCCACGGCGCCTGCGATCACGGCGACGAGGGGCTCGAGCAGCGTCAGGGTCGACACGTGGGTCGCAGGCAAATCGCGTAGCCCCCAGACGAAGAGGAGCCCCGCGAGCGCGCCGGGGCCGAGCGCGCCGATGAAGATGACGGCGAGCGCGTGCGGATCGATGGCGCTCCACGCATCGACCGGGACGAAGACGGCGAGGAGCGGCGTCGCGACGATCCCGTGAAAGCAGACGAGCTCCGCCGGGCGAAATGCGCTGCCGAGCCGTTTGTTGACGAGCACGTTCGCGGCGTAGAAGACCGCGCTCCCCGCGCCGAACGCAGCGCCGAGCCCGTCGCGCGCGTGGCGTTCTGCGTTCCACGGACCGAGCAAGAGGAGCAACCCAGCGAACGAGACGGCGACGGCGACGGCGGTTCGTCGCGTCGCGCGCTCGTGAAGGACGAGCGGCGCGGCGATCGCGACGAAGATCGGCGTGAGGTAGTGCGTGAGGACCGCGATGGCGACGCTCGTCGTGCGGTACGCCGCGAAGAAGAGGACGAAGTTGAGCGCGTCCGCGACGCCGAGCCACGCGATGCCGGCCCACGCGCGGCGATCGGCGCGGGGCGACGGCGCGCGCGAACGAGCTCGGTCCGCGAGCACGACCACGCCGCTGGCGATCGTCATCACGCCCATCACGATGGTCGACGTCAGCGCCGTCGGCATCGGCGCGATCGCGTCGGCGCGACGCAAGATGAGCGGCCACGTCCCCCACGACGATGCCGCGAGCGCGACGGCGGCGTAGCGGAGGACGATCTGCGTGCGCGTCAGCGATGTCACGAGTCGGCGGTCGACATCTTGCGGAGGTTCGCGAGCAGCTGCAGCGCCTCGAGCGGCGTGAGGCGATCGATGTCGAGCGCGCGGAGCATGTCGAGCGCGGGGTGCTTCGCGGCGTCGGGCTGCGTCGCGGCGCGCGCGGCGGCGTCGAACATGTCGAGCTGCGGACGCCCGGCGCGACTTCGCGCGCGCATCGATGCGCGTCCACCGCCAGGCAACGCCGCGCCGCTCTCGAGCTCGCCGAGGATCACACGCGCACGCGCGAGGACGATCTCCGGCAAGCCCGCGAGCCGCGCGCACGCGACGCCGTAGCTGCGCGACGCCGCGCCGCGCTGCAGCTTGTGCAAGAAGACGATGTCGCCTTGGTGCTCGCGCGCCGAGACGCTCCAGTTCTCGCACCCCACGTGCGTCGCGGCGAGCTCGGTCAGCTCGTGGTAGTGCGTCGCGAAGAGCGCGCGGCAGCCGACCACGTCGTGGAGGTGCTCGGCCACGGCCCACGCGATCGCGAGCCCGTCGTACGTGCTCGTGCCGCGTCCGATCTCGTCGAGCACGACGAGCGAGCGCCGCGTCGCGCGCCGAAGGACGTTCGCCGTCTCCTTCATCTCGACCATGAACGTGCTCTCGCCACGCGCGAGGTTGTCGCTCGCGCCGACACGCGTGAGGACTCGATCGACCACGCCGATGCGCGCACGTCGCGCGGGGACGAAGGAGCCCATCTGCGCGAGGATGACGATGAGCGCGACCTGCCGCATCAGCGTCGACTTGCCCGCCATGTTCGGCCCGGTGACCAGCCACAGTCGCTTCTTCTCGACCCCCGTCGCATCGTCCGTGGGCGCGCGCGCGGCCGAGAGCTCGACGTCGTTCGGCACGAATCGCCCTGCCGCCGCGAGCTTCTCGACCACCGGATGACGCCCGTCCTCGATCTCGAGATCGAGCGAGTCGTCGACGTCGGGTCGCGCGAAGTCACCTCTGTGCGCGACCTCGGCGAGCGCGCTCGCGACGTCCCACTCCGCAAGGCGCGCCGCGACCGCGCGCAGACGGTCGACGTGGACGGCGAGCTCCTTCACGAGGCGCGCGAGAAGCTCGGCTTCGCGTGACGAGCTCTTCTCCTCGGCGTGCGCGAGCTTGTCCGCCAGCGCGTCGAGCTCGTCGCACGTGAAGCGCTCGCCGGTCGAGATCGTCTGCTTGCGCCGCCACTCCTTCGGCGCTTTGTCGACGTGCGACCGCGTGACCTCCATGTACCAACCGAAGACGCGCGTGTAGCGGAGCTTGAGGCTCCCGATCGACGACGACTCGCGCAGGCGCGTCTCGAGATCGACGATGACGCGCTGGCCGTCTTTCATCAGCGTACGCGCCTCGTCGAGCGCCGCGTCGAAGCCTTCGCGGATGACTCCGCCGTCGCTCGCGCGTGCTGGCGGATCGTCGGAGACCGCGCGCGCGAGGAGGGCGTGGAGATCGACGCAGGTGTCGACGCCGGCAGCGAGCTCGTCGCGGGCGATCGGATCGCGGCATCGTTCGAGCTCCGCGACGATCACCGGGAGCTCGCCGAGCGACGCGCGCGTCGCCACGAGGTCACGCGGCGCCGCGCGATCGAACGCGAGCTTCACCGCGAGCCGCTCGAGGTCGGCGACGTTTCCGAGATGCGCACGCAGCTCGGTGCGAAGGCCCGGCTGCGCGACGAAGAGCTCGACGGCGTCGAGGCGTCGTCGAATCTGCGGCACCGACGTGCGCGGCGCGAGGAGACGTCGGCGGAGCAGCCGCGCGCCCGCCGCGGTCTTCGTCGCGTCGATCTGACCGAGCAGCGCTCCGTGGTCGCCGCCATCCATCGTCCGCACGAGCTCGAGGTGCGCCTGCGTCGAGTCGTCGAGAAGCAGCGTCTCGCCCAGCTCGTACGATGCGAGCCGCGCGATCGGCAGCGGACGCCCCGCCTCGCACGCCCTCGCCGTCGCGACGCACCTCGCCGCCGACCGCCGCGCGATCGCCGAAGGACATCCCGCGCGCGCCTCCCCCGCCCCGAGCACGTCGTCGAGCAACGCGTCCGCGCGCGCGTCGTCGTACGCCTCGCGCTCGCGCCTCACCACCGCGCGGGGACGCGCCTGCGCGAACGGCGCGACGACCTCGCCCGCCGACGGCGCCACCAACACCTCGCGCGGATCGAGCCGCACGAGCTCCGCGACCGCGCTCTCGAGATCGCCCGCTTCGCACGCGACGAGCTCGCCCGTCGTCATGTCGAGCGCCGCGATGCCGAACCGTGCCCCCTCGGCCTCCACCGCGACCAGGTAGTGATTCTCGCGCGCCGCGAGCCCCGCTTCGTCGAAGACGATCCCCGGCGTCACGACGCGCACGACCTCGCGCGGAACGATCCCCTTCACCTTCGACGGATCGGCCATCTGCTCGCAGATCGCGACCTTGAACCCTTGCTCGAGCAGCCGCTGGATGTACGCGCTGGCTGCGTGATGCGGTACGCCAGCCATCGGTATCGCGTCCTCCGCGCCCTTGTTCCGCGCCGTCAGCGTGAGGTCGAGCGCGCGCGCCGCGACCACGGCGTCTTCGAAGAAGAGCTCGTAGAAGTCGCCCATCCGAAAGAAGAGCAGCGCGTCCTTCTGGCCTTCCTTGGCCGCGAGGTACTGCTGCATCACCGGCGTCGCCGCCGAACCTCCAGCGCCTTTCGACATCGACGCTCCTCGGATCAGAAGTACGGCGCGTGCGCCTGCCCCACCGTCCCGAGATCGATGAGCACGAGCCCTTGCGAGGCTCCGTCGATCACGGCGACCTGTCCGAGCGAGTCGATGAAGCGCATCGACTGCGGGCTGACGGTCGTGCTCGATGCGGAGAGCGCGATCGTGAGCGGGATGTACTGGCCGCGCGTCGAGAAGCGCCAGATCATGTCGCGCTGCGACGTCGTGTGTCCGGGCGCGGGCGCCTGCGGCGTCGCGGCCTTCGGTGGCGCGCCGCTCCACACCACGAACGAGAACATCGGGTTTCGCATCGCGAGCGGGCTGTTGCGACCGGGTGCTTGCGCGGCGTTGTTGTCGAGCGGTCGCGGCACGTCCGGCGCGCGCGAGCTGAGGAGCTGTTCGCGCGGCTCGCACGACTGCACGCACGCGCCATCGGGCGCTGCGGTGACGTGGTGCAGGTACCCGACCGTCGCGCCGACCGTGACCCAGCGGCCGCCCGTGCGAACTTTGAAATGTGCCTGGTTGTGGAAGCAGCAGCGCATCAGCTTGAGCGCCGCGACGTTGCTCTGGTCGCGCTCGACGATGACGCGGTTGACGGTCGCCGGGTTCTTCGGATCCAAGTACCCGAAGCGACCCACGACGAGGTGATCGTCGTACGCTTCGAGGATCGGGAAATCTCGGAAGGTCGTCGGGATCGGATCGTTCAAGCTGCCGAACGTGCTCTGGCAAGCGAACTGCTTCGCGTCGGCCGTCGTGAGCGCTGGATCCCAGCAGTCGGCTCCGGCACCGGCATCCGGTTTCTCGTCCCAGTACGGATCGCCTTGCGGGAGGATGTCGTCGGCGAGCTGAACGTAGTCGCCCGTCCACTTGTACGGATCGACGTACTGCGGGATGCCGAGACGCTGCATCTCGGCGAGCTCGGCGTCGACGCGATCGTGGCCGAGGCGCGCGTCTTCGATCCCGAGACGACACAGCAGGCCGTTCGGCACCGAGAGCGTCAGCGACGAGTACGCCGTCGCATCGCCCGGCGTGGTCGCGACCGCCGCCGCGATGCCGTCGAACCCAGGCAAGACGCCTTCGTACGTGACCTGCCAATCTTGATCGACGTGGACCTGCGGGTTCTCCCACGAGAAGCGAACGCCCGGCGTGGTGTCGGAGACCGGAAGCGAGAACGGAGTCGTGAACGGCGTCTTGGGGTTCCCGAGCGGCGCGAGCGTCGACTGGCGGTTGGCAGGATTCGGCTCGCTCGGGTTCTTGGTGTACGTGGGATCGGCGAGGTTCGAGAACGTCGGCAAGAGGATGGGATTCGCGAGCCCGTCGTTACCCGTGGTCGTCCGCGCGGCGTTCTGGAAGATGAGCTGCGGCACGGACACGACGTTGGGAACATGGAGGCCCGTGGTCGGATCGTTGCGCAGAAAGAACGACGAGCGCGGCCGATGGGGCGCCGACACGGGGAAGAACGCTTCGAGCGACGTCGTCGCGACGCTCACGCCTGCGGCGGTCTGCAACGACGATGGCGCGTGGTACGGATCGGTGTCGCTCGGGTCCGCCGCGACCGGCTCGGCAGCCGCGAGCGCGCTGGGCTGGGAGGTGCCGGTCGTGGTGTCGGGACCGAGCGGATCCGGACGGCGGCACGGCGCGTCCCAGTCGTCGACGTCGATGACGACGATCTGCCCGTTGGAGAGCGTCACGAGCGCGAAGATGCCGCGCAGTCGGTACGGCCCGAGCGTGATGGCGATGAGCCCCGAGCTCGGCGTGTAGCTCGCGCCGAGCGCCTGGTCCGTGTCGGCGAACGCGGTCAGCGCGGTCTGATCGACGCCGACGCAACCAGGCCGCGTGTCGTCCGGCCTGCCCACCTTGGGGTCACCGGCGATGCAGTGCGCGTTCGGGTTCGGATTGCAGATGAGGCCCGTCTTCGCCGCGGTCAGCGGCTGGCCGTTCTTCTGCGTCAGCGGCCAGTCGCTTCGCACGAAGGCGACCGCCGCGACCGGCGCGTTGAAGACGAGGCGATCGATCGGCTGGAACGGATTGAGCTCGGGGTGCGGACGAACGAGCGGAACCTTCGCGGACGCCGCGCCGAGCGTGACGTCGTAGACGAGGAGGCTCCCCTGCTTCTTGTCGACCGCATAGAGAAAGCGCTTGAACTCGCTGGTGGCGGGGCTGATCGCGAGCGCGCCGACGGAGACTTTTCGCGACGGCGCGTCGACGCTCGACGCGACGAGCGGAGCGAGCTCGTGCGGCGCGCCCGGCACCGACACGTCGATGGCGTGAATGAGCGGCAGCGCATCGTCGGAGACGTAGAGGATCTTGTTTTGGTCGTCGAATACGAGGGCCGTCGGACGCGGCGGATCGAGCGGACCGAAGTCGATCGGGGGCGCGTCGGGTACGCCTGCGTCGGCGATCGCCGCGTCGCCTGCTTCGGCCACGCCCGCGTCGGTCACGCCCGCTTCGCTCGCGTCCGGCGCGCCGCTGTCGACCATCGTCGTCGCGCAGGCCGCCGCGAGCGGTGGCTCGGTCGGCGCGAGATCCACGCCGCCATCGACGTACTTCACACCGTCGTCCCACGGCTTGCCCGTCGGTATCGACGAAGGAAGCGCGCTCCCGAGCTCGACCACCGACGTCACGGGGCACGGCTCGAGCGATCCCGGATCGACCTTGGGCCCCGCACCCACGTCGACGCCCGCGCCACGAAGAAGCGGCCGCGGATCGATCGTGACCATCTTCGCCCGTGCGCCGCCCGAGCCTGCGAGGATCGCCGCGACCTCGTAGTCCGCCGTCACCGCCGCACCTGCGTCGGTGCCAACGCCCGCTTCGCTCCCTGCGTCGCCACCCGTTGGCGCAGCGCCCGCGCGCGGAATGATCGCCAGCGCGACCGGAATCTGCGGCAACGAGCAGGCGGGCAACGCCGGCAACGTGAGCGGCGGCGGAATCGTGAACGGAACTGGCCACTGCGAATCGCCGAGCGCGCGATCGCTCGGGATGCCGTAGAGCGCCGGCTTGTTCGGCTCGGCGGTCGACACGAACGACATCACGCCATCGGGCGCGACGGCGACGTCGGTCGGCAACGCGCCGACCGGAATGAAGTTGATGCCGGGTGTCGAGCGATCCTCGTCGACGACCCAACCCGCCGTCAGATCGACGAGCGCGATTTCGCCGCGCGTCGTCTGCGTCACGAGCGCGAACAAATGGTTTGGCAGCAAATGGCCGTCGACGCCCGGACCGACGGGCGCGCACTCGGCCTGCCGCAGGGGCTTCGCGCGAATCGGGATCTCGAAGCCGGGGTTCGCCGGATCCGGAGCGAAGACCTGCAAGCAGACGACGTCGACTTTTTGCGCGCGCTCGAAGGTGCGGACCGGGACGTTGACCGGTGTCGACGAGCAGCTGGTCGACGCGAGCGGCGCGACGACGGTGATCGCACCGACGAGCGACACGAGACCGCCGAGCCTCGCGGCGCGAGCGAGCGATCGCGCGTGAGTAAGCCCTGCGAAGCGAGAGCGAGCCATCGACGTCAATGCGTCCCCTTCGGCAACGTGGGCTGCCCGAGCGAATAGACGACGCGCTCGAACGTGTCCTTCTTGATGCGCGAGTTGTCGAGGTCGATGAGCTGAACGAACGACTTCGTGAAGCTCGCGACGTACGCGAACCGGTACGTCTTGACGGTGAGATCCGGATCCGCCGACGCGAGGCGCGGATCGTCGTTGACCGCATCGCCGCGCGCCACCTGCTCGAGATCGAACGGGTCGAACGCCATCGCGAACGGCCCCTGCCCGACCCGAATGATGTTCTCGACGACGCCCGCGTCGGGATCGAAGACGAAGAGCGCGCTCGAGTCGAAGCAGACGATGAAGACGCGCAAGGCCAGGTGTCCAGTCGCGTCGACGATCGGCGCGAGGTAGACGCGCGACGGGCCGAACGTGAGCGGGATGTTTTGGTAGATGACGATGCGATCGGCGTCGTAGCCGCTGCCGCCGCCGACCGCGGGCTCGCCGATCTCGCCGACGAGGAGCGTGGCCGGGCTGCGGTTGGTGATGAAGACGCGTGCCGGTCGGCGCGCGCATTGCTCTTTTTGGGCGGCGGTCGCGTTGGCCGCGAGCGCCTGCTTGCAACGAATGCGCGGCGTGGGATCGATGATGAGACCGCGTGAGTCGCTGCTCCCCGCGTTTGCCGTGATCGGAAAGACCGATTCCCTCGTGAGGAACGGTCGATGGAGCGACGACTCCGGCGGCACGCCCGGGCCAGCGCCCTGGTCGTAATAGAAACGGAGGAGGTCGACTTCCGCGGCGGCGCGCGTCGTCAGCACGAACGCGGGGTTGGGCGGTTTGTCGGGACCGGACGCGGGGAAAGCATCCGGATCGTGCGGGACGGTGGCGATCCCGTTGCCGCCGACCGGCAGCCCGTCGAGCACGAACTGGAGAGACGGCGAGTCAATCGGCGGCCCAGGCATCGCCGGGTTGAACCCGGTCGACAGCAAGCTCACCTTCGTGTCGGTCTGGTGGGTGACGACGACCGAGCTCCCGTCTTCGCTCTCCGCCATCCCGAACGGCTCGCCGGGCATCGTCACGTGGCGCGTGTTGTTCGCCTCGTACGGATCGCTCCCCGCGTGATGCGCGGAATCGCACCGCCCGTTCACGCGCGTGCCGCAGTCGATCTTGAACGGCGGGTACGAATCGGGTGTGTCCTTCGGTGCCGGGTGAGTGTGCGCGCCTTCGTCGGCCGGGACGTCGCCCCACGTCAGCGACGCATCGCCGCGGACGGGAACGTAGAGGCGCGTCCGCGTGCACGGCAGGACGGGCCAGAGCGACGGCTGCAGACTGGCCTGCGCGCACGAGAGGCGCATGTCGGTCGCGAACGCGCCGATGACGACCGAGTCGCGAACGTAGTACGTCGCGTCGACCGGCGGCGAGCACGCCTCTCCGAGTGGCTGCCGCGTCCCGGACCCGTCACTCTGGTAGACGGGCGGATCGGCCGGGCATGGATTCGGCGCCGGCAACGGTCGCGTGAGGATCCCGTTGGGCCACGAGCGGGTCGCGTTCTCGCGCGGGCTGGCGAGGAGCGTCGGATCCTTGATCGCGATGACCGCGTCGCGGCGCACCTGCACGAGGTCGTAGCTCTGGACCGTGCCGCCGTTCCACTGGAGATCGAAGTCGGAGTTCGCGATGTAGAGGACGCTGCCGCCCTTGGACACGACGAGCCCGACCGGGAAGTAAATCTGCTGGCCTGGCGGCGAGGTCCCGTCGCCGGCGGAATAGCACGCGGGTGCGCCAAGGCCGAACGTGACGGTGGCCGTCACGGCGACGAAGGATGCAACGAGGCGCTTCGTAAGGATCGGAAGGAGCCGAAGGCCCGATCGGCCGGGCGGGGTCATCGCGGCGGAGCCTAGTCAGGGGGGTGGATGGTGTCGAGGAGAGAAGTTGCCGCCGACGGCAGCCTCGTTCAGCGCCTCGTCCACAAGGCGATCAGAGAAGCTCGACGATGATCACTCCGCGCTCGCCGCCGTCTTCGGGCGAAGAGGGCGTCGCCGCGGGTGTTCGCGGACGCGGGCGATCGACCGGCAGCTCCAGCTGAGGCTGCTGCTGCTCGTTCCGCGCACGCTCTTCTTCTTCCCGCTTGCGAATTTGCTCGATGATGAACGGAGGGAGCATCGGGGACCTCCTTCGGGGAGCTGCCCACGGATAAGCACTACGAAAGCCTACGCGCCTTTTGCCCTTACTCGAAAAAGTTAGCAACACGGGTGCCAGGGTCAAGACCACACGAGACAGTGGAAGCGAGTTGATGCGCGCTGCGTTACCGGGTCTCGGCTACTCTGCCTCGTTAGACGTGCAAACCAGGGATTCCATCTCGTCGTCCCTCTCGTCCGGAAGGCTCTGGCTCTTCCTCGCACTCTTCCTCTCGTTGACGCAGGCGGCGCACGCGAAGCCGTTCGATGCTGCCGGCGCCGACTGGGAGGGATGCGCGGACTTCATCGAGATCGCGCGCGAAGAGCTCGGCGCAGGGCGCGTCGTCGTCGCCAAGATGCTCGACATGCACGAGCTCAAGCGCGAAGACGCCATCGTCATCGTGCACCCCGAGCGCACGCTCGACGCCGAGCAGCTCAGCTCGTTCATGCGTCACGGAGGGCGCGTCGTCCTCCTCGACGATTTCGGAACGGGCGACGCTCTGCTCCGTCACTTCGGCATCGCGCGCGTACCGGCGCCGCAACGCCCCGCCGAGTCACTCCGCGGCAATCCTCAGTTCGCGATCGCCGAGCCTGCGAGCAACCACCCGGTCGTGCAGGGCGTCGGCAAGGTCGTCACGAATCATCCGACGGGGCTGCGGCATCCGGATCTGTCGCCGGTGCTCAAGCTCCGCGCGCTCGGCGAGCCGGAGGTGCTCCTCGGCGAGGCGGGCGCGGTCGGGCAAGGGCGCTTCCTCGCGATCGGCGACGCATCGATCGTGATCAACTCGATGCTCCGCTACCCAGGCAACAAAGCCCTGGCGCGCGGAATGTTGCACTATGCAACCGACGACGACACCTGGGGAAAGCGCGGCGGGCGCGTCTTCTTCGCGATCGGCGACTTCGAGCAGAAAGGGACGTTCGGCGGCGAGTCGGCGTTCTGGGATCAGCTGAACGACTTCAAGCGCGCGCTCACCGACGCGCTCGAGCAAGTGCGCCGCGAAGGGATGCCACCCGCGGCGGCGTACGTCTTCGCGGTGCTCATCGGGCTCGCGATCGTTCTCTGGATCGGCTCGCGCGCCGGCAAGACGCACCGCGCGACGCCGCCGCGGTTCGTCCGCGGGATCCCGCTCGTCGTGCAAGGGGGAGTGGCTGGGCACGCGGCGGTCATCGGCGCGCCGAGCACGTCGCGCGTCCTCGCAATGCTCGAGCTGAAGAGCGCAATCGAAGAGGATCTCTGCGCGCTGCTCGATCTCGAAGGCTCGCCCGGGCACGAGGCGCTCATCCTCAAGCTCGAGTCGGCACACCTCCTCGAGACGGCCGAATTGCGCACGCTGAAGAGCATTCTGGTACGCCTATGCGACGTGGAGACGGGCGCGCTGGCACGACATGGTCTCCACCGCGCAGGGATGCAGCGCATCCGGGATCGCGAGGTCCTCGAGATGGCTGGTAGGATGCGGGACTTGCTGATGGCGGCGCACGAGCGGAAGGCCGGCACTGGACCTTCGCAACCTTCGCGCCACCACGATCGAACCGATTCGAGGAGCGTGCCCACGTGACCGCCGTCGCCACCAACGAGATCGCCGCCGCGAAAGAGCGCGTCGAGGAGCTGCGCCGCGAGGTCGCCCGCGTGTACCTCGGGTCGGGACGCGCGCTCGAGATGATGCTGATGGCGCTCCTCGCGCGCGGGCACGTGCTGCTCGAAGGCGTGCCGGGCGTCGCGAAGACGACGCTGGTGAAGGCGTTCGCGATGGCGCTCGGCTGCTCGTCGCGACGCATTCAGTTCACGCCCGACTTGCTGCCCGCCGACATCACGGGGACGTACGTGCTGTCGCCGAAGGACGGCACGTTCACGCTCCGCGCGGGCCCAGTGTTCGCCAACGTCGTCCTCGCCGACGAGATCAACCGCGCGCCGGCGAAGACGCAGTCGGCGCTCCTCGAGGCGATGCAAGAGCGGCAAGTGACGATCGAAGGCGATCGCTTCGAGCTGCCGCTGCCGTTTCTGGTGCTCGCGACGCAGAACCCGATCGATCTCGAGGGGACGTATCCCCTTCCCGAGGCGCAGATCGATCGCTTCCTCGTGCGAATCGCGATGGGCTATCCATCGCCGCGCGAAGAGGTGCAGATGCTCCGCACGTACGGCGTCGATCCGCCGGTCGCGCGCCCCGTGCTCAGCCCGCGCGACGTGATCTCGCTCCAGCAGATCGCAGGGCGCGTCTACGTCGAGGACGATCTGCACGACTACGCGGTCGCGCTCACCAACGCGACGCGATCGCATCCGAAGGTCGCGCTCGGCGCGAGCCCGCGCGCGACGCTCGGGCTCGTCCAGGCGGCGAAGGCGTCGGCGCTCCTCGCGGGGCGGCCGTTCGTTGCGCCGGACGACGTACGCTCGGTCGCGCCGTTCGTGCTCGCGCATCGGCTCATCATGGCGGCGGACGCAGAAGGCGACGCGCGCGCGCGCGAGCGGGTCATCGAAGAGGTGCTCGCGAAGGTCGCGTACCGACGTGGAGTGCGCGCGGTCTGATTTGCGAGCGCGCTCAGCGTAGGCTCGGCCGCCGTGCCCCTCCCGAGTCGCCCCCGCGTCGCTCCGTAGCCGCGACCGCTCGACGCCGCGTTCCCGTGGATCGTCACCGCCATCTTCGTGGCGTTGGCGTCGTGGGGCGCCGCACACCACGAGATGTGGCGCGACGAGATGCAAGCGTGGCTCCTCGCGCGCGACAGCGCGACGCCGTTCGAGCTCTTGCGAAACATGCGCTACGACGGTCATCCCGCGCTCTGGCACCTCGTCCTCATGCCGCTCACGCGCATCACGCGCGCGCCGATCGCGATGACCGTCGTTCACGTCGCGATCGCGACGACGACCGTTTTCCTCGTCGCGCGCCACGCGCCGTTCACGCGTCTGCAGCGGGCGCTCTTCGCGTTCGGATATTTTCCGCTCTACGAGCTCGCGGTCATTCGCCGCTGCTACGCGCTCGGTCTCCTCTTCGTGGTCCTGGTCTGCATTCATCATCCGAAGCGCTTCGCGCGGCCGGTCGTTCACGGCGCGCTCGTCTTTCTGCTGACGCAGGCGAACGTCGTCGCGATGATCGTCGGCGTCGCATACACGTCCGCGCTCGCGCTCGAGATCGTCGAACGCCGCCGCGAGCCCGAGATCGCGTGGCCGCGTGCGACCGCGACTGTGGCGCTCGGCGCTCTCGGAGCCATTCTATGCATTCTGCAAGTGATGCCGCCCGCGGATTCGATCGTCGAGTCTCCGGGCCTTCGCGCCGCCCCCGCGGTCGTGCTCGGACTTCCGACGCGCGCCTTCTTCGCCGTCCCGCCGCCGACGTTCTTCTTCTGGAACGACAACGTGCTCTTCGCGTGGCCTCCGTTCGCGAAGGTCGCGCCGTTCGTCTCGTGCGGAATCCTGCTTTGGCTCGCGTTCCTGCTGACGCGAGCCAGGATCGCGTGGGTGTCGTTCGTGCTCGGCGCCGTGGCATTGCTCGCGCTCTTCGCGTTCGTCTATCTCGGCGACACGCGGCACCACGGATTCTTCTTCTTGCTCTTCGTCCTCGGCGCTTGGCTCGCGCGGGGCTCGACGCGCGACGGCAACGCTTCGGGGTGGAGGCGGCTACGCGACGCCGCGCTCCGCCCGACGCTCACGGTGATCCTCATCGTGCACGTCGCCGGTGCCGTCATCGCGCTCACCTTCGACCGCCGCTACGTCTTCTCGTCGGGAGCGCGCGCCGCGGACGTCCTTCGCGCGCGCGGCCTCACCGACGCACCGATGGTCGGCGAGCCCGACTACGCGGCCGAGACCGTCATCGGCTACTTGGGTCACGACGCGATCTACAACCCGCGCACGGGAGGCAAGACCTCATACGTCACGCCCTCGACCGCGCGCCGTCTCGCCAACCTCTCCGACGACGAAGTCCTCGCGTTCGCCGCGGGCGTCGCCGCGACCGAGCGGCGCAGCGTCGTCATCATCGTCAACCGCCCGATCGCGCCCGACGCGGCGCGCGCTCGCTCCCTCGAGACGATCGCGGAGCTCTACGACTCGATGATCGAAGCCGAGAATTTCTACCTCTACGAGCTCCCCGTGTCGGCCGCGGCAAGGGAGCGCTAAGCTCGTCGTCGTGCAGCTCCACCCGACGCGATCGACGTTTCACATCGCGGTCGCGGGTGCTGCGCTCGTCGCGCTCGGTGCCGCTGCGCGGATGGCGCCGGTCGTGGCGTTCGGCGGCGCGATGGTGCTCGCGGTCGCGGTCGGGCGCGCGTTTGCGCTCGTGGCTGTGACGCGACTTCGCGCGGCAGGGTTCGAGATGGTGTGGACGGGCTCGCAGCGCGTCGCGCGGACGGCGCGCGGCGGCGACGTGCTGCTCGAGGCCGAGCTCCGCAACCGCGGCATCGACGAGGTGCGCGGCGTCGCGATCCGCCCGATCGCGTCGAGCATGCTCGATGTCCAGATCGAGCCGACGGTCGTCGATCTGCCGGCGGGCGCGCGCGTTCGCATCGACGTCCGCGTGACCACGAAGCGCGTCGGGCGATGGGGCGTGCACGGGCTCGCGCTCGAAGTGCGCGGCACGCCGGCGGGTGGCGAAGGGCTCTACGAGGTGCCGCTCCTGTTCGCGAACCCGTTCGGCGTCGAGGTGCTCCCTCGCGCGCTTCACACGATGATCACGTCGCCGCGCGGCGGACGGTCGCGCCGATCGTCCGAGCTCGGGCGCGCGTCGAACCAAGCTGGCCAAGGCGACGAGCTGCGCGAGCTGCGCGAGCACGTCCCTGGCGATGCGTTCAAGCGGATCGCGTGGAAAGCGAGCGCGCGGCGCGGACAGCTCCTCGTCCGCGAGATGGAGCGCGAAGAGCGCGACGTCGTGTGGCTCGTGCTCGACGCGTCGGTGGAGCTCTGGGCGGGTCCGTCGGGGCGCGCGCCGCTCGATGCGGGCGTCGACGAGCTCGGCGCGCTCGCCGCGCGTCACCTCGGTCGCGGCGATCACGTCGGGCTCGTCGTCACGGCGTCGCGCCTCCGCTCGTGGATCGATCCGGGCGGCGGAGCGGCGCACGCGTCGCGGATCGCAGGCGCGCTCGCGAGCGCGGCGAGCATGGTCGACTCGGATCGGTCCGAGCTCGACGAGGTCGAGGTCGCGCAGCGCGTCGCCGAGCACGCGAGGCCGCTCGATCCGCGTGGGCTCGTCGACATCGTGAAGGGTGACCTCGACGCGCTCGCTCGCCGCGCCGAGTCCCTTCGTGTGCGCGCGCCGTTCGCACCGCGCCTGCCGTTCGCGCGTACGCCACGCGAGCAAACCCTCCGTCACTACGTCGCCGCGTTCGGCATCGAGCTCCCGCCGCGTGTCGACGGCGAGCGCGAGAAGACCGAAGCCGCGATCGCACAGGTGCTCGAAAAGCTCGTCGCGGAGAAGCCGAGACCGAGCGTCGTTCATGTATGGGCCCCCGCGCCGAGCCGAACGGGCCCCGCGTTGAAGGCGATCCGAAAAGTGAAGGCCAAGCGTTGCGAGATCCGATGGACCACGCCATCGTTCGAGCCGAGCGTCGGCGTGACCGCTTCGCCGAACGTGGCGGCGGCCGTCGACGTTCGAGACGCGGTCGACGACGCGGTGCGGGTGCGGGCGCGCGCGTCGCGCACGCGCGGAGAGCGGCTGCTTCGACAGCTCGGCGTGAAGGTCATTTCGCTCGGCGCGCGCCCCGCGAAGATGGCCGCGCCGCACGTCGACGCGGATCCGCCCGCCGACAAAGGCGCCGCGTGAAGGGTATCGACTCGCGCGCGCTCCTCCGCGACGCAGGCCTCCGACCGAAGAAGAGCTTCGGTCAGAATTTTCTCGTCGCCGAGCACGTCACGCGCGCGATCGCGGCGGCGTGTGTTGCCGACGCCGAGGTCGGGCGCGCGCGCGTCGTCGAGCTCGGCGCGGGCGTGGGCGCTCTCACG